>PLEM01000216.1 GCA_003137035.1 Bryobacterales bacterium | reverse complement strand
ACGTGCAGGCCGCCGCCGAAGACGGCGACGTCCAGGATGCCCTCGGTGGCATCGAGCGCCTTCATGCTTTCGAGCGGGTCCGAGGATTCGAGGTGCATCAGGTGGTGCGAGGTGAGCGAGCGCTTGAGTTCCTCGGGCGCGCCCAGGGCGACGATCCTGCCGCGGTACATGAGGGCAAGGCGGTGGCAGTACTCGGCCTCGTCCATGTAGTGCGTGGAGACGAAGACGGTGTGGCCGGCCTCGGAGAGCTGGTAGATGAGGTCCCAGAAACCGCGGCGGGCGATGGGGTCGACACCGGAGGTCGGCTCGTCCAGGAACAGAATCGGCGGCTCGTGCAGGATGGCGCAGCCCAGGGCCAGGCGCTGCTTCCAGCCGCCGGCGAGCAGGCGNNTCTGCGACATGTAGCCGATGTTGCGCTTGATGGCCTCCGATTGCGTGGCCACGTCGTAGCCGCCCACCGTGGCGCTGCCGCTGGTGGGGCTGAGCAGGCCGCAAAGGATGCGGATGGTGGTCGATTTGCCCGCGCCGTTGGGACCCAGAAAACCGAAGATCTCCCCGCGGCCGACGGTGAGCGAGACGTGATCGACGGCGACGAAATCGCCGAAGCGCTTGACCAGGTCGCGGACTTCGACAGCGACGCCGTTGCCGTTCATGCTGCCTCCTCCTTGCGGATGAGCGCGATGAAGACGTCCTCGAGCGACGGCTCGATGCGCCGGAACTCGGCTGGGCCTATCTGTCCGAGCCGCTGGGGGGAGGTGCGCGCGGGATCGAGGAACAGGTGCAGCACGTTGCCCGAAGGCTCGACGCTGACTACGCCCTCCGCGGCGAGCAGCAGCGCGCGCGCGGCGCGGCGATCGGGGGCCTGAACCTCGTAGCACTCTTCGGTGAGCGAAGTTCGCAGGGCGCCGGGGGAGTCGCAGCGGATCAGGCGCCCGCGGTCGATCAGGCCGACGCGGTTGCAGCGCTCGGCTTCGTCGAGATACGCGGTGGTGACGAAAACCGTGAGGCCGTCCTTCACCAGTTGGTAGAGGATGGCCCAGAAATCGCGGCGCGAGACCGGATCGACGCCGTTGGTCGGCTCGTCCAGGAAAAGCACCTGGGGATGGTGCAGCAGGGTGCACATCAGCGCCAGCTTCTGCTTCATGCCGCCGGAGAGTTTGCCGGCCTGGCGGGCGCGGAAGGGATCCATGCGGGTCATGCGGAGGAGGCGGGCCATGAGCTGGTCGCGGTCCGCGCCGATAACGCCGAACAGGTCGGCGTAGAAGAGCATGTTCTCCTCGACGGTGAGGTCGACGTAGAGGCCGAAGCGCTGGGCCATGTAGCCGATGCGATCCTTGACGGCGTCGGGCGAGCGCGCCACGTCGTAGCCGGCCACTTCGACGCGGCCCTCGGTGGGATCGAGCAGGCCGCAGAGCAGGCGCACGGTGGTGGTCTTTCCGGCTCCGTCGGGTCCCACCAGACCGAAGATCTCGCCGCGCGGGATCTCGAGATTGAGGCGGTCGAGCGCCGTCAGGGCGCCGAAACGCCGCGACAGGCCGCTGGCGCGGATCATGATGGAGTCGGCGTTCATCGGTTGATCAGGATCTCGGCGTCGGCCGGCATGTTGGACTTCAGTTCCTGGTTGGGATTGTCGACCTCGATCTTGACGCGGTAGACGAGCTTGGAGCGCTCCTCCTGGGTCTGGATCTGCTTGGGAGTGAACTCAGCTTCCGAGGAGATGAAGGAGACGCGGCCCTCGTAGGTTTTGCCGGGGAAAGAATCGGTGGCGACCTTCACTTTGTCGCCGAGCTTCACGCGGCCGTAGTCGAGTTCGCTGAGATACGCGCGCACCCAGGGATGGTGGATGTCGCCGACGGTGACGACGGTAGTGCCCGCGGCGAGGATTTCGCCCGGCTCGGCGGCTTTCACCAGCACCACTCCGTCGATGGGCGAAATGGCTTCGGCGTCGGCGAGCTGGGTGGCGACGATCTGCACGTCGGCGCGGCGCGCGGCGATATCCGCGAGGCGGGTGGCGATCTCTTCCTTCCGGCGCTTGAGCTCGAGGCGCTGCGCCTCGGCCTGGCGGAGCGCCCCTCTGGTCTGCCCCAGCATGGCCTGAGCCTGCGCGATGGTCTCCCTGCGGGGACCCTCGAGCACCAGCGCGAGCTGCTCCTTGGCGCTCTTGAGCTGGGCGTCGGCTGTCTCGTAACGGGTGCGGTACTGATCGTAGTCGGCGGCGGAAATATCTTCGTTCTTGAAGAGCGTCTGGGCGCGCTTCCAGTCGGCGGCGGAGCGGTCGTATTCGGTTTGGGCGCGCTCGACGGCGGCGCGGGCCTGCTCCTTCTCCTGGGTTCGCGAGCCGGCCAGCAGTTCGGCCAGGCGCGCGTCGGCGTTCCTGACTTCGGCCTGGCGCTGCTGGATCTGGGCTTCCAGCGTCTCGTCCTGCCACTCGATGGAGGTGCGCTGCTGGACGAGCAGGGATTCGGAGGAGTCGAGCGCGGCCTTGGCGCGGTCGCGTTGCGCCAGCAGTTGCTCCTTGTCGAGCCGGGCCACAACCATGCCTTTCTTCACCGGGTCGCCTTCGTTCACCGCGCGCTCGATGAGGCGGCCGGCGATCTTGAAGGAGATGTTGACCTGGGTGAGCTCGATGTTTCCCGAGAGACGGATGGCGTTGCCATTGCCGCTGTGGAACCAGCCGCACGAAGACAGGGCGAGGGCCGCGGCGGGTAAGAATAAGAGCTTCTGTCTGGACATTTGAGTGCGCTCCCTTACTGCACGATCTGACGAATGGCGCCCATGGCCTGCGCCAGGTTGACGCGCGCGACGTTGAACGCCAGCAGCGCGGAGATCTGGTTGTCCCGAGCGCGGGCCAGGCGGGTCTGGGCGTCGGTGGGTTCGAGGCTCGAAGCCACTCCGGCCTCGTAGCGGCGCTGCGACTGGGCCACCTCGAGCTCGGCCTGCTGGAGGCCGTCGCGGGCCACCTGGACCTGGTCGTCGGCGGATTGCAGGCTGTCCAGCGCCAGGCGGATCTCGAGCTCGATCTGCTTGCGCAGGTCCGCGGTGCGGATGGATTCCTGACGGAACTGCGAGGCGCTTTCGGAGCGCCGGGCGTCGCGCCGGCCCCCGTCGAAGAGCGGCACGCGGAGGGCAATGCCGTAGGTGCGGGTGGGGACTGCGTTGTTGAAGCCGGTTCCGCTGGAGCCGTAGTCGGCGAAGCTGGCGAGCGAGGGCAGGCGCTCGAACTTGGTGGCGGAGTAGCTGAGGCGCGCGGTCTGCTCGCGGGTTTCCTGGGCCTTGAGGTCGGGGCGCGCGGCGAAGGCTTTGTCGATGGCCTGCTTGGCGGTGACGGCGTCAGCGGGCGCGTAGTCGAGCTTGCCGGAAAGCTCGAATTCGGCTCCGAGGTCCACGCCCATGGCGCGGAGCAGTTGGAGGTGCGCCTGACGGCGCTCGTTGCGGGCGACCAGCAGGCGCTGGCGGTCGTTGGCGAGCTGCACTTGCGCGCGCGTGACCTCGATTCCGGTGCCGGTGCCGGCTTTCTTGCGGTTCAAGGCCAGCGTGGCCAGGGCCTGCGACAGATCGACGTTGGCCTGCGCCGCTTCGACGTGCGCTTGGGCCGCTAGCGCCGCCATGTAGAGCGTAGCGACCTGCGCCGCGACCTGGTCTTGCGCACTTGCGGTGTCGGCCTCGGCCGAGCGGACGCCCGAGCGGGAAGCCTGGAAGCGGCGGATGGAGCTGAAGTCGAAGACGGTCTGGGTGACGGAGACGCGGGCGTCGGTGGTGGTGAACGGACCGACGAAGGTGGGGATGCTGAAGCCCAACGCAGGCGGCAGCTTGATCTGGAGGCCAAAGGCCTCGAGGTTGCGAGTCTGGCTCTGATCGGCGAATTGCCCGTCGAGATTCGGCAGCAGCGCCGCCCGGGCCTGCGCCGAGCGCGCCCGGCTCTGACGGATCAACTCCTCGGCGAGTTGGATGCGCGTGTTCCCGTTGGGCGCCAGCGCGATGTCGACGGCTTGCTTGAGGCTGAGCTTCGCGGGCTGCCCCCAGAGCAGAGCCGGGGCCAGAGCCAGGATCAATTGGCGTCGCATGGGGTGTCTCCTTGTGGGACTGGAGCGCGGAATCCGGCGGCCAGGAATGGGATCAGCCGCTTCAGAACGGTCTCCGGGTTCGAGGCGTCGCAGAGGCCCTCTGAGGTCACTTTCAGATGGTGCAGACCGGCCATGGTGTGGGCCAGCGCGCCGATGAGGAAGTGCATGCGCCAGAACATCTCCTCCGGTGGCAGCTCGGGCAACGCACGCCGGAAGGCGCCCAGGAAGCGTACCTTAGTCGCGCCGAACTGCTCGCGGAAGATGCGCTCGAAGATGTCGCCCGGGTCGATGTACATCCGGCCCAACAGACGTCCGAAGGTGGAAGCCCGCTCGTGCCCAACTTTGAAGGCGGGTTCCAGGAATGCCCTGAGGACGTCTTCGATCAGCAGGGGCCCGTCGCCGGCGCGGGCCTCGCAAGCGTCGAGCATGTCCATGCGCTCCTGGTTGAGCGGGCCGAGCCGGCGAGCGAACACGGCCTGAATGAGGGCATCTTTGGACTGAAAGTAGTAATTGACGGCGGCCAGATTTGCCCCAGCCTCGGCGGTAATGGTGCGCAGGGAGGTATCAGCGAAGCCGCGATCGCCGAAGAGGCGTTCGGCGGCATCGAGGATGCGATCCTTGGTGGTAGGAAGATCCACAGGCAGTCTCCATCGAACGTTCGATTGAAACGTTCGTATGATTCAATTATACGTTTGAGTCAGGAGTTGTCAAGAGGATTTGCTGGGAGTCGGCACCCCTGGACCCCATGGGCGCTAGAACAAGCCCTGGCGGGGAGGACAACGGCGATGAAGCGGTGGGCGATGGGCTTGAAATGTATAGGAATGCGGCGGGAGCCAGCAACGCCAGTTCTACGTCCGGGATGGCGGTTGTGACGCCCGATTGAGACATTCCCCTTCGGCGCTCACCAGAACTGACCCGGTAGCGCTCTGCTAAAGTGACCCGCATTGAGAACACGATCTCGAACGCGGGGGGTGGTTCATCATCCGCGCCGCAGGCGTGGGCGGGTCGGACACAACGTAGCTACGGGGCGGGCGGGAACCCGGCTGTGCGGTTTCGCAGATAGCGGAAGTACTCCGGGCCCACCGCGAGCCGCAGGACCTCTTCGATGACGGGCGCGAAGTACGCCAGCGAGCGAATCGACGCCAGAGGCGGCGCGCCCGCGCGACGCGCCAGGCGCCGCGCGGCGGCCGCAGCAGCGGCGGCAGTCGCCGGTAAGGAAGCGAACTATTCCCGGGATTGGCGGCGCTTCCACTCGAAGAGCACGACGCCGGTCGCCACCGAGACGTTCAGCGAAGAGATTCTCCCGGCCAGGGGGATGCGCACCACGAAATCGCAGTGCTTGCGGACCATCTGGTGCAGGCCCTGGCCCTCGCCGCCGACGACGAAAGCGGTCGGAGCAGCGTAATCGATCTGATCGTAGCTCTGGTCGCCGCGCTCATCCAGACCGTAGATCCAGTAGCCGCGCTGCTTGAGTTGTTCGAGCGCCCGGGAGAGATTGCCGATGCGCACCACGGGGAGGTGCTCGAGGGCGCCGGCGGCCGCCTTGGACACGGTCTCGGTCAACCCGGCCGCGCGCCTTTCGGGAACCACCACGACGCCGGCGCCGGCCGCGTGAGCGGTGCGGATGATGGCGCCGAGGTTGTGCGGATCTTCGACGCCGTCGAGAATCACGAGGCAGGCTCCGGCGGGGAGGTTGTCGAACTCGACGTGCTGGAAGGCCGCGCCCAGGGCCACGACGCCCTGGTGGGAGGAACCGCCCGCCAGGCGGTCCAGCGCGTCGCGGGGCTCGAAGCGGAGGGGAACGGAGCACTCGCGGCACAGGTCGATGATCTGCTGGAGGCGCGGTCCGGATGCTCCTTTGGCGATGAGAACGCGATTCAGTGGGGAGCGGGCGCGGAGGGCCTCGAGGACGGGATGAATGCCAATGCGAACGGACACAACTCCATGATGCAACGAGGCGGGGGAGTCCGGAAAGGCGTCACTCCCGTTTTTTGGCCGATTCGTGGAAGGAGAAGCGGGCCGGAGAGATGGTGAAGTAGTCGACGAAGCGCTTGGGGGGCGGCGGCTCGGTGACCCTGGTCAAGAGCTGGCGGGCAAGTTGCTTGAAGCGCTTCCCGAGTTCGCTGGAAGGGTCGATGGGCTTGGCCTCCGTGAAGGCCTTGTACACCCCCTTGTAGTCGTTGGGAAACTCCATGGCAACCGGGAGGCCAATCATCTTCTCGATCTCGGGGGTGGGGATGAGCGGGTGGCGCTGGGTGCGGTTCAGGATCAGGCTGATGCGGCCCTCCAGATCCAGGCTGCGGAGGAGTTCGACGCGCTGCCGCGCCAGGTGGAGGGAGGGCAGCGCGGGGGAGGAAACGAGGAAAATGCGCTTGGACTCCTGCATCAAATCGATGGAGTACTTCTCGAGCAATCCCGAAAGGTCGGCGCACACGACCTGGTAGTTGCGCCGGGCGAACTCGAGCAGGTAGTGAATCTGCGCGGTCTCGATGCGAAAGCCGGGCTGGGGAGTGCCGGTGACCAGGATATCCAGATTGCCGACGGAATGAACCAGCTTGGGCCACAGCGACTCGTCCAGGTGGGCGGAGTGTTCGGCGGCGTCCACAATGGAGCGCGAGTTGTCCAGGTGCAGGAGGAACCCGATCATGCCGCAGTTGAGATCGAAATCGGCGAGCAGGACTTTGGCGTCGGGGACGGCTGCCAGGGCGACGCTGAGGTTCAGGGCGATGGTCGAGCAACCCGCGCCGGGCTTGGCCGGCAGAAAACTGAAGAGCATGTCGGTGGAATCGATGCTGGGCGGCTTGCGTTCGAGGGCGGCGTTGAGGCGCAGCAAGACGTTGGGCAGCTCATGGATGGTAAGCGGGATGGAAACGAATTCGCGAATGCCGGCGCGCATCAGCTCGAGCAAAGTGGCCTGGTCGCAATTGCGCTCGAAGGCCATGATCTGGATGCCCGGCGCGCAGGCTTCGACCTCTTTGGCGACGCGCAGAGCCTGTTCGACGGAGGCCACGCTCAGGAAGAAGATCTTGGGCGCGAGCGCGCGGATGAGCCGCCCCAGGTCTTGCTCGGTGGGGTAGTCGTCGAGCTTACGAACAACAACCACTTGGCCGATTTCGGCGAGCGCGGCTTCCAGTTCAGCGGCCAGACCAGGATCGGGCGAGATGATGACGGCAGGGACCATGCGACACCTAGGTCCAGAGTAAATGGTTCCCCGCACTCGAACAATCGGGTTTGTGCCCGAGGCGGGGGCGGAAAAGACCGGGGGAAGGCCTGGGGTGCGCGCGGGGAAGCGGCCAGCCACAGTTGACGTCAACCACTGTTTCCCGTAGGATGGCGGATGATCCTCCCTGGTCCCATGAACGAAGCAGAGGCCATAGCACCGCAGTCCGCCGAGATCCCGGACAAGCTGTATTTCCGGATCGGAGAAGTGAGCCGGCTAGTAGGGGTGCAAGCTTATGTGCTGCGTTACTGGGAGACGGAGTTTCCAGGGCTGGCCCCGAAGAAATCCGAAACCGGGCACCGCCTGTACCGGCGCAAGGACGTGGTGCTGCTTCTGGAGATCAAGCAACTGCTCTACGACAAGCGCTTTACGATCGAGGGTGCCAGGCAACACTTGGAAACGCGGGGAAAACAGGCGCGCCGGGAGCGGGCTCCGAAACCGGAGCGGCAAGGCGATCTCTTCGCATTGCCCCCAGCGGCTTGGGGAGAGGTTCGCAAGGAACTGACCTCGATCATGGAGCTGCTTGCGAAGCCTCGCGAGTTGCGGTGACAGCCGGCGCCATGGCGACCGCAAGAACGCGCCCAGAACGCAGGACCAAGGCACTATCCGCCGCGAATGAACGCGAATGAGCATGTTCGTCTTCAATTCGCGTTGATTCGCGTTCATTCGCGGCAAGTATTGGTTCTGCTATTTCCCGACAGGCGCTTAGAAGCGCGAGGCCACCCAGTAGCCCGGGCGCGTGCGCACTTTCACGTTCCGGTCGGGCACGGTCACCGCGATTTCGTGGAAGCCCCCCTCCTCCTTGTTATTGGGCGTGTAGGTGATCAGGTATTCGGAATGCAGCTCGTTGCCGACGCCCATAATGGCGTTCTCCAAATCCCGCTCGGTGAGGAAGGAGCGTTCCCTGCCACCGGTCCACTTGGTGAAGACCTCAATCGGGTTATCGACGAAGATGGCCTTCACCTGCTTGAAGAGCTCGACGATGACCGGAATGACATTGCCCGAGTTGGAAGCGTTGCCGGTCACTTGGGCCGCCGTCTGGGGAGTGGGAGGGACGCCGGGCGGCAAGGGTCTGGCGGTGAAAGGAATGGAGTCGGGCCGGGGTGGCTGCGGCTTGCCGAGCAGCGTGCCGATCAGCCGGTTGATATTCACCGAGTAGACAATCACGTTCTCGAACTGGAGCGCGGTGAGCGCCTCGCGGATCTTGCCGGAGCTGCCCATGTCCCGCGTCTCGCTGATCAACAGCAGGATGCGGCGGCGCTCGGGAGACCGTCTGCGGAGCATATTAGTGGCCTCGACCACCGCGTCCACCATGCGGCTGCTGCTGCTGCCGGGCTTGATCTTCTTGAGCGCCACATCCAGCTTGTCGGTATCGCTGGTGAAATCCTGGAGCACCTGGATCCGGTGGTCGAATGCGACGATCGCCACCTCGCCCTGATCGCCCACCACCATGGGCTTGAACAGCGGCGCGATCTTTTGGATCTTGGGCAGGACCGGCTCGGTGGAGGAGTTCGCCTGAATCGCCACCACTAGCGAGATCGGAACCCAGGTGACATCGACCTTGATGCTCTGCAGCTTGTTGTTGTCGGAGAGACGGAAGTCCTGCGGCCGGAGCCCGTTGACGTAATCGCCATTGCGGTCGGTGACGACGGTGGGCGCCACCACCACGTTCACTCCGGTTCGGAAAACCTCTTGGGGAGGCGTCTGGGAAGCCGCCAGGCCGGCCGCCACCAGCCCAGCAATCAGCGGTCGGATGAGGAGCATTGGATTGGTGACGCGCCTTTGACCCATTGCGTTTCGCGGCGGCGTCAATACCATTGTACAATTCCAGCATGGCCGAACACCGCCTCACGTACGAGACGGGGATTCGTCCCAGGCATCGGCTGGATATCGTCTGGTGGCTGGTGACCGGCACGCTGGCGTGGACAGTGACGCGAATCCCGGATATCTACTATCCGGGCGACCAAGGCACTCCGCAGTTCTTGTCCCACTCGATCCTCTTCCTGGTCGGCGGTCTGGTAGGCGCTTGCCGTTCCGAGCGCCCCTGGCGGTGGGGAGTGGCGGCTTTCCTGGCTCTGGCCCTGGGCGACATCTGCCAGGTAGGCAATGGTTCCTATTTCCCCGAGATGGGCTTGAGCCACCTCTGGATGCATTGCAGGACCGGGGCGGCGGACTGGGCGCTGCATGCCCTGCGGGTCTTGGTCGGGGCGTATGCGGGGGCGTTTCTGGTTAACAAGGGCCTGAGGTAGCGGAGTGGTCCGTTTGGCCGCGCAGCAGTTCCAGAATGTGCGGCAGCACGTCCACAATCGCATCCAGAGACTCGACCGCGCCCCGTGGCGAGCCCGGCAAATTGACCAGCAGCACCCGGCCGCGGGTCCCCGCCACGGCGCGGGAGAGAACGGCCAGCGGAGTGGAACTCCGGCCGCGCTCGCGCATCAGCTCGCCTAGCCCGGGGATCTCGCGGTCCAGCACCGAGCGGGTGGCCTCGGGAGTGACGTCGCGCGCCGCCACGCCGGTGCCGCCGGTGGTGAAGATGGCCGATACCTGGTTGCCGTCGGCCAGCGTCGCAAGCCGCTGGGCGATCGTCGCGGCCTCGTCCGGCAGAACTTCCAGCACCGAGACCGACCAGCCCAGCCGCTCGAGCCGCTCGCGCACGGCAGGGCCGGATAGGTCCGTCCGGTTGCCGGCGCAGACCGAGTCGCTAATCGTCAACACCGCGGCTTGAGTCATTTCTTCCGCGTTCCCGGGCGCCGGAAAGCGCCACTTTTCCCGCCGGTCTTCTCGAGCAGGTACAAATCCTGGATCTCGATTCTCTTATCGAGCGCCTTGGTCATGTCGTAAACTGTCAGGGCGGCCACCGCGGCCGCGGTCAGCGCTTCCATCTCGACGCCGGTGGGGCCGAGGGTAGCGGCGGACGAGACAATTCGCACACCGCCTCTTTCCACCCGAACTTCGACGTCGGCGTGGGTGAGCATCAGCGGATGGCAAAGCGGGATCAGCTCGGCCGTCCGCTTGGCGGCGGCGATGCCGGCGATGCGGGCGATCTCGAGCGGATTGCCCTTGGGGTTTTCTGGCAGCTTCTTCAGCACGGAGGGCCGGATGCGCACGAAGGCTTGGGCCCGCGCGATGCGCGCCGTCGCCGGCTTCGCCGACACGTCCACCATTCGCGCGGCGCCCCGGTCGTCGTAATGCGACAGCCGCTTCATTACGCCAGCACCTCGATGAGATCGCCCGCGTTCCAGGTTTCCCTCTCCGCGCCGGCCACCAGGAAGGCGCTAGCGCGCGCCAGCGCCGGGATGTCTCCCGACCCGTGCCAGGCCAGCGGCGTCACTTCCGTGCCGTCCGCGCTCAGCCGCGCGGGCAGAAAGCGCGTCAGCCCGGTTTTGTGGTGAAAATCGGCGGTGAGCCGCGCCAGCGCGAGCGGCAGACGAGGTTCCCGCTCGCCTGCGAGCAGTTCCACCGCCGCGCGCGCGAAGACCTGAAAGGTCACCATGGTCGAGGCCGGGTTGCCGGGCAATCCGAAGAAGAACTTCTCGCGCACCCGGCCGAAGACCAGCGGCTGGCCGGGCCGGATCAACACGCGGTCGAAATAGAACTCGGCCCCGAGCGCGGCCAGAACGGGCTCGACCAGATCGTACTTTCCGGCCGAAACGCCGCCGGAAATCAGCAGCAGATCGGCAGCCAGGCCCCGTTCGATGAGCGTCCGAATGGAGGCGGAGGCATCGCGCGCCACCGGCAGAATCTCGGGGATTCCGCCAGCGCCTCGGATCTGCGCGGCGAGCGAGTGCGCGTTGGAGTTGCGCACCTGGTATGACAGCGGCCGCTCGGAAACCTCGACCAGCTCGTCTCCCGTAGGGAGCACGGCAACGCGGGGCCGGCGGTTCACCCTCACCGTAGCCTGGCCCGCGGTGGCGAGTAGAGCGATCTCCGCGAAGCCGATGCGCTGACCCGCTTCAAGCACCCGCTCGCCTTGGCGCGCCTCCGAGCCTTGCGGATTGATGAACTGCCCGGGCGGCGCGGCCGGAGCTGCGACCCAGTCGCCCTCGCGCAGCACACGCTCGATCATGATCACCACGTCGGCGCCGCGCGGCACCGGAGCGCCGGTCATGATCTCGACCGCTTCGCCGCGCCCGACCTCTCCCGCGAACTCCTCCCCCGCGCGGACTTCCCCCGTAACGCGTAGCCGCCCGGGCAGGTCTTCGGAGCGCACCGCGAAGCCGTCGCGCATCGAGCGCGCGACCGCCGGATAATCGCGATCAGCCTCCAGCGCTTCGGCCAGCACGCGGCCGTCGGCCTGGTCCAGCGGGACGACCTCGATGGCGCACCGCGGGCGCGCAGCCGCGACCTTATCGATCACGCACTGCCGGGCCTCGCGAAACTGCATTGTGGCCACCAGGTAATTTTAGCAAGGTGGCGGCTACTGGCTATCGGCCACGCGGAATTGCTACTCGATCGGCCACGCCGCTTCCGACTCCCAGTCAGAGGTCCCGCGGCGCTCTGGAGGACGCTTCCCGTAGCCCCTGCGGTCGCGTTCCTCCAGTTCCCGAATCGCCAGTCTCCTGAGGTGCTCGCGCAGGGAAGCGCGAATCAGCGCCGACCGATTCAGCTTCGTCTGACGCGCGGCCCGGTTCACCGCTCGCCGGAGTTGCGCGTCGAGCACAACCTGGATCGTCTCCATACCAGGATTCTGCCACACCTTGCGCGGCTGTCGGGAGCTGTGGCGAGATGCCCCGGCACCCGGCAGTCGGCGGGGACACAGGCTGAAGGCCTGTGCCACAGCAAGCGGTCGGCAGTTAACATGAAGTCATGCCCAACAAGCTCACCCTGACACAAATGGTTGGGGAGGTCCGCGCCGGCCGCGTTTCTTCCGTGGAACTGGTGGAAGCGCACTTGCGCCAGATCGAGCGGCTGAATCCGAAGTTGAACGCGTTCGTCTCGGTATTCGCCGAGGAGGCTCGGGCGGCGGCGAAGGCGGCGGAGGGTCGGCGCGAGCGCGGGCGTCTCCATGGCGTGCCGGTCAGCATCAAGGACAGTTTCGACGTCCAAGGCCAGCCCACGCTTTGCGGCAGCCGGCTGCGCCTGGGCCATCGCGCCTCGGAAGACTCGACCGCGGTGGCGCGCCTGCGGGCCGCGGGCGCCATCGTGCTTGGGAAAACGAATTGCCCGGAGTCCCTTTACAACTACGAGACCGACAACTATATCACCGGCCGCACCAACAGCCCGTGGGACCTCGAAAGGACGCCGGGGGGCTCGAGCGGAGGCGAGGCTGCGGCGATCGCGTCGTTCTGTTCACCGGGCGGCATGGGCAGCGACGGCGGCGGCTCGATTCGCGAGCCCGCGCACTTCAGCGGGATTGCCGGGCTGAAGCCCACGCCGGGCCGGGTCTCCGCCGCCGGCCATTTCCCGGTAATCAGCCATCCGGGCGGCCTGCTGGGCGTGGGCGGGCCGATGGCGCGCACGGCCGAAGACGTGCGCTTGCTGTTTGAAGTGACCGCCGGGTACGATACGGAGGACCCCTTCTCCGCGCCGGTTCCGCTGCGCCAGCCGGATCTGGGCGGACTGCGCATCGGACTGATGCCGCAGTTCTACGATGTGCCGGTTCAGCCCGCCATTCGGACCGCGGTGGAGAAGGCCGCCCTGGTGGCCGAGCAACTCGGATTCCCGGTCGAACCGTTCCGGCCGCGCGGGCTTCAGCGCGCTACCGAGCTGTGGTGGTTCTTCTTCGGCAGAGTGCCCGCGCCTTTCTTGCAGCGGATGTTCGCGGGCCGTGAGCAGGAGGCGCACTGGAGCGGCACCGAGTTGATGACTCTGGCGCTGGAGGAGCCGGAGCCCACTGCGCGCGAGATCATCGAGAACCTGGCCGCGCGCGACGCCATGCGGTCGGCGCTGCTGCGCGAGATGCGGGAGTTCCCGGTGCTGCTGGCGCCCGCCTGCGGCGTGACGGCGTTCCGGCACCGCGAGCGGCGCTGGCTGATCGGGGAGCGATGGATCGGGCTGCTGGAGGCGATGGCCCCGCTCACTCCGGTGAACCTGCTGGGACTGCCCGCGATGGTGATCCCGTTCGACCTGACCCCCGACGGCCTGCCTGTCGGCATCCAGCTCATCGGCCGGCCGTACGACGAGGAACTGTTGCTCGAACTCGCCGTGCGGCTGGAAGCGGCCCGCGGCCCGTTTCCCGCTCCGCCGATGGCGCGCTGAGCGGCGTCCGGAGGTCGCCGTCCGCCCTACAGGGACTAAGATGGAGGCATATGGTCCCTGTGATCGCCTGGCTGCTTCTGGGCTCCGTGGCGGCCTTTTCCGCCGACGCGCCGCGTAAAGCCTTTCCCTACGCTTACGATCAACACGACTTTCCCAACGGGCTGCGGCTGATCTCGATCCCCACCGACTATCCCAACGTGGTGGCTCTGTTCATCGTGGTCCAAGCCGGATCGCGCAACGAAGTGGAGCCCGGCAGGAGCGGCTTCGCGCACCTGTTCGAGCACATGATGTTCCGCGGCACGCCGGCTTTCCCGACGGCGAAATACGAGAACACCCTGAAGCTGGCCGGCGCAGCCTCGAACGCCTACACCAGCGACGACCACACGGCCTACCACACCACCTTCTCCAAGGAGGATCTGGAGACCATCCTGCGCATGGAGGCCGACCGCTTCCAGAACCTCGCCTACTCGCCCGAGGCGTTCAAGACGGAGACGCAGGCGGTGCTCGGCGAGTACAACAAGAACAGCGCCAACCCGGTTTCCAAGCTGCATGAAGTGCTGCGCGACACGGCCTTCGACCGCCACACTTACAAGCACACCACGATGGGATTTCTCAAAGACATCCAGGACATGCCCAATCAGTACGACTACAGCCGGTTGTTCTTCGAGCGCTATTACCGGCCCGAATACACCACCATCGTGGTGGCCGGAGATATCGCGCCCGCCACGGTGCGCGCGCTGGTCGAGAAATACTGGGGCGCGTGGAAGCCGGGCAGCTACCGCCCGCAGATTCCCGCCGAGCCGGCGCAGCAGGGAGCGCGCAAGAATCAAATCGCCTGGCCGACTCAGACGCTGCCCTGGCTGGTGGTGGCGTTCCACAGTCCGGCGTACTCGGATGAAGAGAAGGACCAGGCCGCGCTGGATCTCATCTCCTATCTCGGGTTCTCGGAAAACTCGGACCTGTACCAGAAACTGGTCATCCAGGAGCAGAAGGTGGACGCTTTGGAGGCCTCCAACCCGGACCGGGTGGACCCCTACCTGTTCACGGTAATGACGCGGCTGAAGAAGGCCGACGACATCGACGCGGTGCGCGAAGACTTCCTGAAGACGCTGGCCGAATTCCAGAGCAGTCCGGTGTCTCTGGAACGGCTGGACCAGGTGAAGCGTCACCTGCGCTACAGCTTCGCGCTGGGGCTGAACAATAGCGAGGCGATCGCGGGAACGGTGGCGAGGTTCGTGGCGTTGCGGCGCACGCCGGAGACCATCAACCGCCTCTACGAGGTCTATGACCGCGTCACTCCGGAGGACATTCAGCGCGTGGCGCGCAAGTATTTTGGCGAAGACAGCAGAACCATCGTGACTCTGACCGGAGGACAGGCGCAATGAAAACCGCGTGGATCCCAACACTGCTCGTCATGGGTTCCGGCCTGTGGGCGGCTGCGGGGCCGAAAGTGGTCGCCCTTCCGAGCCAGTCTCCGCTGGTCACCTTCCGGTTCGTGTTCCTGACCGGCTCGGCTTCCGACCCGGCGAACAAACCCGGCGCGGCGGCGCTCACCGCGGCGATGCTGGCCGAGGGCGGGACGCGCGAGATGACGTACAAGCAAATCGTCGACGCCATGTTTCCGATGGCGACCTCGGTCTCTCAGCAGGTCGACAAGGAGATGATCGCTTTCTCCGGCACGACGCACGTCGACAATTTGCAGGCGTTCTACAAGATTTTCCGCGCCATGCTGCTCGACCCCGGCTGGCGGCAGGACGATTTCAAACGGCTGCGCGACGATGCCGTGAACTACCTGCGCGTCTCGCTGCGGGGAAACAACGACGAGGAACTGGGCAAGGAGGTCCTCTACAACCAGATCTACGCCGGACATCCCTACGGCCACGAAAACGCCGGCGCGATTTCCGCTCTCGAGAAGATGACCATCGCGGACTTGCAGGCGTTCTACCGCGCGCAGTTCACCCAGTCGAACCTGATCATCGGCCTGGCCGGCGGCTATCCCGAAGCCTTCCTGGACCAGGTGAAGGCGGATTTCTCGAAGCTGCCCGCCGGGCCGCCCGCGGCGATCGGCCTGCCGGCGCCCAAGCCCGTCCGCGGCATTCGGATGACGCTGGTGGAGAAGAACACGCGGTCGGTGGCTTACTCGATCGGCTTCCCCATCGACGTGAAGCGCGGCGACCCGGACTACCCGGCGCTGCTGGTGGCGCAGTCCTACCTCGGCCAGCACCGCCTGAGCGGCGGGCGGCTTTACGAGCGCCTGCGGCAGGCCCGCGGCCTCAACTACGGCGACTATGCCTACATCGAGTACTTCCCGCGCGGCATGTTCCAGTTCGAGCCCGACCCGAACCTGGCGCGCCGGCAGCAGATCTTCCAGATCTGGATCCGGCCGGTGGAGCCGCCGACGGCGCACTTTGCCCTGCGCCTGGCGCTTTACGAGTTCGACAAGTTCGTCAAGGAAGGGCTGAGCGAGGAGGCGTTCCAGCGCATGCGCACGTTCCTCACCAAGTACGTCAACCTGCTGACTAAGACCAAGCGCGCCGAACTCGGCTACGCCATCGACAGCCAGTACTACGGCATCCCCGACTACAACAGTTACCTCAAGAACAGCCTGGCCAAGCTGACGCGAGAGGACGTGAACCGCGCCATCCGCAAGCACCTGGGCGCGCCCGGTCTCGATATTGTGGTGGTGGCGAAGAACTGCGAAGAGCTGAAGAAGAAGTTCCTCGATGGGGCACCGTCGCCGATGACCTACAACTCACCGAAGCCGCCCGAGGTGCTGGAGGAGGACAAGGTTGTCGAGCGCTGGAAGATCGATCTCCAGCCGGATGCCGTACGCATCCTACCGGTGGAGAAGGTCTTCGAATAATCACAGGAAGCCGCGAAAGTAGTCCACGTACCGGGGCGCGAGTTCGCTGGGCAGGTAGATGCGCCCGGCCTGGCGGGCGCGCTCGCTCTCCCGTTCGTAAGACGCCTGGTCGTCGGCGAGTTTCGCGATCAGCGCGACCCACGGCTCAACCACCGCGGCATCCACCGGCTGCTTCGCCGCCGGCGTCACTTCCACGGGGATGGGCAGGACGAAGCCGGCGCCGTTCGCGGTTTCCGCCAGCCCGCCGCGGTCGCTCACGATGGGAGGTATGCCATTGAGCAGGGCCTCCGCAACTACCCGGCCGGCCGCTTCGCGACACAGCGAAGGCGCGAGCAGCACCCGGGTGGGAACGTAGATATCGCGCGGCCGCGGGACACTGCCGGAGACCATGATGTTGGCGTGCCGCCGCAGGTCGAAGCCGCCGGCCAGCCCGGCCTGGATCAATTGTCCGCCCGAGCCGCGGGTCTCAATGACCAGCAGGGGGATGTCGGGCCGCCTTACGCTCAGTACTTCGGCCAGCGTGGCCAGCACCATCAGTCCTTTTTCGGGCGACGGATTCACCATGGTGAAGAAGATGGGGTCGTGCTCCCCGGCGAGGACATCCTCGAGCTCGAATGGCAGCGGCAGCGGCGTGCTCACCAACCCGATCCGCTCGCGGTAGAAATCGGTCAGGAAGCGGCTCGGCGTGAGAACGCCGTCCATGGGGTCGAAGAACGCCCGGTCCGGGTAGTTCTCATTGCGCAAGGCGAAGACGATTCTCGCTCCCTGGCGGCGGGCGCGCTCGATTCTGCGCCGGTCGCCGGGCGAGCCGCCGAAGGTGAACAGGATGTCGGGCCGGAACGAGTGCAGCTCGTCGTCAAAGAGCAGGTCGAACTGCCTGCCATGGACCGATTCCCACTGGACGTGAGAGCGGTTCCCGACGTCCAGCAGGCGGTGGGCGACGCCCCGGTGGGAGAAGGTCAACTCGGGGCGGATGCGCGGCTTGATGCGCCCGTGCTCGACCTGGACGGAGATCCCCAGCTTGCGAAGGTACGAAATTGGGGCTTCCTTGCCGGCGCGCTCGGTGGCGGTGGTTCCGACCGCACGGACCGCGAAGCCGGCCTGCGCGAGCATTTCACAGATGGTGGACATCGAGCGGGCGGCGCCGCTGGCCGGGTCCTGAGGCAACTGCGGGAGGGAGAGAAGAAGGCGCGGATCGGACATGAATGGATGCCCCGCGGCCCGGCAGCGCGATCCGGGCCGCGGGAGATCCGAACGATTCTAGCGCCGCGCGCGCCGGCGTTTCAACAGCAGCAAGCCCAAGGCAGGGCCGAGCAGCAGAAGGGTGGCCGGCTCCGGGGCAAGGTTGAGGTCATCCGAGTCACGCTCCGGGACGATTACTTGGAACGTACTGCCGTTCGGGACGCCGGTCCAGTAGATTTCAATGGTAGCCAACCAGACATCGCCGATCCCCCCCGCGTAGGCGACACCACTGCCGGACGCTGTGGCGCCCGCCGCAGCCGAGCCGCTGTACGAGGCCCATTCAGTGCGCACAGCGTAGTCCACTTCCCAGTCATATGCCAGGTCTGACGAAAAGTCCCACCTGACCAGTATCGCCTGCCCAGCATCGGGCACATGGCCAGCCATAAAAGGCCCGCCCCATGAGAAGTCCAACTCCGCCTCGTCGCAGGTCTCAGCCTCTCCGCACGAGATCACGCCTTCGATGCCACTAGCACTAGTATAGAGGCGGATACCGTTGTAGAAGCCCCCCACGGATGTCCCCATGCCTTCCGAAAACAGGTCGCCGCCGCTATACACAGCATTGTAGACCTCGACGCCGGAGTGCCTGATTTGGAAAACCGACGGAAGCGCCTGCGTCGCCTTCGCGGCGGGCGCCGCCAAGATTGCCAGGGGAACCACGGTCAGAGCCAGCTTCTTCCCACTCCCCCTCAGAAACGAGTTCGCACGATCCAATAAGTTCATAGAAACCTCCGGATCTTCGATTATCTCCGGCGTGGGAACCCAGATCAAGGGAAAACTCGTGGGAGGAGTACCCTCGCGTACCGGTACCCGCCCAAAACTCCCCCCTTCAGGCGGGGATGCCGAGCAGTTTGAGCATGCGTTTGCGGACGGCTTCCGCGGCCGTTGAATCCGGCAGCACGACCAGCACGGTGTCGTCGCCCGCCAGCGTGCCCACCACTTCGGGCCACTCCTCGCGGTCGAGGCCGGCGGCCACGGTGTTGGCGTTGCCGGGCGAGGTTTTCAACACCACCAGGTTTTGCGCCACGCGCACGTCCTGAACGAACTCCGCCGCCAGCGGGGCGAAGCCCGGCCCCGCCGGCTCTTGCGTGAGTTGACGGTAGCCCTCGGAGGTCTTGGCGAGGCGCAGCTCGCGAATGTCGCGCGAGAGCGTGACCTGGGTGGCGGAGACGCCGATCTGTTTGAGCGCGTGCGCCAGTTCCTCTTGCGTGTGGATGCGGCGGCCGTGGATCAGCTTGAGGATTTGTCCCTGGCGGTAGCTCTTGTTCATGCGCCCGCTCTCATTTTATCGAGGCGCTCGCGGGCCTCGGCCAGCGCCTGAGCGACTGCCGCCGGGCCGGTACCCCCGGTGATCTCGCGCGTCTTCAGTCCCTCGCGCGGGTCCAGCAAGCGCGCCATCTCGGGCGTGAATTCCGGAGCGAACCCGGCCAACTCCGCCGGCGTCCAATCGGCGGGCTTGCGTCCCTGGCGGAGGCTTTCGAGCACCAGCCGCCCGACGATCTGGTGGGCGCGGTGAAAGGGCGTGCCCGCGCGCGCCAGCGCCTCGGCCAGGTCGGTGGCCACCACCCAGCTTTCGGCGGCGGCTAGCGCCGGTTTCCCGGGATCGAGCCGGGCCGATTCCACCACCGCCCGCGCCATCTCCAGAGCGCCGCGCAGCTTGTCCGCCGCGTCGAAGAGCGGCTCCTTGTC
>PLEM01000379.1 GCA_003137035.1 Bryobacterales bacterium | reverse complement strand
CGCCCTCGACGACCGCTTCGGACGCGACCAGATCGTCTCCCACTCCGAGCTGCGCATCCCCTCGCGCGCCGTCAAGACCGCGAAGGACGTGCTCCGCTACGCGCACGAGGCGCAGGTCATCGGCATCGACGAGGGCCAGTTCCTGGGCCCCGACCTGGTCAAGGTCTGCGAGCGCCTGGCCCGGCGCGGCAAGCGCGTGATCGTCGCCGGGCTCGACCAGGACTACCGCGGCAAGCCGTTCGAGCCCATGCCGCAGCTGCTCGCCATCGCCGAGTACATCACCAAGACGCTCGCCATCTGCGTGGTGTGCGGGAACCCGGCCAACCGCAGCTACCGCAAGAAGCGCCGCACGGCCCGTGTCGTGGTGGGGGGCACCGATCTCTACGAGGCGCGCTGCCGCCGCTGCTTCGAGCCCGGAGTCTCCAAACAGGAGTACCTGGATTTCGCGCGCCCTGCGCTCAAGAACGGGCCGGCACACCCGGGCCGCTCCTGAGTGTTAGAATGCAGTTGAACCCCAGAAAAGGAGCACCATAGCCGTGAGTGAACTCGACAATCCTCCTTCCAGCGGCTCGGGTCTGAGCCTGAGCACCGCGGTGCTGTTTGGCGCCGTCATCGCCTTGTTGGCCGCCACCGTCTACTTGTTTATCCAAGTGGACCGCGTGCAAACCGATGTCGCAAACCTGGAGAAGACGCTCCAAAAGGATCTCTCGACGTTGCGCGAGAGCTCCTCGGTTACCACGGCCACCAATCGCCGGAACCTCGACACCATGAAGGACGAATTGGAGTCCGCCAAGCGGCAGGCGGCGATGGCGGTAGGCCAGGCCAAGATCGAGCTGCTCCACCGGGCCGAGGTGTTGAACGCGCAGGTTGTCGAGGAACAGAGAAGGCAATCGGCTCAAGTGGCCAGCCAGATCTCGGAGGTCAAGGAAGCCACTAGCGAGACGGCCGCCAAGATCGGGGAAGTCAAGACCGACGTCACCGGCGTGAAGACCGACCTCGGCGCCACCAAGGCGGAGTTGGACAAGACCATCGCCGAGCTGAAACAAGTGCGGGGCGACATGGGTGAGATGAGCGGGCTCATCGCCACCAACGGCAAGGAACTGAACGCGCTGATCGTCAAGGGCGACCGCAACTATTTCAAGTTCGAACATTTCAAGAAAACTAAGGCTCCGCAGAAGCTCGGGGACATTGCGATCCTGCTGAAGAAGACCGACCCGGGCAAAGGCAAGTACTCGCTGGATGTGATCGCGGACGACAAAAAGCCGGTGGAGAAGAAGGACAAGGGCGTCAACGAGCCGCTCCAGTTCTACGTCTTCTCCAAGTCCAACCAGCCCTACGAACTGGTGGTCAACCAAGTGGGGAAGGACGAGATCTCCGGCTACCTGGCGACTCCCAAAGTCCAGACCCCCCGGTAGAGAGGGCTGCTATTTCGAATCCGCGGGGCCGCGCTCCAGCTCCGCGATGCGCTGCTTCACCTCGGCGGCGTCCGTCGATTTCGGGGCGATTTCCAGGTACTTGCGCAGGTGCTCGATCGCGCCGCGGCGATCTCCTTTGGCAGCGAGCACCGTCCCCAGCAGGTGTTCTGCGCGCGGAAGCTCGTGGTTGGGGTCGAGCTCGATGGTCTGGCGGGCGCTCTTCTCGGCGGCGTCCAGTTGCTTGAGATTGAAACTCGCCACGGCGTGGTAGAAGAAGATCCCCGGAAACTCGATAGGATTCAGCTCGAGTGCACTCCCGGTGATGCGCAGCGCGTCCTGCATGCGCCCCTCGGCCAGAGCCAGCCGGGCGAGTTGCAGGTAGGGCTTGACGTACTTGGGGTCCGCTTTTTGGGCCCGCTCGTACGCGCCACGCGCCTCGGTGAGCTTGGATTGCTCCCGGAAAGCCTCCCCGAGATCGCTCCAGGCGGCCGCGTAGTCCGGGTAGACGGCGACGGCGCGTTCGAACTCCGCCTGCGCGGCGGACCATTTCTTCCGAGACATCGCCGCGACGCCCTTGTCGTAGGCCTTCCGGGCATCTTCGGGCGCCTTGAGAGCGGTCATGGAAACGGTGGAGCCTTCGTGGTCTCCGATCCGCTTCAGCACGATCACCGCACCATCCCGGAGCGTGACTTGCGCCCTTCGGTAACCCTCCAGCAGGATGACGACGGGGCAAACGTCGGCCGTGCGGCTGTCGTAAGGGCGGGAGCGCCAATCGGGTAGGTACACCACGTTGCCGTTGCCAAATACGT
Source organism: Bryobacterales bacterium (assembly GCA_003137035.1). Taxonomy (GTDB): domain Bacteria; phylum Acidobacteriota; class Terriglobia; order Bryobacterales; family Bryobacteraceae; genus Fen-330. The sequence goes on along the minus strand of PLEM01000379.1, from coordinate 1,089 downwards.
TCCGGATGAGGCAATTCGGCCACAACCGTCCCGAGAGCTCGGGTTCGATCTGCGGCGTCGAGGGCAGCGGACTGCCGTCTTCCGTGACGATCTTCGCGTTGAACTGGCCCCAGGCCACGGAGGCGCCGGCCAGCGCGATTGCACAAACACCAAGCCTTGTAGTTAGCCTCATATCATTCCAGGGGGAGCGCGGAAACCAGCAGTTTCACGGGCCGGGCAACCTCGACTTTGAGCTTCTCGCCGAGCGAGAGGTTGCCGCTCAGGGTCAGAGTGTAGTGCGACCGCAAGACCTCGAAGATGCGCGCACCCGGAGGCCCGTTCAAGGTTTTGCCCATATCGCGGAGGTTAAACGACGCGCCGCCGGTCTGGCGCGCGAGGTTCTCGAGCATGGAGCGCTCCGAACCCACCATGTATACCGGGTAGATGGACACTCCGTTGCGGCGGGCCAGGCGGACTACCTCGCGCTCGGAGGTGCGGCTCGGCCCCTCGAAGCCGGTAGTCAGCAGCAACGCAACCCGCCGGAAGCTGCTGCCCTGAAATCCACCGTCGATAGCCGCGTACAGCGCGTCGAGAACGCACGGGCTGTTGCCGTACTTCACGCTCGCCACAGCCCGCCGCAGCAGCTCGTGGCTGGCCGTGAAATCCTGGATCAGATCGGCCGAGGAGTGGAACGACACGATGGCCATCTGCTCCTTGGGCTGGAGCTGGTCGATCAGGTTGGCGGCCCTGCTCTGCACCACTCCGCCCACCAGGCTGGTGTCGAGCAGCAGCATGACGTCCATCTGGCCTTCCGAGAATTCCGCGGACTCGACGCCGCGCGGGGTACGGTCGTCCAGGACCGTGAAATCCGCCGCTTTGAGGCCGGTCACCGGCTTGCCGGATTTCTGCTCGACCACCGTGACCAGTAATTTCGTCGCGGGCCGCGCGGGGACGGCCAACGCAGCCAGTAGCAGGAATGGCGCCGCTTTCATGGACAACCCCAGTTTACCAGCGCGCCACGCCGCCACGGGGTCACCCGCTCCCGGTGGGCTCGACCAGCCGCTCGACCGGGATGCAGTAGATGGCCGGCTTGCCGTGCCGGTCGCTCTG
>PLEM01000444.1 GCA_003137035.1 Bryobacterales bacterium | reverse complement strand
CGGCGTCGATCTCGTCTATGAAGACGATGCAGGGGGCGTTCTTCTTGCCCTGCTCGAAGAGGTCGCTAACGCGGCTGTCGCCCACGCCCACGAACATCTCCACGAAGTCCGAGCCGGAAATCGAGAAGAACGGCACGTTGGCTTCCCCGGCGATGGCCCGCGCCAGCAGCGTCTTGCCGGTTCCCGGAGGCCCGATCAGCAGCACGCCCTTGGGGATGCGCCCGCCCAGTTTCTGAAACCTCTGCGGCTCCCGCAGGAACTCGATGATCTCCTGCAGCTCTTCCTTGGCCTCCTCGACCCCCGCCACGTCCTTGAAGGTCACTTTCTTCTGCTGGGAGGAGTGCAGCCGCGCCCGGCTCTTGCCGAAGCTCAGCGCCTTGTTCCCGCCGCTTTGCATCTGGCGCATCATGAAGATCCAAAACGCCAGCAGCAACAGGAACGGCACCGTGTTGATAATCACGCTCACCCAGTTGTTGGAGTTGGCCTCCTTGATCTCGACGTTGACGCCGGCGTCCTGCAACAGCTTGAAGATGTCCGGATAATTCACCGGGATCAGCACGTGCAGGCCCCCGTTGTCGTCCTTGTAGTTGCCGTGCACTTCCATCCCGGTGATGGTTACCGTCTGCACCTTCTTATCCGCCACGTCTTTGACGAACTGGGTGAAGGTGAGCTGGCGGTCGGCCCGCTTCTGTCCCGTCCGGACCACCGTCCACAGCACTCCCACGATCATGATCAGGATGACCCAGAAGACCGCCGTCTTCACATTCGAGTTCATAAACCTCCCCCGCCTGCGGGGCCCGCGGAGCTTCTATCTTTTAGACGCCACCGCCCGGATTTTCGATCACCGAATTCCGGAATATCGTGCATTCCATGCACGCTCAATACGCTGTGGCTGTCCGCCGTGGCGGCGAACCCGGTCTCCGGCCCGAAACCGGCCACCCACACGATTCTCTCTTCACAAGTGAGAACCGGCCACTTCCGCCGTTCCCAAAGCGGGACCCTGGCTTCCCGGAACAACGACTTGACGCTAATCTCGCCGGCGCTCCCCAGCGGCCGGTATTCATCACCCGGCCTCCAGTTCCGCAGCCGTAAGACACCGGGGATGCGGCCCCAGTCCAAGCGCTCGCCTTCCTCTTCATTATAGCCGCAATGGGCGTCCGGAGAGAGCAATTCCAGTACCACCTCCCACCCAGTACCCGGCGCCCGGCGCCTCCCCGGTACTGCCGCCTCGATGTCGTAGTCGTCGTCCTCCCGGCCCGCGGGCGCCAGCCGCACCCAGTCGAACGACCGGAGCACGTCCAGCCCCGGAACCTGCCCCCTCCCAGAGCTTCGCTCGCTCCGTGCAAGTTCAAGAAGCTGCTCGACATGCTGCAAGTCGATCCGCCTCAAGTCCCCCTTGGCCCGGCGCAGGGCTTCCCGCCCCACTCGCCGCGCCAACGCCGGGTGCAGCCCTGCCAGCCACTGTGCCCGGAACAGCACCGCCGGGGGACGCTCCAGGAGATTCCCTTCAGTCATCTCATCGACCGCCGCCCGCCAATACTCCTCCTCGTCCTGGGCCACTGTTGCCACCCCGGCCAGAATCCCGGCCAGCGCCGGGTTCCACTCCCGCTCGAGCGCCGGCAGCAGCTCGTGCCGGATGCGGTTGCGGGCGAAACTACGGTCCTGGTTGCTGGAGTCCTCCCGCCAGGGGATGCCCCGTTGAGTCAGGAATTGAACCACTGCCGCGCGGCCGACCTCGATCAGCGGGCGTACCAGCCCGTCCGCCGTCACCGGCCGGATGCCTGCCAGCCCCGCCGTCCCGGCCCCCCGCAGGAAGCGGAACAGCACCGTCTCGGCCTGATCGGAGCGTGTGTGGCCCAGCGCGACCCGGTCCACCACGCCGGCTTGGATCAGCCCCAAAAAGAACCCCTGCCGGCACCGCCGCGCCGCCTGCTCCAGGTTGTCTCCCGTATCGAGCGAGATCCGGCGCACGTCGGTTTCATGGCACAGGACCTCCAGCCCCAGCCGCTCCCCAAGCTCACGAACAAACCGCGCGTCGGCCTCCGACTCCTCCCCCCGCAGCCCATGGTCGACATGCACGATGCAGAGCGCCAGTTCCCACCGCGGCGCCAACTCGATCAGCACGTGCAGCAGGCACACCGAATCCGCCCCGCCGGACACCGCCACCCCAACCCGCTGCCCCGGCGCAAACATCCCGTACTTCTCGACGCTCGCCGCCACCCGCGCCAGCATGCCTATATTGTACGGTTCCCCGGAGAGGGCGAATTTGGCTTTGTTTTGTACTTTCTTGTTTTTGGGGTCGGATACCGGGGTGACCCCGGCCGGCGCGGAAGGCCGCCGGGCGGGAGAAGTTGGCTTTGTTTCGCACTTTCTGTTTTTCTGGGTGGAATGGCCATAAAACGCGCAGGCCGAATGAGATACGCAGTTGAGCGAAGTGGGTACGCGAGGCCACAGCGGGAGGGAAATTGGCTTTGTTTTGCACTTTTCGGTTCGCGGGGTGGGGATTGTGGAGTCCAGTCTGGGGACGGCACAGCGCACGAGCCGGACAGGACGGAATGGAACGCAGCAGAACACGGCTGCCTCATTGTAGACCCTCGTGGGCGGCGGTGAGGCGAGTGGGGAACGCTAAGGCGGGGGAAAGGCGGGAGATGGAGAACCGCGGCTGGTGAGACTGGCGACTGGCAAGGTGGTGAAGAGATCAGTGCGCGCTTTCGGCGCCGGGACGGTCAGCGCCCCCAGCGGCCACCCGATGCCGTACATGGCTCGGCCCCCTCGGTTCCAGCCTGCGGAGCGGTCGTTGCCCGGGTGAATCCCGGCAGACAACACCCCAAGCCGGCATGCTAGAAGCGGAACGGCATCGATGGTTCCCAGACGCCGGCGGCGCCCAGCGCAAGCAGGACGAGGTTTATGCCGAACAGCACCAGCATCATGTACAGGAGGGTACGCAGCCTCTTGATTTTCCCGGGGCCCGTCCGCACCATTAGCACGACAGACAGCAACGCGAACGCGAACATCTCGCAGAAGACAACGATGACAACTATCTCACTTCTGCGCGAGACCACGCGCGGGGTCCCCTGTGAACTAGTGAGCACGACGCGGTCTATCGCCCGTTGCCCTTCGACTAAGCCACTAACCACCAATTCGGTCGTTGGTGGCCCGGTGTGGATCACCTGAACCATAGCGCCGTCGTTCTTCTCGAGGATCTTCCATTTCAAGCCAACCCTGCCGCTGGAACGCTCCGAATCGTCGACAGTGAACCCAGTCAGGGTTCGTGTTCTCTTAGGGATCGTGACCTCGAGAATGGGCGCGCTCGGTCGGGTGGACATCGTGATCGGATCGAGGACGTGCTCCGGGCGGATCGACTCTGTACCGCTGTTCCAGATGACCAGTTGTTCGGCGATGACGTCCGACTTGATTTCCATGTTTTCCGACAGAACCCGGATTGCGGAAGTCCGTCCCGCGCTGACTACGATGGTCTGCACGGGATTCACGGCAAATGCCAGTTGGCGGGTTCTCTGCGAACCCAAGAAAAAATACACGCCGAGCGGGACGCTGATGACGCTACAGACGCTCGCGACTAATCCAAGCCATGGCCATTTGGCGAACCAAGCCAACGGTCCACGCCGGGGGTGGATCTCCAACTGCTCATCGGACGGTGAGTCCTGAGGCGTCATACGGGAGGCGCCGTTCATTATACTTCTGAATCGAGTCGGCTGACAGGTGCGTTCGGCGCTTCAAATTGGGGCCGCTTAGAGGAAGGGCTGGTTCCCCGGAAGCCAGATCGTTGTCGCGCCGAAAGGTGCTGCGTTATAATAGTACCGACTAGTCAGACTAGTCTGGAATAAGAGGCGATGAATATGGCCAGGCGAACGACGATCGGGAACGAGTGGCAAATCCAGGAGGCCAAGGCCCGCTTTAGCGAAGTCTTCCGCTTGGCGCGATCACGGGGGCCTCAGCGCATCACAAAGCACGGGAAGGAGGCCGTGGTGGTGATCCCCACGGAGCAGTATGAGCGGCTCCTGCGCCGCGCGCGGCAGCCGCGGAGACTGGTCGAGTTCTTCGCCCAGTCGCCACTGGCGGGATCGGGTATCCGTCTGGACCGCGCGCCGGACTACGGGCGGCCGGTCGAGCTATGACCGGCTTCCTGCTCGACACCAACGTCGTCTCGGAACTCATCAAACCAAAACCCGCCCCAAGCGTGGTGAAATGGGTCGATTCAACGGACGAGAACCTGCTGTTCCTGAGCGTCCTCACGCTGGGTGAGATCCGAAAGGGAATCGCTGGTTTGGCCAAGCGTGCCCGGCGAGGTTCGCTGGAGACATGGCTGGAAACGAGTCTGCGGCCGCGCTTCGCGGGGCGCATCCTGCCGGTCGACGAAGCCGTCGCGGACCGCTGGGGTGTCGTCACGGCTGCCGCCGCCGCGGCGGGGACTCCCGTCCCAGTGATCGACGGCCTGTTGGCCGCCACCGCTCTTCACCACCATCTCACCCTGGTCACGCGAAACACCGCCGATGTGGCGAGGACCGGCGCGCTCGTCTTCGACCCGTTCGTCTCGGACGCGTCGCCGCATCTCACCGCTTAGATTCCAGGGCGGAATCGGCCTGTCCGATGGCTGCGCAACGCTGTAGTAGCATGTGGTCAATGGGCCTCACCCCTCAGCCTCCGCGCCCGCAAGTGGTCAGGAAACCAGTGCGCGTCGTTCTCGCATCGCCAAACGATGTCGCAAAGGAGCGCAAGATCTTTCGCGGCATCGTGGACGGAATCAACTCGGAACTGGCCGCGCTCCAACTGCCAGTCAGCATTGAGTTGTACACCCATGAAGTCGATTCACGTCCGGGACTCGACCCGGGGGGGCCGCAAGCACTTGTGGAGGATCGCCTGGACATCCCCCGGGCCGATTTGGTTATTGGGATCTTCTGGCGGCGGTTCGGCACTCCAACTCAAACCGGTCAGACCGGTACAGAGCGTGAGATCCGGCTAGCGTGTGAATGCAAGCTGGCGCACGGTCGCCCTGAGGTTATGGTGTACTTTAGAGATCCTGGCCGGTCTCCGAAATCAAAGGACGGAGTCGACCAATTCGGCAGAGTGCTCGCATTTAAGCAGGAGCTTCAGACCCAAGTCGGCGTGAAGACTGAAGACTACTCGTCCCTGGCGGATTTTGTGGGGAAGCTCGGACACCATCTTCACATGTTCATCAACGACAGAGATTTTAGGTCGCGTGTAGCTCCGCCAATTCTGGCTTGTTCGGCTCATGCTGTGCCGCGGACCCTCCGCGACGACGGCCTGACCGAGTTGGTCGGCGATGTAGTCCTGACTTGCACCAGCCTTGAGCCGACTGGCGTGGATGCTCTGTTCGACATCAGGCTGTACATTCTCTGGGCTCCGGTGACGAACCGGATTATTCAGGGCTTCGAAACCGACGCCGTTATCACAGACCACGGAGGACGCGCCGTCCATGGGGTGGTGATGGGCAATTCGTCCATCCCTGGGGATCCTCCCAATCAACGCAATTGCCTGCTCTTTCAAGGTGTTCGGATTTCTCTCCAGAACTCCGCAATTCAGGCCGACGGTCGTTCAGGGTATACCGCGACTGGGCAGAAAACCATTCTGATCAGGAACGTTCGGGTAATCTCCCCAGCCATGTCCCCCACTTCGGTCCCAACGCAGGTGTACTACCACGTCGATGTGCGTACGAGCTACTCATCATCTCCGATAGTTGTAGTCGACTCGGTGTTTCCCGCCGGCACGGTGGAACACGCCATCGAATTCCACATGTACGCTCCAAACGGCGAGCGTGATCAACCCGTCAGTTTCCCGCGCTCATTCGGTCCCGCCGAGCATGCGCAGTCCTTAGGATTTGCCGTCTCGTTCAAAGAGCGCTTTCCCGGCGCGTTCAAGTCGCTCGCTGAGGAGGTCGGGTACGGCTCCGATGTTGGGGTCGGATTTGCGCACCATGGGACGCGGCTTCTTGTACGCTTCGTCGGCATTCCTCCGAGGTTCCAGGTTTCTGTCACCACGAGAGACATCGTGCCCGAAGGCGCGCCTGAAGAGGTTGCGGCCCAGGCCGTTCTGGTCTGTCCAGAATCCGAAGCACAGCAAGCCGGACACGGCGGACCTGCAAAACTTGCCCAGCTCAGCCAAACTGAGGGCTGCGCAGTCGCACAATGGGAGGTTGTCGGCCTGAGTACGAGCGCGGAGCCTCGGGAGATCCGCTTCGGAGTGAAACTAGATGCGAGTTCGCTGGACATCTACGCGCCTGAAGCACTCCGCACGCTTCGCCCTATGTGCATAAACGGCTGCCTTGCTCCGCTTTCCACGGTCGATTACGCCAGTCGGGCGGCGCGTGTCAAGCACT
>PLEM01000303.1 GCA_003137035.1 Bryobacterales bacterium | reverse complement strand
TCATCTTGCATGAGACAAGAGTAGGGAGCGGTCTCGCCAGGCACATTTGCTACGATGGAAGCTCATCCCCGTATGGCCCTGCGCTTCTATAACACGCTCACGCAACGTATCGAGGAATTCACTCCGGCACACGATAACGTGGTCCGCATGTACACCTGCGGGCCGACGGTGTGGAACTTCGCTCACATCGGCAACCTGCGGACCTTCACCTTCGTGGACATCCTGCGCCGCTGGCTGCACGCGCGCGGATACCAGCTCGACCACGTGATGAACATCACCGACGTGGACGACCGCATCATCCAGCAGGCGCTGGCGGCGGGCAAGTCGCTGGACGAGTTCACGGAGGTCTACACCGCGGCGTTCCTCGAGGATTCGGCCGCGCTGCGGCTGGAGCGGCCCGAGCACCTGGTGCGCGCCACCCGGCATATCCAGGAAATGGCGGCCGCGATTCAGAAGCTCTCCGAGAAATCCTACACCTACCAGAGCGAGGGCTCGATCTATTTCCGGATCGCGAAGTTCCCCGAGTATGGCAAGCTGTCGCACGCCGATTTCAGCGGCATCCGCGCCGGAGCGCGCGTGGACACGGATCGCTACGAGAAGGACAACGCGCGCGATTTCGCGCTGTGGAAGGCGCCCAAAGAGGGCGAGCCGAGCTGGGACACGGTGATCGGCCGAGGGCGGCCGGGCTGGCACATCGAGTGCTCGGTGATGGCCATGAAGTACCTGGGAGAGACGCTGGACATCCACGCCGGCGGGGTGGACCTCACCTTCCCGCACCACGAAAACGAGATCGCGCAGTCGGAGGCGCTCACCGGCAAGCCGTTCTCGCGCTTCTGGCTGCACTGCGAGCACCTGATTCTCTCCGGCGAGGTCATGTCCAAATCGCTGGGGAACTTCCTCACGCTGCGCGACCTGCTCGGGCAGGGCTTTCACCCGGAGGCCGTGCGTTTCATGCTCGCCTCGGTGCCCTACCGCAAGAAGCTGAACTTCACCATGGACAGCATGCGCTCGGCCGAGCAGGCGGTGGAACGGCTGCGCAACTTCAAGCTGCGGCTGGACACCGAGAAGTTTTCCGAAGGTGTCAATGAGAGCCTGCTCGAGAGTACCCGCCAGGCGCTCTCCCGCTTCGACGAAGCGCTGGACGACGACCTGAACACCGCCGAAGCGCTGGCGGCGGCCTTCGAACTCGTGCGGGAGGCCAACTCGGCCATGGATGCCGGGGAGTTCCACGCGGCCAACACCCAACCCGCCAACGAATTCCTCGCCCGCTTCGACACGGTGTTCGACGTTCTGCGGCCCACCGGGAAAGAGACCGGGATCGGCGATGCGGAGATCGAGGCGCTCATCGCCGAGCGCAACCAGGCGCGCCAGTCGAAGAACTTCGCGCGCTCCGACGAAATCCGCGGGCAACTGCACGGGCTCGGCGTGATCCTGGAGGACACCAAAGAGGGCACACGCTGGAAGAGGAGGTAGGGATGGACATCCGCACCAGGGCCATACACGCGGGCGACCGCAAGAAGGCCGGGCCGCACGTTCCCGTCACTACGCCGATCTATACCGCCGCCAGCTTCTTCTACGAAGATATGGAGCAGCTCGACCGCGTGTTCGGCCGGGAACAGGCGGGCTACTGTTATTCGCGCTACGACAATCCATCGAACGGGGCGCTCGAGGAACTCATGAGGTCCCTGGAGGGCGGCCACGGGGCGCTGGCCTGCGCTTCGGGGATGGCGGCCATCCAGACGGCGCTGATGGCGGCGCTCACGGAACGGCCGAAAGCGATCCTGGCGGCGGATGCCCTGTACGGGGCCACCATCAGCGTGCTGCTCAAGGTGTTCGCGCCGCTGGGCATCGAGGTCGCGTTTGTCGATATGTGCGATCTGGCCGCCGTCGAAGCGGCCATCGCCGCGCGCCGCCCGGGCTGCGTGCTGATGGAGACGATGTCGAATCCCCTGCTGAGAGTAGGCCAGGTGGACCGCATCGCCCAACTGGCGCGGGCCGCCGGCGCGGCGTTCATAGTCGACAACACCTTCGGGACGCCGCTCCTGATCCGGCCGATGGAGTTGGGGGCGAATATGGTGGTCCACAGCGCCACCAAGTACCTCGCCGGGCACGGCGACGTGCTGGCCGGAATCGCGGTCTCCGACGAACCGCACTATGCCACGCTGCGGATGCTTTCGCGCGCCTACGGGCCGGTGCTGGGGCCGTTCGAGAGCTATCTCACCATGCGCGGCATCAAGACCTTCCCGCTGCGCATGGAGCGGCACTGCGCCAACGCCAGCCGCGTGGCTCAGTGGCTCAAGGAGCACCCCTCCATCGAGCGCGTGCATTTTCCCGGCGACCCAGGGCATCCCGATGCAGCCACCGTGCGACGCCTGTTTGCCCCCGGACTCTACGGCGGCATGGTGAGCTTCGAGATCCGCGGCGCCCACCGTGCCGAGATCTTCCGCTTCATGGAGCGGCTGAAACTGGTGGTGCGCGCCACCTCGCTCGGCGACGTGCACAGCATGATCCTCTACCCGGTAATGAGCTCGCACCGCGAGGTCCCACCGGAGCAGCGCGAGCGCATGGGCATTCGCGACAACCTGGTGCGCCTCTCGGTGGGGATCGAAGCCGTCGAGGACATCCTCGAAGACCTGGAACAGGCGCTCGAATTGGAATAGGTTGCCTAGATTCTTGAAACCGGAAGCTCGCCCCTGCTAGTCTAATCTAAGGTACCGGGAGGAAACTGTTCCCTCGGAGCCGTTCAGGGAGTCTTAACAATGATGTCCAGAATCCGTTCTTTCCCGCTTTTGGTTGCCTGTGTGTTCCTGGCCAGCTCGATCGCACACGGAACCACTCCGCCACCTGCTGCCATGGCCGGGAAGGCACTGCGAGACCTCCCCGTGTTCTTCGAGCAGAACCAGGGGCAGTGGAACCCCCAGGTCCGGTTCTCGGCGAAGGCGGGCGACGGCCGCGTGTTCTTGACGTCCCGGGGAGTCGTGTTGTCGGTAGCTCCGCGCGTCGCCAGCATCTCACTGCTCAACGCCAATCGCGCGCCGGCCATCGCGGGTCAGGACCCGCTTCCCTCCCGGAGCAACTACTTCCTGGGGAACAACCGGGAGAATTGGCGCACCGGGGTGAGCCACTACGGCCGCGTCCGCTACGACGGAGTTTATCCGGGCATCGACGTGGTCTATTACGGCAATCAGAACCAGCTTGAATACGACTTCATCCTCCATCCGGGAGCCGATCCTGGCTGCATCCGAATGAAGTTTCGCGGCTCCGGCCGCCTGAGCCTGACCGCGGAAGGGGACCTGGCGCTCGAAGACGGCGGCGTGCGTCTGGTGCAGAAGAGACCGTCCATCTACCAGCAGGACCCGGCTTCGCCGGTTCGCCGTTCGATCGGCGGGAAATACAAACTGCTGGGCCGCAACGTGGTCGCGGTCGAAGTCGAGCGGTATGACCGCTCCCTGCCGCTAACCATCGACCCGGTGGTGGTCTATGCCTCTTTCCTGGGCGGCAGCCTGGGCGACGCGGTGACCGCCCTGAAGGTGGACTCCCACGGGATGCTTTACGTCTATGGGTACACCAATAACGGCGACCTCGCGGCGACCAATGGAGCATACAAGACTGCTACCGCCGGCAGCCGGGATGTTTTTCTCGCTAAGATCGACCCAACCCAATCCGGAGCCGCTTCTTTGGTCTACTTCACCTACATCGGCGGAACCGGCATGGACACCTCCACGGGCATGGCCTTGGACTCGGCAGGCAACGTCTACCTGACCGGCTACACCACTTCGACCGATTTTCCCACCGCGGGCTCTCCGTTCCAGAGCGCGCTGGCCGGCGGGACTGGAACCGACGCGTTTGTGGTGAAGCTCAGTCCCGCGAGCCAGGGCTCCGCCGACCTGGTTTACTCGACCTACTTGGGCGGTACCGACCTGGATCAGGGCAACGCGATCGATGTGGATGCCTCGGGAGCCATCTACGTTACTGGCTCGACCCGTTCCGGAGACTTCCCGCTGACGTCTTCGGCCTATGCGGCGGCCCGGTGGGGTTCCCTGGATGCTTTCATTGTGAAGCTGGTCCCGGGAGCTTCCCCTCAGTTGGCATACAGCAGCTTCCTGGGCGGTGAACTGAGCGACGACGGCCGCGCCATCGCCGTGACGCCCGGCGGAATGGTCTACATCGCGGGTTCCACGTCATCGACGACCTTTCCGCTTGCCGGCAACTCCTATCGATCCACTCTCCAGGGCGGCGAGGACATCTTCGTGGCCCAGGTGGACCCAACCAAATCCAAATCGGATTCGCTGGTCTACACGACTTACTTCGGCGGCTCGGATAACGAGGAACTCCGTGGGATGGCGCTGGATCCGTCCGGCAATCTGCTCCTGACGGGCTACACTCTGTCCGCGGATTTCCCGGTGACTCAGAATGCAGCGCAGAGCCGGATCGGGGGCAATGCCGATGCGTTCGTCGCGCGGCTGGACCTGACCGCGAGGCCCGAATCGGTGGTGAAGTATGCGACCTACCTGGGGGGCAGAGGCGGCGACGTCGGCTACGCCGTCGCGTCGGATCCCAGCGGGAACATTTACGTTACCGGCTACACGATGTCCCTGGATTTCCCTGTCTCGGGCGACGCCCTGCAAAAGGCCTGGGGCTGGGGCGTGGACGTGTTCATCGCCAAGCTGAACAGCTTCGGCGCCCTGGAGTACTCCACTTACATGGGGAAGAGCGGGGTCAACATCGGCTACGCCATCGCGGCCGCCGCGGATGGGACCATGTACGTGGGGGGCGTTGCCACAAGCAAGGGCGTCTCCCCCACCTCGAACGCCCTCCAGACCACTTTTGCCGGTGGCGGCGCGGACGGCTTCATCGTCGTCCTCGCGCCGTAGTAGGATAGGGCTCCAGCCCTGTCCCAATCTTTGCTATACTGATTTTTCCATGCGAGTCGTGTCCGCCGCCGTCGATCATCGCCATCATCATGCGCCAGACCAGGCGACGGGCTGACTTCTGACCTGCTTCAGACCATAATCGGAAAGGGCGCCCGCCGCGAAATGGCGGGCTGTTTTATTGGGTAACAGGATGGAACTGGATTTCACGAAACTCGACGGACTCCTTCCGGCGATCGTTCAGGACGCCTTGAGCGGGCGTGTGCTGATGCTCGGCTTCATGAACGAAGAGGCGTTTCGCAGGACGGTCGAGACCGGGTTTGCGACCTTCTACAGCCGTTCGCGCCAGAAACTGTGGATGAAGGGCGAAAGCTCCGGCCACCGCCTGGCGGTCAAGGAAATCTCGACGGATTGCGACCAGGACTCGGTGCTGCTGCGGGTGGAGGCGCTGGGGCCGGGCGTGTGCCACAACGGCTACCAGAGCTGCTTCTACCGGCGGCTCGAGGACGGCCGGTGGGTGGAATCGGAGGCGCGCTCGTACGATCCCGGCGCGGTGTATGGAGGCAAGTCATGAAAATGAAGCTGGGCATTCCGAAAGGCAGCCTGGAGAACGCGACCATCGATCTGTTCCGCCGCGCGGGGTTCAACATCACCACCAGCAGCCGGTCCTATTTCCCCTCCATCGACGACCCGGAGATCGAGTGCATGCTCATCCGCGCGCAGGAGATGGCGCGCTATGTCGAGGACGGCGTGCTGGACGCCGGGCTGACCGGGCGCGACTGGGTAGAGGAGTGCGAGGCGCACGTCGAGACCGTCGCCAACCTGATCTACGCCAAGCAGAGTTTCGGCAAGGTGCGCTGGGTGCTGGCGGCGCCCGAAGCCTCCAGCTTCCGCTCGGTGAAGGACCTGGAAGGCAAGATCATCGCCACCGAGCTGGTGGGCGCCACCAAGCGCTACCTGGCGGCGAACGGGGTCTCGGCCAAGGTCGAATTCAGTTGGGGCGCCACCGAGGTGAAACCGCCGGAGCTGGCCGACGCCATCGTCGAGGTCACCGAGACCGGCTCGTCGCTGCGGGCCAACAAGCTGCGCATCATCGATACGGTGCTCGAGTCCAACACGCAGTTGATCGCGAACCGCGAAGCGTGGAAGGACGACTGGAAGCGGCACAAACTCGAAGACATGAAGATGCTGCTCGAGGGCGCCATCAACGCGCTGGGCAAGGTGGGGTTGATGCTCAACGTGCATAGGGACTGTCTGGCCGCGGTGCTGGAGACGCTTCCGGCGCTGAAGAAGCCCACCATCTCGCATCTGAGCGACGAAGAGTGGCTGGCCGTGAACACCATCCTCGACGAATCCACCGTGCGCTCGATCATCCCGCGGCTGAAGAAGGCGGGGGCGGAAGGCATTGTCGAGTACCCGCTGAACAAGATTGTGATGTGAGCCATGCTCCGGACCATTGAATCGAAGAGCGCGGGGCGTCTGCTGCAGCGGCGCGCGGTGCGCATGGCCGAGGCCGAAGAAACGGTGCGGCCGATCCTCGAGGCCGTGCGCAAACGCGGCGATCGGGCGCTGCTCGAGTACGCGCGCCGCCTGGACGGGCTGGACCGCCCCAGTGTGCGCGTGCCCGCGCGGGAATTGAAACAAGCGGCGCGCCGTCTCGCGCCGGAGCTGCGGGCGGCGGTCGAGACGGCCTCGGAAAACATCCGGGCCTACGCCCGAACGCAGTTGCCGAGCGAATGCATGTCCGCGCAAGCCCCGGGCCTCGCGCTAGGGCAGATTGTGCGGCCACTCGACGCTGTGGCGGCCTACATTCCCTCGGGCCGCTATCCCCTGCCCTCGACCTTGATGATGACCGTCATCCCGGCGCAGGTGGCGGGCGTGCCCCGAATCGCGGTGGCCTCGCCCAAGCCGGTGATGACGATTTACGGCGTGGCGGCCATGCTCGAAGTCGGCGACGTGTTCCAGATGGGCGGCGCGCACGCGATTGCGGCGTTCGCCTTCGGCACCCAAACCGTCCCCAAGGTTGACCGCATCGTCGGGCCGGGCAACATCTACGTCGCGGCGGCGAAGAAACTGCTGGCCGGCGAGGTGGGGATCGATTTCGTCGCGGGTCCCAGCGAGATCCTGATCATCGCCACGGACGGCGATCCGCGCGTGCTGGCGGCCGACATGCTGGCGCAGGCCGAGCACGACGTCGAGGCCTCGGCGATCCTGCTCACCAGCTCGAAGTCGCTGGCAAAAGCGGTGGCCGCGGAGGTCGAGCGGCAGCTCGCGAACCTGCCGACGGCGGCCGTGGCCGCGAAGGCCATCTCGAAGAACAGCGCGATCATCCTGGTGCGCTCGACCGACGAGGCTGTCGAGCTGGCGAACCAGTTCGCACCCGAGCACCTCAGCATTCCCGATTCGTCGCTGCTCAAGGACATTCGCCACGCGGGCAGCATTTTCGTGGGACCGTTCAGCCCGGAGGCGGCGGGCGACTACGCCTCGGGACCGAACCACGTGCTGCCAACGAGCGGCGCGGCCCGCCAGCGCGGCGGCCTTTCGGCGGCGGATTTCGTCAAGGTGATTTCGGTGCAGGAGCTGAGCGCCGCCGCGCTCGCGAAGCTGGCCCCGGCAATCACGACGCTGGCGCGCGCCGAGGGTTTGGAAGCGCACGCCCGGTCCGTGGAGGTTCGCACCAATGTCTGAAGGATTGCTTCCGCGCAAGGCGGTTCTCGAGATGGCGCCCTATTCGCCGCCCACGGCGGGGCGCGCCGGCAAGCTGCGCCTGGATTTCAACGAGAACACCGTCGGCTGTTCGCCGCGCGTGCTCGCGTTCCTGCGCGACCGGCTCACCGAGGACGGGCTCGCCGTCTACCCGGAGTACGGAGAGGCGAAACAGGAGCTGGCTGCGTTCTTCGGCGTGCGGCCGGATGAGTTTCTGTTCACCAACGGAACCGACGAGGCCATCCAGGTTCTCGTCAACACCTACGTGGACGCGGGCGCGGAAGTCCTGCTGCTGCGGCCGTCGTACGCCATGTACCGGTTCTATGCCCAGGTCGCCGGGGCCGCGATCCGGGAGATCGATTACCGCGCCGGAGACCTCGCCTTCCCACTTGAAGAACTGCTGGAGGCGGTCGGGCCGGGGACGCGCGCCATCCTCATCGCCAACCCCAACAATCCCACCGGAACGGGTGTGGATGTGGCCGCGATCAAGCGCATTCTCGAAAAGGCGGCCAACGCCGCGGTGCTGATCGACGAAGCGTACTTCGAGTTCTCGGGCATCGCCGCGCTGCCGCTGGTCGCCGAGTATCCGAACCTGTTCGTCAGCCGGACGTTTTCGAAGGTCTACGGGATGGCGGCGATGCGTCTGGGCTGCCTGTTTTCGCGCGCCGCCAACATCGCCTACCTGCACAAGGCGCAGTCGCCCTACAGCGTGAACGCGCTGGCGGTGCTGGCCGCGCGCGCGGCGGTTCAGGACCGCGCCTACATCGAGAACTACGTGGCCGAGGCGCTCGCCGGCCGCGACCTGTTGCGCTCCGGGCTCGACGATCTGGGCATTCCGTACTATCCGAGCCAGGCGAATTTCATCCTGATGCGCATCGGGCCGCGCTCCATCGAAGTGCGCGACCGCCTGCGCGAGAAGGGCGTGCTGGTGCGGGACCGGAGTTACGAGATCGCGGGGGCGGTGCGGGTGACCGTGGGCACGCGCGCGCAGGTCCGGCGTTTCCTCGAAGAGTTGAAGGAGATCTGGTAATGACCGAAGGATTCCTGATCTTCGACATGGACGGCGTGCTGGTGGATGTGAGCGAGTCCTACCGCGCCACCATCGTGCGGACCGTCGAGGACTTCACCGGAAAGCGCGTTAGCCACGAACTGATCCAGGACTACAAGAACCAGGGTGGGTGGAACGACGATTGGGAGCTGTCGCACCGCATCGTCGGCGATTTTGGAGTCCAGGTGGAGTTCGACGAGATCGTGCGGCATTTCAACCGGCTCTTCCTGGGCGACGGAGCCGACGGGCTGATCCTGCGCGAGAGTTGGATCGCCAAGCCGGGCATGCTCGAGCGGCTGTCCTATCGGTTTCAGCTCGCCATTTACACCGGACGCCGGCAATATGAACTGGCGCCGACGCTGGAGCGTTTCGGCGGCGGCCTGACCTTCGATCCCATCGTGACGGCGGAAATGGTGGCGAAACTCAAACCCGCGCCGGACGGGCTCAAACAGATTGTCGAACGCTACCCGAGGGAACACTTCTGGTACGTCGGCGACACGATCGACGACTGCCGTTGCGCCAACGCCGCGGGGGTTCCGTTCATCGGCGTGGCCTCGCCGTCGAACCCGCAGCACGCGAAGATCGATTTCCTGCTCCGCGCGGAAGGCGCCATCGCCGTGATTGACGACATCAATCAACTGGAGTTCATCCTGTGAGAACCGCGAGCATCCAACGCGACACGAAAGAGACGCAAATCCGCGCCAAGCTCCGCATCGAGGGCCGCGGGCGGTACCAGGTTTCGACGGGCATACGGTTCCTCGACCACATGCTGGAACTGTTCGCCAAGCACGGCGGGTTCGACCTGGAACTCGAAGCGCGCGGCGATCTCGACGTCGATCAGCACCACACCGTCGAGGACGCGGGCATCGTGCTCGGGCAGTTGTTCCGCGAGGCGCTCGGCGACCGGCGGGGCATCAACCGCGCGGGCTACTTCGTGATGCCCATGGACGAGACGCTGGCGGTCGCCGCGGTAGACCTCGGGGGGCGGCCGTACCTGGTCTACAAGGACTTGGTGAAGGCCCGCGCCGTCGGCGATCTCCAGGCCGAGCTGGTACAGGATTTCTTCGAGGGCTTCGTAGCGCACGCGGGCGCGAACCTGCACCTGAAAGTGCTTTACGGGCGCTCGAGCCACCACCAGATCGAGGCGCTGTTCAAGTGCTTCGCCAGGGCGCTCCGGTTCGCGTGCTCGAAAGATCGCCGCCTCAAAACCGATCTGCCCTCGACGAAAGGTCTGCTGTGACTCGGAGTTGCTTGATGTGGCACAGGCATTCAGCCTGTGCTCCCGGGGGTCTGCCATGATCGCCATCTTCGACTACGGCGCGGGCAACCTCCGCTCGGTAGCCAACACCCTGGAGGAAATCGGCGCCGCCTACACGCTAGTGCGGGACGCGGACGGCCTGCGCCAGGCCTCCAAGATCGTCCTTCCGGGAGTGGGCCACTTCGGCCAGATGATGCGCGCGCTCGACCAACTGGAAGTGCGCGGTACGCTGCTCGACAGAATCGACGTGGGCGTCCCGTTCCTGGGCATTTGCCTGGGCTTGCAGGCCTTGCTCGAGGGGAGCGAGGAGGCGCCCGAGGTCCGCGGCCTGGCCCGCTACACGGGAACCGTGACACGTTTCCCCGCCGGCGCCAGGGTGCCGCACATGGGCTGGAACGAGGTCGAGCCCCGTGGCCGCTGCCGCCTGCTCGACGGACTAGCTCCCAACTCCTATCTCTACTTCGCCCACAGTTACTATGTCCCGGTAATTCCGGTGACGGCCGCCACGTGCACTTACACCACACCCTACACCGCGGTGCTCGAGGCCGGGAACGTTTTCGGAGTCCAGTTCCACCCCGAGAAATCGGGGCCGCTCGGCCTCGCCATCATGAAGAATTTCGTGGACCTGTAAAATGCTGGCCAAACGCATCATTCCCTGCCTCGACGTAACCGCCGGACGCGTGGTGAAAGGGATCCATTTCGTGAACCTGCGGGACGCGGGCGACCCGGTCGAACTGGCGGATCGCTACAACCAACAGGGCGCCGACGAGCTGGTGTTCCTGGACATCACGGCCTCCAGCGACGACCGCGACACCATGGTGGATGTGGTGGCGCGCACGGCGCGCAAAGTTTTCATCCCGCTCACCGTGGGCGGCGGCATTCGCTCGGTGGCGGACGCGCGCCGCATCCTGCTCGCCGGAGCCGACAAGGTAAGCGTCAACACGGCGGCCGTGCGGAGGCCCGAGCTGCTCACCGAGCTGAGCGAGGAGTTCGGCGCGCAGGCGGTGGTGCTCGCCATCGATGCCAAGCGCCGCTCCGAGGGCGGCTGGAGCGTCTACGTGCGCGGCGGACGCGACGACACCGGAATCGATGCCGTGGGCTGGGCGGCGCGCGGCGAAGCGCTGGGCGCGGGCGAGATCCTGCTCACTTCGATGGATACCGACGGCGTGCAGGACGGCTTCGATTGCGAGCTCACGCGCACCATTTCGCGCGCCACGCACATACCGGTCATCGCTTCGGGCGGCGCGGGCACCCCCGAGCATTTCAGCCGCGTGCTGAGGGAAGGCGAGGCCGACGCCGCGCTGGCCGCCTCGATCTTCCACTACGGCACGTACACGGTGGCGGACCTCAAAGAGTATCTGGCGCAGTGCGGCGTCCCGGTGCGAAGGCCTCTATGATTATCCCGTGCATCGACCTGATGGACGGCAAGGTGGTGCAACTCGTCCAAGGTCGGGAAAAGGCGCTCGAAGGCGGCACGCCGTCCGAGATGCTCGATCGCTTCTCCGCATTCCCCGAGATTCAGGTGATCGACCTCGATGCCGCGCTGGGGCGGGGCTCCAACGATAGCATCGTCGAGTTCCTGGCTGCGCGAGCCATGACTCGCGTTGGCGGCGGCGTGCGATCGGTGGAGCGGGCGCGCAGTCTGGTCGAGCGTGGCGCGCATAAGGTGATTGTGGGCACCGCTGCGTTCTCTGCGGCGGGAATAAACACGGAGTTCCTCGAAGCCCTTCGGGCCGCGATCGGGCGCGAACGGTTGCTCGTGGCGCTCGATTCCAAGGGGGGCCGCATCGTCGTCAAGGGCTGGCGCGAATCCACCGCGCTGAGCGCCGAAGAGGTGCTGGACCGCCTGGCGCCCTACTGTTCCGGGTTCCTGTGCACCTACGTGGACAAGGAAGGGATGCTCGAGGGAACGGACCTCGCCTGGTTCCGCCGTCTGCGGGCCGCTACCGCGCTCGAACTCACGGCCGCGGGCGGCATCACCACGATCGAGGAGGTCGTCCGCGAAACGGTGTCCGAAGCGTGAGACGTAATGATGAGTGATGAATGATGA
>PLEM01000195.1 GCA_003137035.1 Bryobacterales bacterium | reverse complement strand
ATCTGGGACGACTCGAAGCAGCAAGGCATGAAGCCGGACCGGTTCTTCGCCTGGGCGGATAAGAAGCTGATCGACCAGGTGATCCAGGCGGGCCACAAGCAGTGGGCGCCAGAAGTGGGTACTGCGCTGTTTCACTCCGGCGCTAGCCGCAGTTGGAAGCAGGTGCGGTTCGGCGAAGCCAACGTTCAGCTCACGTTTCACGAGGGGCAGACGCAGAAGATCGACGGCGTCGACTGCGTGGTGGTGGAGCCGGACATCGACTACTACAAAGACCCGCTGGCGCACACCATCCTCGAGGTGGTCGTGAACACGGTCACGCACACTCTGACGGACCCGCGGCAGGTGTACGTGCTGCGCTGGATGGCCGGCCGCCACGCCGGAGTGCCGAACTTCGATCCGCCGTACACTCTGATATAGGAACCGGGAGGCGGAACGGTCGGAGCCTGCAGATGCGATCGCCCGCGGAGACGGTATCGAGCAGGGTGTCGCCGGCCACGTGGGCGCTGAGGGCAGAGCCACGTCCGGAAGCCCGCAGGCCACTTTGGAGGAGCGCCTCATCGTCTCCCCATCACCTGTTGCGGACCGCCGCTCTGCTTGTGTCACACGGAGCACTTCATGCAGAACCCGCCCGTGGTCAGGAACGTTCGAGAGGGCGTTTTGGCTCCGCAGCCGCGGCAATCCCGGTATTGGACTACTGCGTGTTCTTGGGCCGCTTCGGGCGGAGTCGCCTTGGGCGGCGCCGACCCGCCCAGCGCCGAGAGCAAGCGAGCGCAGGCGTCCGCATCGTCCAGAGGGAGGCCAACGAAGCTGATCCATTGGGTCTGGCGCAAGCGATAGGGGACATGGCACTCGCGGTAGAGAACGGGAACCACGGGTTTCCCGTCATCCCGTACGGCGCCCCACTCATTCAGCACTTCTTCGGAGTCGACCGAATGCGGCGACAGGACCACCAGGCAGTGCGAGCATTCCTCCAAGGCGTGGTCGACGCTCTTGACCCAGTTCGTTCCGGGCCGAAGATCCCATTCATCCACCCAGACGGGGATGGCGCTGTCTTTCAGCATCCGCGCAAGCTGCAGCGCGAATTCCCGGTCCTCGCGCGCGTAGCAGATGAAGACGTGCCCGCTCATGTCTGTCGACAGGTCCCCGGCGGAAGCGGACCTCAGATCAATGATAATGGACGTCGCGGTCGAATAGGCGGCGCTACTTCACCGGCCCGAGGGCCACTTGCTCGCCCGGCCTTACGCCGGTGAGCACCGCGACCTGGGTGGTGGTGCGCAAGCCCAGCTCGACCGGGCGCTTCTCGAAGCCCTGGCCGCGCTTGACGAAGACCACCGTCCGGCCGCCCTCCGAGCGCACGGCTTCGGCGGGCACGATGGTCGCGTTCTCCTGGAGATTGAGGTGGACGTGGGCCCAGGCGGAGAGATCCGGGATGAGCCGCGAGTCGCTGCCCTCGATCACGATACGCACGGGCACGTTGCGGATAAAGTAGGTGTCCCAAATTCCCTTGACCGCCATGGCGCCCATGCTGTAAATCTTGCCCGAAAACTGGAGCCCGGGGAAGGCGTCCAGCCCCACCGTGGCGACCTGGCCGATGCGCAACTCGCTGGCGTCGGCCTGGCTCACCGAGGCCTCCATTTGCATGGAGCGCGTATCGACAATCTTCATGAACTGCATGCCGGGGTACACCTGGTCGCCTTGCTGGATCTGCTTCATCTCCCCGCCGCGGAAGGTCTGCGACATCACCACCAGCCCGTCCATAGGCGCCTTCATGCTGAACTTCTTGAGGTCGCCCGCATGGTTGTTGCGGTGGATCTGCTGCTGCTGCACGTTGATTTCCAGGATTCGCAGCTCCGCCCGGTCGGCCGCCTTCTTGTTGGCCAGGTCGCCTTGGAGGTCCTTGTAGGCGGCCTCGGCCTCGTCGGCGTTGAGCTTCAGCAACTCCCGCTCGACCTCGGTTTTCACCTCGGACGCCGAAAGATCCAGCTTGGTCTTGTCCCGATCGGCCTTGGCCTGCCGGAGGCCCTGCTGGAGCGACTCCCACTCCACGTCCTGCTCGGCCTTCTTCTTGAGCACGTCGTTTTCGGCCTGCGCGACCTGGTCGGTCACGTCGTCGATGTGGTCCTTCAGCGACTGCGGATCCAATTCCGCGACAATGTCGCCCTTCTTAACGAACGATCCCGCCTTGGCCACGTTCATGAGGGTCAGGTCCCTGCCGGAATCGGGCCCGCGAAACGTGGGAACCATGATGGAGGCGAAATTGCGGGCCGAGGTCTGCCCCGCCACGCGCACCACGCGCGCCAGGGGGCCGCTGGTCACCCCAGCGGTCTGGACGAGGTCCGCCGAACCTACCTGAGCCGCCGGGCCGGGCTTGAGCAGCAAGTAGAGCCCCGCGCCCAGAAGTCCGGCGAGCAGAACCAGCGCCGGCAGACGCCAGCGCGGCCGGCCGGGCTGGACGGGCGGCGGAACCGGCGCCGGGCCTGGGGCGGGTTGCCCCGGGGGCCGAATCGGCACGGGGGTTGGCTGGGTGAAGGCAGACATGGAACTCCTCAATGGTACTAGACGACGGCGAAACTGGAAAGGCGCGCCCCGGTCCCAAAAAGTTACTGAAAGAAGCTCGTAGCCCGTAGCTCGAAGCCCGTCGAATGCTCCTCGGCGGCCCCCAGCGCTCCCGCAAGACCAGTCCGCCAGCCCCAAACCACACCCCGGCGACGAGCTACGAGCTACGAGCTGGAAGTCACGCGCTGTCCCGCCGCGCCTTGATCTCGGCCAGCAGCTTCTCCACCTGCTCGCCGCGGTCCAGCGCGGTCAACTGTTCGTCCACGTTGTCGGCCAGCATTTCGGCCTTGGCCTGGCTGACCGCCGCGGCTCGGACCACCTTGTTTTCGAGGCGGTCGAAGGTGATGCCCTGCGAACTGTCGCGCATGGCCAGTTCCGCATCGCCGGCCCGGGCCAGCGCGCGCGAGCGCCGGTGCTGCGACACCAGCACATTGGCGCGCGACTGGGCCTCGGCCAGCTTCTGCTCGAGCTTTCGCAGGACGACTTTGAGGTTCTCGACCTGCGCCTTCTGATCGGCGACCTGCTGCTCGTAATTCTCCATCATGCGCTGGCAGCTCAGGGCGCGCTCCAGGGCCGCGCGGGCCAGGTCGTCTTTCCCCTTGGCCACCGAAAGGTCGGCCTTGCGCATGAACTCGGCGTGCTTGTCGGCGTTCTCCTGCCGGTTCTTTACGAGCACGTGTTGATCCGCGATGGCGATGGCCACCTGCGTCTTCACTTGCAGCAACTGATTCTGCATGTCCAGAATCACCTGCTTGATCATCTTCTCCGGTTCTTCGGCCTTGTCGATCAGGTCGTTCAGATTGGCCCGGAGCAACGTTCCAACCCTTTCCAGTAATGCCATTTCATGCCCCTTTCTCTGTCTGTCCCATGGTCTTTACTTTCGAGAGCAGCTCGGAGATCTTCATCCCCGAGAGCGCCTCGAACAGCGCCGGGATCTGGGCCGCCATCTGCGTCATATCCCCGGTGATCTTGTGCATTCCGGCCGTGCTGGCGTCTCCCGTCGAGACGATGGTGATCTTGTCCACGTTGGCCAGTGGCGCCGCCAGCGCCCGCACCACTTCCGGCAACCCGGCGATGAGCCGGTCCACCACCGCCGCCTGGTTCCACTCCTGGTAGGCTTCCGCCTTGACGTTGAGAGCCTTGGCTTCGGCCTCGCCCTTCTTGAAGATGATTTCGGCTTCGGCTTCGCCGGTAGCCCGGGTGGAGGCCGCATGGCCTTCGGCTTCCGCGATCAGCCGCTGCTTTTCGGCCTCGGCCAGGGTCTCGATCCGCTGCCGCTCGATCTCGGCGGGCTTGAGCACGGTGGCGATCAGCTCGCGCTCGCGGCGCTCGATCTCGGCGTCCTGCACCAGCACTTGCTGCTGCTTCTCCACCTGCTGCACTCTCACCTGCTCGGCCACCAACTGCTGCTGCATGATGTTGGTCTGGATGTCGTAGGACTTGTCGGCCTGCGCCTGCTGCCGCTTGACCGTCTCCAGGTAAGTGGCCTTCTTGACTTCCAGGTCCCGCTGGGCTTCGGCCTGCGCGGCCTGGGAAAGGGTCTCCGCCAGCACGCGCTGCTTGTCGGCGTCCGCGCGTGCGACCGCCGCGTCCCGCGTAGCTACGGCGCGCCGGATGGCGGTATCGCGCTCGGCTTCGGCGGTGGCCACGTCGGCGTCCCGCTTGATGCGGGCCACGTCCGGCCGGCCCATATTGGTGATGTACTCGTTCTGATCGCGAACTTCCTTGATGGTGAACGAGATCACTTCGAGCCCCATCTTGCTCATGTCGTCTGCGCAGGTGGCCCGCATCCGGTCTCCCACCATCTCCGGCTGTTTGACGATCTCCTCCACGGTGAGCTGGCCGATGATGCCCCGCAGGTGTCCTTCCATCACGAGCCGGATCAGTCCCTCCCGCTCCTGGGGCGACTTGGTCAGGAACTGCTCGGCCGCCGTGGTAATGGACTCGGGGTCGGACTTCACCTTGATTTGCGCCACCGCTTCCACGGTGACCGCCACGCCCTGCTTGGTGTACAGGTCCTGCTTGGGGGCGACGTCGAAGGACATCAGCTCCAGCGACAGGCCCCGGCAGTTCTCGACCATGGGCCAGATGACGGTCCCGCGGCCCTTCACGATCCGGGTGCGGCGAATGCCGTACACAATCAGTGCTTCGTGCGGCCCAACCTTCCGGTAGAGACTGGCCAACACGGAAATAACGAAGACGAAACCCAGGATCGCCAAACCGACGATCACTATGATCTGCAATTCGTTGCCACTCAAATTCATGCGTTCTCCTTGTGCAAGCTCGGGCAGATGAGGCGCCGCCTCATTCGAGCCCCGAGCCGGTCATCTCATCCCAGCGGCGGACGTAGGCGATCCCCTTTTCGTAACGCGTGACAATCACTTCGGTGCCTTTCGGAATCGCCGTTGCATCCTCGCTCCGGGCGCCCGCGCAATGCCGCGTGCCGCCCTGGGTGAACACGATTTCGCCGGTGCCGCCGGCCCGGATCACGCTGGTGATCCTGCCCAGCACTCCGACCATCTCGTAGTCGGCAGGATCCAGATTCTCGTCCTTCTTTACCAGCACCTTGGCCAGGAACAGAAATACGAGCGTGGCCCCGGCCAGGCCGCACACGCCCGAGATCGCCAGCACCAGCACGAACCAGAGGCTGGAATGGCGCGTCAGCAGGTAGCCGGCGCCGCCGAACCACGCCAGAAACGCGGTAATCGTTCCGAAGTTGATCGGCGACACCTCCCCGCCGTGCCCGCCATGCCCGGCGTCCCCGTGGGGCAGGTCCCCGCCGTGATCGAAGTGCAGGTGCGGCAGGTGCGACAGGTGCAGGCCCGCTCCCAGAACCGATACCAGGCTCAGGAAGAAGCCCGCCGCGAAACAAATCAGGTAGAAGTCCGACCACGTCATCGGGAATGCCTCCCTCCGGCGGCCGGCCCGAGCACCTGCAAGAGGCGCTCGGCCAGCCCCGGGTTGTCCAGGATCTCCCCCAGCAGTACCACGCAGCGCCGCGAGTCCTCGTGGCGCGCCACTTTCAGCAGCGCGTCGCGCAGGTCGGGATCGTCGTGGAAGCGTTCCGCTCCCTCCCTCAGCAACAGGTCCAGCTTGTTCTCGCTGGCCCCCAGGCCCGAGATCAGCTCGGTGCGATAGCCCTCGGGGTCGTCCACCAGGTGGCCCGGCTGGACCTTGAAAAAGCGGGCCAGCAGCATTCGGGTCGGGTTGGTCAGGTGGGGCCGCGCCCCGCTCTCGATCTGCGAGAGATAGGACTGGCTGATGGCCTTGCCCTGTTCCTTCTTGAGCAGGCGGACCACCTCCTGCTGGGTCAGGGCGCGATTGAAACCGCGCAGCGCGCCCTCGACCTCGCGCAGGTAGCGGAGCTTCTCGCCGAGCCTCATATCACAATCTGCCATATCTTAATCACAATTCGATATAGGAGTCAACCGCAGCCGCACCTGGATTCCGCCGGCCTCCAGGACCCCTTCCCAACCGGCCTCGTCATCCTCCTGCCAGGCATCGGCGGCGGGCGGGAGATCCAGCACGATCTGCGTGGGCTCGCCGGCATCCAGGCGCAAGGAGCCGCGCCAGCCGCCGCCGGCGATGAGGGCGAACCAGACGGCCAGGACCAGCAGGGCGGCGAGGGGTCCGGGGCCGCCGGCGGGCTGGGGTGCCGGTTTCGCGCTGTGTATTGCCATTTGCGATAAGAATATCGCATATTGCAATGTCTGTCAAGAGGTTTTCGGAGTGCATCATGCATCTTGACTTACGATGCTTGATGCGCAATGATCGGCGTATGCGCACCACCGTCGATCTCGACGACGACTTGCTGCAGGTCGCCAAACAACTCGCCCGCCAGCGCGGCGCGACGCTGGGCCAGGTCATCTCGGAACTCGCTCGCCAGGCGCTCGAACCCAAGTCCCCACCGCGGCTTCGCAACGGAGTTCCGCTGTTCGCGCCCAAGCCGGGGGCCAAGAAGCCGCACCTGGATCTGGTCAATCGGTTGCGAGACGAGCCATGAGCGTCTCGCTACTCGACGTCAACGTCCTGGTGGCCTTGTTCGACCCCGCGCATCCCAACCACGAGGACGCCCACCGCTGGTTCGGCCAGAGCCGCAAGCGCGGCTGGGCTTCCTGCCCCATTACCCTCAACGGCTGCGTCCGCGTGCTGAGCAATCCGGCGTATCCCACGGTGGAGGCCACACCGGCCGAGGTCCTGGCCCGTCTTCGCCTGCTGTGCTCGGCTACCGATCACGAGTTCTGGGGCGACTCCGTCTCACTCCTCGATGAGACGCTGTTCCGCCCCCGGATGATTGCGGGCCATCGGAACATTACCGATGTCTACCTGCTGGGACTGGCGGTGCGTCACAACGCCAGCCTCGCCACCTTCGACCGCTCCATCCGGCTCAAGGCCGTAGCCGGCGCCGGCGCGCAACATCTCGAGCTGATCGGGCCGCTCGCCGGTGGTTGAAGCGGAGTGGCGGGGAGCGGTAGCGGGCTAAAGCGCGCCGGAGTGGCGCTTGAGGATCTGGGCGAGATTCTGGGACAGGGCGGAGCGGGCCAGCACCATGTCGCAGCCGCTCTCGTGGGCCTTCTGCTTCAGCTCGCCCTGGGCGTGGGAGAGGTAGCCGATGAGGCTGATGGTCTTCAACTCAGCGCTGCTTTTGAGCTTCGCGATGATCTTCAGCGGTTGGATGGCGCTGAAGTTCAGGTCGAAGATGATCAGGGAGGGCTTTTCCAGGCGGGCCTTGTCGAGCAACGCCTTGTCGTTCTTGAAGAACTCGACATCGAGGCCGGCGCGTTTGGCGGCATCGGCGATCTTCACGGTGAAGAACAGTTCGTCCACAGCGGCCAGAAGCTTCTTGGGCTGTTTTTGCATAGAACTCCGTTGGGCGAATCAGACCCCGCAGTTTGCCTGCTCGGTCCAGTCTTCCGCTAAAAGAATCACTGCCGGAGGGTAAGTTTCATCCTACCCATTTCCAGGGGAAACCGCAACGCCGGAGCATATTCTCATCGAAG
>PLEM01000518.1 GCA_003137035.1 Bryobacterales bacterium | reverse complement strand
GCGGCGAAGTGGCGCGCTACATAGGAAAATATGGATCGGCGGGCGTGCGCAAGGCGGTGTTCATCTCCTCGGTCCCGCCCTTCCTGCTCAAGACGCCGGACAACCCGGAGGGTGTGGACGGCAGTGTCTTCGAGGGTATCGAGAAGGCCATCGCCGCGGATCGTTACGCGTTCTTCACCGGGTTCTTCAAGGATTTCTACAACACCGATCTCCTGCTGGGGAAGCGTGTCGGCGAACCAGCCGTTCAGTCAAGTTGGAACGTCGCGGCCGGCTCCTCCGCCACGGCCAGTCTGGCTTGCGTGGCAACCTGGCATGAGGACTTCCGCAAGGACCTGGCCCGCGTAGACGTGCCCACGCTGGTCCTTCAGGGGGATGCGGACCGGATTCTGCCGATCGCCGCCTCGGGACTCCGCACCGCCAAGCTGATCCAGGGAGCCCGCTTAGTGGTGGTGAAGGACGGGCCGCACTGCATCACCTGGACCCACGCGGACGAAGTGAACCGCACGCTGGTGGACTTCCTATAGTCCCAGGCTCGCTAAGAGCTCCACGTTTCCGCAAGCGCGCGCTGGAAGTTCCCGCCCAGAATGAGCTCGATGTTCCGGCTGGAGTAGTTCCGCCGGACTAGACCTTCCGTGAGCTCGTAGATCTTCTTCGCATAGTCGATCCCGTCAAGGTCGAGTCGCCTCGCGGAATGCATGGATACGTCCCGCCCGTCCAGATCCACGTCGCTTCCCACGCCAGCGTGCTCGACGCCGGCCAGTCTGGTTACGTGGTCGATGTGGTCCAGCACGTTCTCGATGGTGGCGCGCCCTCCGGGCCGTACAAAGATGCGCACCATGCTGACGCCCATCACGCCGCCCTTGGCCGCCATTCGCCGGATCGCTTCATCCGTCTTGCAGCGGCCGCTGTTGGGAACCAGCGCCCGGCAGTTGGAATGCGTAACCAGGACCGGCCTTCGCGAGCCCTCGATAGCGTCCAGCGAAGTCCGGTCGCTGCAATGCGAGATGTCCACGGCCATGCCGGTCTGGTTCATGCGCTCCAGAATCGCCACGCCGTATTCGCTCAGACCGCGATCTCTCGGGTCGGTCGATCCGCCGCCGATCCGGTTGCTGCGATACGTCAACTGCGAGACCCGCTGGCCCAGACCGTAGAACCGATCCACATCCTCGACCGTTCGGAAATGTTCGGAGTTCTGCTGCCCGATCAGGATGCCGATCCTGCCCAGCGCCTTGGCCCGCGCGAAAT
Organism: Bryobacterales bacterium; assembly: GCA_003137035.1. Lineage (GTDB taxonomy): Bacteria > Acidobacteriota > Terriglobia > Bryobacterales > Bryobacteraceae > Fen-330. The sequence goes on along the minus strand of PLEM01000518.1, from coordinate 2,517 downwards.
CGGCGGAGCCGTCCACACGCAGGAACTGCGGCCGATGCGCCGCGATAAACGCGTTCCACCCGGTGATGTCCCTCAACGACTCGGTGTAGATGTCACCCTCGGTGTATCCCACGGCGGGATGGAAGACGGTGATCCCGGAATCCCGCAGCCGCTGGAAATCGGCCCGGCCGAAACGGCCCGGATCGGCTTCCCAGGCCGACAGCTTCCGGTAGTCCAAAGTCAGCAGGCCCAGCATGTCGATCACCGTGGCGCGGCGAACCAACTCCAGGGTGCGAGCGGAATACTCCGTGCGGCTGTTGGCGAAAACGGAGAACCGGCCGCGGTTGATCATGGGCGCCCCGAACGCCACCGCCGCGGTCTTCAGAAGCGAACGGCGAGAGATCATCGAATTCGCCGAAGTTGGCTAGTCTACCACAGCGGCCACCCGATTTTCTCTCCGCCTCGGCAAGGAGCCGTGGGACCCCGATCCCGCTCAACCGGCGGAGGCGGAGTCGGCTTGCGGCTCTGGGGAGGGACTTGCAGAATTTCTGGCAGCCGCTCCCAGAGAAGCTGTGAAAAAATGCCCGCACAGGCTGAATGCCTGTGCCACGTGGCACAGGCCTTCAGCCTGTGTCAGCTTCTCACGCTTGCGGCTCCGTAACCTGTTGAGAATCAGTTCCACGCATCCGAGCCGCGACCGCGAGGGAGCGGACCTGGGCGCCGCGCTGTTACGGATGGATTACGGCGCGGTTAGCGCCTACCCGTGCCGGATCACCAGCACGTCGCCTTCCCTCACGATGTAGTCTTTGCCCTCCAGACGCAGCAGGCCTTTATCGCGCGCGCCGGCGTAGCCTCCCTGATCCACCAGCACCTGCCAGTTCACCACTTCCGCGCGGATGAATTTCTTCTCGAAATCCGTGTGGATGGCGCCCGCCGCCGCCACTGCCGTGCTGTTCTTCGGGATGGTCCAGGCGCGCACCTCGGTTTCGCCCGCCGTGAGAAACGACATCAGGCCCAGCAGCGAGTAAGTGGCCGAGATCAGCCGCTCCAGCCCGGATTCCTTCAGCCCGTAACTGGCCAGGTATTCGCCCGCTTCTTCTTTGGAAAGCTCCGCCAGCTCGGCTTCGATCTTCCCGCAGATTGCCGTGACCTCGGTGCGCGCCCGCCCGGCCAGCGGCCCGTTGCGGTACTCGGCCTCGATTTCGTGCAGCCGCCCGGCGTCCGCCTCTCCCAGGTTCAGCACGTATAGCATCGGCTTCTGGGAGAGGAACTGGAACCCCCGCGTGCGCTTCTCCTCTTCCTCGCTCAACTCCAGTTCGCGCAGCGGCTGATTGGCTTCCAGCGCCGCCTTGAACCGCTCCAGCGCCTCGAACTCCCGGTCCAGCTCCGGAGCTTTCACCTTCTTGCGATCCTTGTCGAGCCGCTCCATGCGCTTCTCGATCACCATCAGGTCGCTCAGAATCAGCTCCAGATCCGCATTCTCCCGGTCGCGCAGCGGATCGATCGAGCCGGCCTCGTGCGGCACGCTGGGGTCCTCGAACAGGCGCAGCACGTGGGCGAACGCATCCACCACCTTCAGGCTCGCCATCACGCCGGGATCGCGCAGCGCCTCTTTCGATAGCGCCGGGGCGTCCACGTACTCCACCACCGCATGGGTGTTCTTGGCTGCGTTGAACACCTCCTCCAGCACTTCGAGGCGAGCGTCCGGCACCTTGGCCACTCCCACCCGTACCGCCATCGATCCGATGCGCGCCGCCTCGTGCACTCCGGTGAGAATGGTGAACAACGACGTCTTGCCGGTCATCGGCAAGCCGATAATGGCGGTTTTCACAATGGCACATCCACAAGCGTCAAGATCTCCTCCAGAATGCGGTCGCTCACGTCGGCGGTGCGCTGGGAGAGCGCCAGCCGCGTGTTCACCACCACCCGATGCGCGAACACCGGCACCACCAGCCGCTTCACATCGTCCGGAATCGCGTAATCGCGCCCCTCGATCATGGCCAGCGTCTGCACCGCACGGTACAACGATTGCGCGCCCCGCGGGCTGACTCCCAACGCCAGCGATTCGTGTGTGCGCGTCTTCTCGACGATCGCCAGCATGTAATCCACCAGCGACTCGTCCACCGTCACGCGGTTCGCCCAGGCCTGCACTTGCAGCACTTCCTCCACCGTGAGCACCGGCTCCACCTGTCCGCCCAGCGGCGCGTCCGCGTTCCGCAGTATCTCGCGCTCGCTGGCCCGGTCCGGGTACCCGATGCGCAGCCGCATGAAGAAGCGGTCGAGCTGCGATTCCGGCAGCGGATACGTGCCGTGGTGCTCCACCGGGTTCTGCGTGGCCATCACCATGAACGGCTCCGGCAGCGGGTAGGAGTGGCCGTCGATGGTCACCTGCCGCTCGTTCATGGCCTCCAGCAGCGCCGATTGCGTCTTGGGCGTGGTGCGGTTGATCTCGTCGGCCAGCAGAAAATTGCTGAAGATGGGTCCGGGCTTGAACTCGAAGGCTTCCGAGTGGGCGTTGTAGATGGTGACGCCGAGGAC
>PLEM01000159.1 GCA_003137035.1 Bryobacterales bacterium | reverse complement strand
CGCGCTCGAATGGCGCAAATCCAGGATCAGCCGTTTTGCCCCCTGCTTGTCCAGGCTCTTCACCGCCGCCGCGACATCCGCCGTCGTCGCTGATCCCATCGATTCCGCCGCGATGTAACCCACCTGATCCGCCAGCAGCTTCTCGCTTACCTTCGGATTCTGGACCTCCGCCCGCGTCAGCGTGATCTTCTTCGCCTCCTGGTACCGGTACGCCAGCACCGAGATCTCGATGGTGCTGCCGGGCTTGCCACCCAGCAGAATGTTGGCGTAGGCCAGCGGCATGTCCCGCGTGGCGATCCCGCGGATGGTTTCCACCATGTCGCCCGTGGTCAATCCCGCCTTGTCGGCCGGAGACCCTGGAATCGAATCCACCACCCCCAGGTATCCGAACCGCTTGGAGAGAACCAGCCCTACTCCGCCTTTGGATGCGTCCTTGTTCTTCAGGTATTCCTTATACTGGTCCGCGTTCAGGTAGCTCGCAAACGGGTCGATGGCTTCCAGCAGACCGTTCAGCGCGCCCAACGTCACGCTCTTCAGGTCCGGCTCCTCGACGTAGTCGCTCTTGATGTGCCCCAGCACCTCTTCGAATACCGCCATCTGCCGGTACGCCCCGTCGTCGGACGGGTTGCGGTCCAGCAGGGCGCCCATCAACAGCGCTGCCGCCAGAAGCGTCGACACCGTAACTACCAGGATTCTTAAGCGGTTGCTCATGGAGAACTGACTCTCTGTTACGAGTATATCAGACCCTTACTGGCCCAGCCCCGCCTGCTTGATCACGCGCTCCACGTACTCCACCGTTTCCCGGTACGGTGGAACCCCTTTGTACCGCTCCACCGCCCCCGGCCCGGCGTTGTAAGCCGCCAGCGCCTTCCGCACTTGCCAGGGATCGTCCTTGTACTTGAGCAGCAGCGCGCTCAGGTATCGCGTCCCCGCCTCTACGTTCTGCCGCGGGTCCGCCGCGTCCGCGCCCAGCGCGCGCGCCGTGGCCGGCATCAACTGCATGATCCCCACCGCCCCTTTCGGCGACACCGCATCCGCGCGGAATCCCGACTCCGCTTTCGCTACGCTGCCCAGGAACGCCTCCGGCAAACCGTACCGCCGCGCCGCCTCCCGCACCAGGTCCGCCGGTTTCGCCGCCGCCGTCACCGGGGCCGTCGCCGGGACCGGTTTTGGCTCCTCGGCTTCGATTCGCTCCACCGCAGTCACCGGCAGCTCCACGAACCCCTGGTTCAGGTAGAGCTTGACCTTCTCCCCGTCGGTCTCGTGCCGGTCGATCCGCAGCGTGTAGCCGGAGGCCAGCACCGCGCACTCACCACCGTACGCCTGCGCCGCCACCACCAACACCCACACCAATCGCCTCACACTTCTTCTGACGAACTGCCCGCCTCCAGCGTGCAAGTAAATCCGATTCCCATAGGCCAGGAGGGCGGCCTTCAGGACGCGCCGGGCTTGAGCCCGGCTCTCCGCGCACCCGGAATTCTCGGGAGTAGTGATACAGGCCTTCAGCCTGTGTCCGCATCACTCAACGGTAAGCCCAAACTCGCGCAGCAGCGGGCCCGCCGGACGTGGCTCGTACAGCCGGACCCAGTACCTGCCGGCCGGCAGGCGCGCGGTAAGTTGGGCCGAAACCTCCCCTGCGTCCCGCCGCGCTTCCGCCTCGAACACGCCCGTGCCGCCTGAGTCGACAATCTCCAGGCGAAAGGAGCCCACAGCCGGCAAACCGGCTGAGTCCAGTTGTAGCCGTAACCGCTTATCTGCGGGCGCGCGCGCGCCCACTAGTCCTTCGCCGCCGCGAACCGCCTGAAGATACACGGAAACCACCGGCTCGTTCCGCGACACCCCCCGCCACTCCACCACCGACCCCGCCACGAGTATCGCCATGCCCGCGGCCACCGCCAGCGGCGCCGGGCGCGCCAGCCACTGCCACAGACCGCGCCACTTCCCTTCCAGGCTCGACCGCGGCTCCCTCTGCAATCTCGCCGCGGCCCGGCGCGCCGCCTCCGCAAACTCCTCCACTTCCGCGAGCCGGTCCTGGCACTGCGGGCAAATCAGCAAATGCTCTTCGAGACTCTCGGCCTCCGCGTCGGGAAGCTTCCCCAGGGAATGCTCTTCCAGCATCTCCTCCGGGGCATGACCGTTCAATTCCATGTGGGAAGCAATCCTTATCAGTATCCACCAAACTCATCCAGTCAACCTACTAGTGTCTTTAAGCCAGGATCGCTCTCGGGAAAACCGCCGGCAGACTCCGTTGCTGCAGTCTTCGCTTCCCCAACTCCCCGAACCGGGCCTTGGCGCGCGACTTCAGCAGCCGGAATTGCGTTTCCGTCAGGTTCATCTCGCTGCAGATCGCCTCCTGGTTCTCCCCGCGCAAGTAGAAGCGGGTCAGGATCTCCCGATCGCGCCCCGACAGGCTCCGCAGTACCCGGGTCATGATATCCACACGCTGCTGGACGATCGCGTCCTCCTCGGGGCTGCTCCGTCCGTCGGAAATGCCATACCCGGTTTGCAGGTCCGCCTGCTCCTTCCGGTTTTGCACGGCAGTGCCGATGTGCGCGGCCACCTGCCGCCGCACCACCGTCCGCACGAACCCCATCAGACGCTCCGGCTCGCGCAACTCTCCCTTGCGGATCGCCTGCACCACGATCAGGAAAGTGTCGTGAACCTTGTCCTCCAGTTCCTGCGGCCCCAACTGACGGCACAGATAGAACCGGATCCCGCGTGAGAACAGGCGATACAACTCCTCCATTCCCGCGGAATCGCCCTTCCGAATCCTCGCGACCAGGCCGGGCCAGTCCGGCTTGGGGTTCGCCTGCGCCCCGTTCGATTCTTCCTGGTTCGGCATACGGCCCTCCTCCGGCGCGTCGCCCTTGGATTCCTCCTGCCGATTGCATTCCACCACGTGCGCCGTCAGCACAGGAGTCTCCTACTCTTTCCCCAACACAAAGTACGCAGCCCAGTATTTCGGCAGGGACCGCGATGTCCCGGAATGCAGCATGTCGATTTGCGCCTGCTCGAGCGCCACGGCCGCCTTCGGATATTTGGACCCCGGCGCAGGCTTCGCCTGGGCCCCGTCTTCCCGCAGATGCCGGTAAAACGACAGGAACAGCTCCCCTGTGTCGTCCGGGGCGGGCCACAGGCTGGCAGCCTCCGCGTCGGCGCCCGCCGCCAGCCACGCCCGCGTCAACCCCATCAGGCCCGTGCCGGGTAGTGCCTCGCCCAGCCCCGAGTTGCAGCCGCTCAGCACCACCAGCCCCACTTTCACCCGCCAGGTGGCGATATCGGTCGGGCTCAAAAACTCCGGTTCGCCGCCCGGCAGCAGACTCAGCGCCAGCATCCCTTCGGCCGGGCCGCGCCGGCCCGACACCACGTGCGTCGCCAGATGCAATATGGGCGGCGCGGCCTCCAGCGCCTTTGCGAGCGCCGCGCGCGTGGCGCCCTCGCCTTCCAGTACCACCGGCTGCGCGCCCGGATTCCACGCCTTGGCGCACAAGCGGATCTCCTGCCCGCTCCCCGCCAGCCGCGGAAGTTGCAGGGCGGTATCCCGATTCGCCGGCCGCGAGCCGCGCTTCCAGCGTGGATCGGCGGTGTTGTACACCGGATCCCCCACTCCCACGAATGCCCCGCGCCGCCTCGAACGAGTCGCCTGGCGAGCCTCTCCCAGCCGGTCCGCGATCAGGTGCGCGCTGGGCACTAGCCGCAAGGAGTGCCGCTCCGCCAGGTACACCGCCCGGTCCACCCCGCGCTCCACCACCGCGGCCGCAATGGGCGTCTGAAACAGCACGTCATCCAGCGCCAGCGACCAGTGCGGCTTGCTGCTCGCCCCTCTCCCCAGCCCGCCGAACAGCGAAGTGTAAAGCGCCTGGCCTAACTCCGGGGCGGCCGCTGCCCCGTTCTTCACGGCCTCCCGAAACTGCCGCGCCTGCTTGGCGATAGCGCTCCGGCCGCTCAACCGCTGCAACTCTATCCCCTCGCGCGTCACCGCCCAAACCCAGGAGTCCGGCTCGCCCAAATGAAAACTCAGCAGGGCCTCGGAAGGGTCCAGCGCCTGAACGGTCCGCTCCAGCACGCGGGAATCGCCCCGGCCGCCTGGATTGTACCCGAAGTCTAGCCCCGCTTTGGCTTCCATCTGCATCAGCGCGTACCGCAGCCGTTGCGCCTCGCCGCGCGCCCCCGGCGAATCCTCCCGCAGACGCAAGACCTCGACCGCCCGCAGCCGCGCCAGTACCTGGTCGTACTCCTCGGGCAGACCGCGCCGCCAGTCGTCGCCCGCCGTCGCCAGCGCTCGCAGGCTGGCCGCGCGGTTCTCTTCCGCCGCTTCAAAGCTCTCACGAAGCAGCGAGGCCTGCCGCGTCGCGAGATAGAGCCGATTCGCCGCCTGGATGAAGCCGGAGTAAAGCTCCTGGATTCCCACCTCCAGGCTCACCCGCACCGCGTCGGCGGGTATCACCTCGAGTCGCCAGCGCCGGGCCAGGTCCATGGCCGTGCGGAAGTCCGCCACCGCCCCGGCCAGATTCCCCTGCGCCATCCGCACCTGCCCGCGAAAATAGGATGCCTGCCAGCGCGGCACCGGCCCGGGCTTCGCCGCCGCCAACGCCACCGCTTGATCCAGCAACGTCGCGGCCGTCTTCAGGTCGCCCTGCTCCATCCGCAGTAAGCCTAAGGTGGCGTATGAGGTGTCGATGTCGCGATCGTGGATCAGCTTGCGCAGCCGGAACGCCTCCAGCAACGGAGCCTCCGCCGCCTTAACCCGGCCGTTTCGCAGAAGTCCCTGACCGAGCAGGTTGCAGGCACGGGCCTTCAGCGATAGGTTGCCCAGCCGCTCGGCCTCCGCAATGGCTTGGCCGAGCAGCGGGATGGCGCCGTCGATATCCCCTTGCCAGGTCTTGACCTCTCCGGCCTGCGCCAGCAGTTGAGTCCTGTACTTCGAGCTGGGCAGTTTCTCGAGAGCGGACAAACCCTCCCGCGCCGCCTCGGCAGCCCCACTGACCTCGCCCGCCTGGAGGTATAGTGAGGAAACATTCATGGAAAGTGCGCCAGCAATCTCCCAGTCGCCGATTTGCTCGGCCAGCTTCCGCGCTTCCAGGTACGCATCCATGGCCCGCTGGTAGCGCGACAGCGCAAACCAGCAGTTGCCCACATCGTTGAGAAATCGGAGCGCCGCGCCGGGAAAGCCCCGGGCCATTGCTTCCGCGTATCCTTTGCGGTTGACCTCGGCGGCTTGGATGTACTCGCCGGACTGAACCAGGGACTTGGCCCGCTCGGATAGGGCAACCAACTCCGACGCAACAGGCTTATCGCGGTACTCGGAGCGTTCTTCCCCTGCGGAGTTGGCGGCGGGCTTTCTGGCCGTCCCGATACTGGGCGACAGCAGCAAAAGACAAACCAATACGGCCTTGGTTTGCATTACTCGAGGCCTCAAAGAGCGACAGGGGCGGGAAATCGGCGGTGCTCAGGTGTCCCTGGCGGTACCCCGCATGGGCGTACCACCAGGGAATGATATCAGAGTTTCTGGTCTGTATGGAAGCTTTTTAATCTTCCGTGTGTGTGCAACTTGCGCCCGTTCGCGCAAGAGCGGAACGCCTCAGATTCTTATTCCGAAGCCTAGAACCAAATGATGATCGGATCGGTAGGCGGTATTTAGTACACTTAACGGCTCCGTAAGGCCCCCGTTCGGGGATCTTGNNGATTCAGATGGCTAGTACCATATGATGATCGGATCGATAGGCGGTATTGTGTACATTTTCCGGCTCCTGAAGACTCCCTGAAATCGGGTGTCTTTCGGTTCCCAGCGTAAGGTGCCTGCCTGGAGCGCCCCTCCCGAGAAAACCGCAAAACACCGAGCCGAAACTACTTAGAAAACCGCTTCCGCTGTGACCGCCGGTTCTTTCCCCCGCCATTTCCCGTTCCTGCGCCCCTGCCGGAACGCCCCCCGCATCCCGTCCAAAACCGCCCCCAATCGCGATAGAATCGCTCTTTACGCCATGCATATCCGCCGACTTGCCGCCTTTCTGCTGGGAGCCTGGCTCTCCTGCAGCGTTTTTCTGGTTCTGATCGCCGCGCACAACCTGAGCGCCACCGACCGGCTCGTGTCCGCGCCCCCCACCTCCGCGGCCACCAGCGTCGAGATCCTGGGCGAGACCGCCGCCCACACCTTCCTGCGCATCGAGGCTGCCGAGCTGAACCGCTTCTACTACGAGACCTGGGAGTGGACCCAGCTTGCCCTAGGAGTCATTCTGCTGGCCATTCTCATTGCCAGCAGCTCCGGGCGTCGCTCGGGGGCGTTGCTCTGTTTCCTTATGCTGCTGTTCGTGGTGGCGATGCACTTTGTCCTCACCCCGCAGGTGGCCCGCCTGGGACGGCTGGTCGAGGTCATTCCGCCCGATCATCCCTCGCCCGAACGCCAACAGCTCTGGACATACAACACGGTCTATTCCGTGTTAGAAAGCCTCAAGTGCCTGTTTGGACTGATGCTCCTGTCGAGCCTGCTGCGGCGGCACGGGGGAGCGCCGGAAGAAGGGGGCCCGAAGAAGTGGGTTCGAGCGCACTAGATCGCGCACCGACCCGGCGCCAGCTCTTGGGGGCCCTCGCCGCCGGCCTCGCCGCGCCCTCTTCTGGGAGCACAAGGGCAATCGCGCGGTGCGCCAGGCGAAGTGGAAGCTCGTCTCCCGCTACCCGGACACCTGCGAACTCTACGACATGGAAGCCGACCGCACAGAGATGACGAATCTGGCCGTCCAGTCCCCGGAAAGAATCCGCGAACTCCTGGCCCACTACGATGCCTGGGCCACGCGCGTGGGCGTGGTCGAGCCGAAGGGCCTACGCCCCTGAGAGACTCCGCCATGCACGCACGACTCGCCACTCCCAACGACGCCCCGGCCATCGCCCGCATTTACAGCCAGGGCATCGAAGAGCGCATCGCCACCTTCGAAACTCGCCCGCGCACGGCCGCCGACGTGCTCGCCTGGTTCGACGGCCGGCATCCCATCGTCGTGGTCGAGGATGCGGGCGCAAGCATTGCCTTCGCCGCGACGTTCTCCTACAGCCCGCGCCCCTGTTACGACGGCATCGCCGAGGTCTCCCTCTACGTCGAGCGCTCGGCCCGCCGCCGCGGCGCCGGCCGCCTGGCCATGACCGCCCTGTTGAAAGCCGCCGAACAGGCCGGCTTCTGGAAACTTCTCTCGAGGGTTTTCGTGGATAATACCGCCAGTCTCGGCATGATCCGCGCCCTCGGATTCCGCGAGGTCGGCGTCTACGAGAAGCACGGCCGCCTGGACGGAGTCTGGCGCGACGTCGTCATCGTCGAGCGACTCATTCCGGCGAATCTGTGATGGTGAATTAGCAGCGCCCAAAGCGGGAACCTGCTATGCTTGAAGTGCGTTTGACTGTCCCGCCAACCTGGCCATAACGCCAGCCCACCTCGCAGAGCCCGCTCTCAAACGGCTAAGGAGATCCCGTGAAGAATATCTTTGTAGGCAATTTGGATGCCGGTACCAGTGTGGCCTCGATCCGCTCGCTCTTCCAGTCCCACGGAAATGTCGAACATCTCAAGCTCATGACCGACAAGGGAACGGGCCTCTCGAGGGGATTCGCATTCGTCGAAATGCCGGATGCCGAAGCGGACCGGGCCATCGCCGCCTTGAACGGCAGCGTCGTGGATGGCCGGACCGTCGACGTGCACGCCGGGCGGCCGAAGCTACACTTCAACGGCGCGCCACGCGAGCGCCGCGTGCCCCGGATCTAGGCCGCCGAGGACCTTGTCCATGACTGGAACAATCAAAAGCCTGAGCACGGTGCGTCGGTCGGGTTTCATCCACGCGGATAGCGGTCTGAACTTGTATTTCGAATCGTCCCAAGTGCGGCCCCGCGGCGCCGCTGGACTGGTTGCGGGGCAGTCGGTTACTTTCGAGCTGGACGGAAACAAGTGGCCCACCGCACTCAATGTCCGCGCAGCGGCTCAATCCCCAGCCGCTCCCGGCGCGCCGCGAGGCTCTGCGGCGGGAGCCGGCCTTCAATACATGGGGTTCGAGCAGCGTGGGAGTATTCGGGCCTACGAGTTCAAGCGAGTCATGCGCGGCGAGGAAACACGCGAGTTCACCGTGAATGCCGACTTGGCGCTGTTCGTCAAACACCATGTCGCAATCCAGGACGGGCCGTCCTTGTCGTTGCGCCTCCTCTCGGAAGGCCCGGACAATTCCATCCCGGCCGCCTGGCCGCCGACGCAGTCGCTCTCGGATGTGGAGATGCTGGCCCACCTGGCCCGCCGCGCCACCGCGGGCAACCCGCGCGCACGCCAGCGCTACCTGGATATTCAGGTCCCCTTGCCGGGTAGTAGCCCTCGTTCTTCCCACCTCCGCGCCCCATTTCGTCCGTAACGCCGCCACGCGGATTGCAGCCTCTTGTGGGGCATGCTTCAGCTTGCCCAACGATTTCTTCGCAGCCCCGTGAGAGAGCGCTTTTTTGTTAGCATAGAGATTCCAGGCTCCGGGCTCCGTGCAACGGACGGCCGTGAACCCCGCCAGGTCCGGAAGGAAGCAACGGTAACGGGCTCGTACGGGCGCAGTGGGTCACCCGGCGCTTTTATTGACCTGATTCGATTGAATTTGAAGCGGTTAAAACAAAAGCAGGTCCTTCGACTCCCCTGTATCTTCGCTGCGCTCCGGTCGCTCAGGATGACAAGGTAGGGTTTATTTCGTGGTTTCCCACCCATTTCACAAAGAACGTGAAATGGATGGGGCACGGAGCATTGTGAGGGATAGAGACGGAAAAGCAACCGCAGGTCCTTCG
>PLEM01000199.1 GCA_003137035.1 Bryobacterales bacterium | reverse complement strand
TGCCCGGCGGGATGACGACGCGGCCGTCGATCAGGATCGGGAACGCGGTCCTCAAATAGACGCGATCCCCTTCGCCGGATTGCTTGGAACTCAGGCTGTTGATCAGCAGCAGCGGCACGTTAGTCCCCGCGGGGACCACGAAGCGCTGGACCGGGCGCTGTGGTTCGGCGGCCGCCTGCCGGACCGGTTCGGCGCGGCCCGGCCGCTCATACACCAGCGTCGATTCGGATTCGCCCCCCAGACGCACGATCTCGCGGCGTATAGTCAGCGTCGCGCCGTTGCGCGAGAGCTTTCAGCGGTCCATCTGTGTGTAGCCGCCATGGGAGCCGCTCACCAGCGTGTTGATGAGCAGCGCCCTTCCTTCCCACTTCAACACGGTGTTGGTGACCACTCCACCGGAACTGGCCTTCGAAGCTTTTCCGTCGAAAGCCGCCGACCAGACCACCGGCGTCTCGATGCACCGCAGCGTGGCGCCGCGCTGCTCGATCTGCATCTCGGAGGCCGGAGGGACGGGCAGCCGGCCGAGCGTGCTGCGCTCTCGGTTCAGCTTCCAGGCGCCCGAAAAATCCGGATCGGCGGCCAGCCCGGGCGAAAGGCAAATAGCAACTGCGAGAATGTGTTTGAATAGAGACGTCATTTGTCCGAAAATGGTCCCAAGAGACGGAGTATCGCGATGAGAGTGGCCATCTTCATCCTGAGTATATCGCTCGCGGCCGCCCAGGACGACAAGTGCACGATCGAGGGGACGGCTCAACCTTGGTAAGTCACTTCCTCACCTGGTAGACGGCGACCTCGGCCATCAGGTTGGCCAGGAAGACTCCCGTGCGGCGGCCGGAGAGGAAGATTTTGCGTTCCACGCTCCAACGCTGCTCGCGCGCCAGCGTCTCGAAATCGCGGATGGTGAGGAAGTGGATGTTGGGCGAGTTGTACCACTCGTGGGGGAAACACCTGGACCGGGGCGAGCGGCCGGTGAACAGCAGCGAGAGGCGCACCGCCCAGTGGCCGAAATTGGGGAAGGCGACGATGGCGTGCTTGCCGATGCGCAGCATCTCGCGGAGCACCTCCAGCGGGCGGCGGCTCTCCTGCAGGGTCTGACTGAGGATCACGTAGTCGAAGGAATCGTCCGGGTAGCCGGTGAGGCCCTGGTCGATGTCGCTCTGGTAGACCGAGACGCCGCGGGCGATGGCGCGCTGCACCTTGGGGCCGTCGATCTCGATGCCGCGGGCATCCACGGCCTTGTTCTGCACGAGCCACTGCAGCAGCTCGCCTTCGCCGCACCCCAGGTCGAGGACGCGCGAGTCGGGCTCGATGAGCTCGCTGATGATGGCGTAGTCGCTGCGGCCCAGAATGTCGGTGACGAAGGGGCGGCGGCGTGCGTCCGATGCGGTCGAGGGCATGGTCAACTCCTCGCCTTAAAGGTGCTGGCCAGAAAGCCGCGGACGACTTCGGTCTGCTCGCCGACGTCCACCAGGAAGGCGTCGTGGCCGTAGTTGGAGGGCAGCTCGCAGTAAGCCACGTCGCGGTTCATGCCGCGCAGGGCCTGCACGATGTCGAGCGACTGGTAGCTGGGGTAAAGCCAGTCGGAAGTGAAGCTGATCACCAGGTAGCGGGTGCTGCCTTTGCCGAACGCGGCGGCCAGCGAGCCGCTGCCGTCGCTCAGGTCGAAGTAGTCCATGGCCTTGGTGATGTAGAGGTACGAATTGGCGTCGAAGCGGCCGACGAACTGGTTGCCGCGGTAGCGGAGGTAGCTCTCGACCTCGAAATCCACCGAGAAATCGAACCCGAACTTGGCCTTGTCGCGGAGCCGGCGGCCAAACTTCTCGCGCATGCTCTCGTCGCTCATGTACGTGATGTGGCCGACCATGCGGGCCACGGCGAGGCCGCGGGCCGGGGGCTTCGAGTCGTAGTAATTGCCCTCGTTCCAATCCGGGTCGGCCATGATGGCCTGGCGGCCGACTTCGTTGAAGGCGATCTGCTGGGCGCTGTGCCGCGCGGTGGTGGCGATGGGGATGGCGCTGACCACCACGCCGGGATAAGAGGCCGCCCACTCGAGCGCCTGCATGCCGCCCATCGAGCCGCCGCTGACCGAGAGCAGGCGCTCGATGCCGAGGTGATCGATGAGCAGCTTCTGGAGCCGCACCATGTCGGGGATGGTGATGCCGGGGAACGACGTGGCGTAAGGCGCGCCGGTGGCCGGGTTGACCGAGCCGGGGCCGGTGGCGCCGCGGCAGCCGCCCAGCACGTTGGCGCAGATCATGAAGTACTTGTCGGTGTCGAAGGCCTTGCCCTTGCCGATCATGCTGTCCCACCAGCCGGGCTTGCCATCGACCTTCGAAACGCCGGCGGCGTGCGCGTCGCCGGTGAGCGCATGGGCGATGAGAATGGCGTTGGAGCGCGCCTCGTTCAGCCGCCCGTAGGTTTCGTAAGCGACGTCCACGGGCGCGAGCGTGGCGCCGCAATCCAGCGGAAGCGACTCGAAGCGAACGGTTTTGGACTCGACGATCATTGCTTGTGTTGTCCATGATAGCAGCGGGACGGCGGGCTGGGTCTTTTCCCCTCTTCTACTGAATTCGTATATTATGGAATCAGGAGGCCGAATGACGGAAAATGCACCCGTAGCGGTGTTGAGCGTCGGGCAGAACGGGCAGATCACGGTACCGGCCGGGTTTCGCAAGGAACATGCGCTGGGTCGGGGAGGCAAACTGGTGGCCGTCCGAATGGGCGACGCGCTGGTGATCGCGCCGCACGATGCGGTTCTGGAGTCGATCTGCATACGGATGGAGGAGGCGATGCGGGGCGCCGGGAGCGACGTGGCGAAGCTGAAGGCGCGGGCCCGTGCCGAGCGCGCGACGATTGTGCGGAAACGATACGGCAAGTGAACCGGCCGCGGGTCTTTCTGGACAGTTGCGTGCTGATCGAGGGCTTGGTGGCGCCCTGGAGCGCCTCGCGGGGCGTCCTGATTCTGGGCCGGGCGGCGCTGTTCCGGTTCGTGCTGGCGGAGATTGTCATCGAGGAAACCGAGCGCGCTCTGGCGGGAAAGCTTGGGGACGCGTATGGGGGCCGCGAGCGTCTCAGAGCGGATTTCAGGCTCCTGCTCAATCGCCTCAAGGTAGAGCGTATTCCGCACGTATCCCAAGAGGAGTTCCGGCAGGCCAGGACGCTGATACGGCACACGAATGACGCGCCGGTGCTGGCCGCGGCGATGAAGGCCCTCCCGGATTGGGTTTTGACGGACAACACCGCTCATTTCACCGCCGAGGTGGCTGTCCGCACCGGGTTGAGGATTGCGACGCCGGAAGAGTTCCTCAAGAACGCCGGACGCCTGTTCGGCGGCTGCTAAGGGCGCGCGTGGAGCCGGCGGTGCAAACAAGAGCAACCCCGATCCAGGGCGCGGTAGCAAAGAACGATCCAGAAGAGTGTCTCGACGCCAGGGCCAAGGCTCGGCATACCCACCAGCCAGCAGAACAAGGCAAAAGCGAGTCGGAGCCCAAGGTAGACACCGAGCAGCTTGCGCAGCGGCGCGCCGGGCCGATCCAGCCATCCGCCGAGCAGGAACCAGAAGAGCAACGCGATCGACTCGTAGATCGAGAACCACACCGGATCCCACCAGCGGCTGCAGTTCTGCAAGCCGGCCTCCGGCCTTGCCGCGTAGGAGATCAGACCCGCTGGTAGCGTTCCGACGAGCAGGAAATCGAGGTCCCGCGGCCTCCCGTCCCAGAGAGTCCTCGGATCCCACCTCTCCGCCCCTTCTGACGGGGGCGTCTCCGTTCGGACGACAGGCGGCTGTCTGCACAGTTGCCGCTGCCACTGGTAGCCTTGCCAGATGAGGTGAGAAATGACGATCACGTCGACCAGCGCGTGGCCGAGGGGCAGGAGCCAGCGGTAGCGCAAGCGGGCCATCGATTGATTTTGACACCGGCGATGGGGCGAGAGTTCCCGGGGGCGGTTGATGAAGCGGGGGGCGGCGTGTTGAAATAGGTGTTACGCCATCCCCTGGAGGACTAGCCGGTTGAATACTGCGATCTTGGCCCTGGAAGACGGGACGGTCTTCGAGGGCAGGAGTTTTGGCGCGCGCACCGAGAGCTCCGGGGAAGTTGTTTTCAATACGGCCATCACGGGCTACCAGGAAATCTTCACCGACCCTTCCTACTGCGGGCAAATCGTCGTTCTGACGTATCCGGAGATCGGCAACTACGGGGCGAACGGCGAGGACCCGGAATCGGCGCGGCCCTATATCGAGGGGCTCGTGGTGCGGGAGTTCTCTTCGGTCGCGAGCAACTGGCGGAGCCAGCAGCACGCCGAGGCTTACCTGGCGGAAGCCAACATCCCGGTGGCGGCGGAGATCGACACGCGGAAACTGGTGCGGCACCTGCGGACGCGCGGGGTGATGCGCGGGGTGCTGTCCACCGGAGGCGGGGACGCGCGGGAACTGGTCGAGAAGGCCCGCGGCATTCCGTCCATGGCGGGGCTGGACCTGGCGACGCGGGTTTCGACGCCGGCCGCGTATGAATGGACGACGGGCGTGGACGCCTGTTCGCCATCCGAGCCGCTGGGGCAAGCGGCGGAAATGCGCTACCACGTGGTCGCGTACGATTACGGGATCAAGCGGAACATCCTGCGGCGGCTGGTGCATTCGGGGTGCCGGGTGACGGTGGTCCCAGCGCTGACCTCGGCCGAGGACGTGCTGGCGCTCGCACCCGACGGGGTGTTCCTCTCGAACGGGCCGGGCGACCCCGAGCCGCTGCACACGCAGCAGGCCGCGATCCGGAAGCTGATCGGCAAGACCCCGGTGTTCGGCATCTGCCTGGGGCACCAGTTGCTGGGGATCGCGCTGGGCGGGAAGACTTACAAGCTGAAATTCGGGCATCGCGGCGCGAACCACCCGGTGCTGAACAAGGTGACGGGGAAGGTAGAGATCACGTCGCACAATCACGGGTTCGCGGTGGACCCGGAGGCGCTGAACCCGGCCGACATCGAGCTGACGCACTTCAATCTGAACGACCACACGCTGGAGGGATTCCGGCACCGGCGGGAGCCGGCGTTCTGCGTGCAGTACCATCCGGAGGCCGCGCCGGGGCCGCACGATTCGCTGTACCTGTTCGAGGACTTCATGCGCCTCATGGGGGAGTTCAAAAAATAGCCGATGCCCAAGCGCACCGATCTCCACAAAATCCTGATCGTAGGCAGCGGACCGATCATCATCGGGCAAGCGTGCGAGTTCGACTACTCGGGCACGCAGGCGTGCAAGGCGCTGAAGGCGGACGGCTACCAGGTGGTGCTGGTGAATTCGAACCCGGCCACCATCATGACCGATCCGGACCTGGCGGATCGCACTTACGTGGAGCCGTTGAGCCTGGCGTTCCTCGAGGAAGTGATCCGGCGGGAGCGGCCGGACGCGCTGCTCTCGACGGTGGGCGGGCAGACCGGGCTGAACCTCTCGGTGGAGCTGGCCGAGGCGGGCGTTCTGGAGAAGTACGGGGTCGAGCTGATCGGCGCGAAGATCGAGGCGATCAAGAAGGCGGAAGACCGGCTGATGTTCAAGGACGCGATGCGGAAGATCGGCCTGGAATCGCCGGAGTCGAAGCTGGTCAATAACGTCGCGGACGGCGTCGAGTTCGCCAAGCGGATCGGGTATCCGGCGATCCTGCGGCCGAGCTTCACGCTGGGGGGCACGGGCGGCGGGATCGCATACAACCGCGAGGAAATGGAGGATCTGCTCGACCAGGGCCTGCAACTTTCGCCGGTACACGAGGTGCTGGTGGAGGAGAGCGTGCTGGGGTGGAAGGAATTCGAGCTGGAGGTGATGCGNNTCGACCCCATGGGCGTGCATACGGGCGATTCGATCACCGTGGCTCCGGCGCAGACGCTGACGGACCGCGAATACCAGATGATGCGGGACGCGGCCATCCGGTGCCTGCGCGAAATCGGCGTGGATACCGGCGGATCGAACGTGCAGTTCGCCATACACCCGGAGACCGGGCGGATGGTGATCATCGAGATGAACCCGCGGGTATCGCGCAGCTCGGCGCTGGCCTCGAAAGCGACCGGGTTCCCGATCGCGAAGATCGCGGCGAAACTGGCCGTGGGGTACCGGCTGGACGAGATTCCGAACGACATCACGCGCAAAACGCCGGCGTGCTTCGAGCCGACCCTGGACTACGTGGTGGTGAAGATCCCGCGCTGGCAATTCGAGAAGTTTCCGGGCGCCGAGACCACCATCGGGACGCAGATGAAGAGCGTGGGCGAGGTGATGGCGATCGGGCGGACGTTCAAGCAGGCGCTGGCCAAGGGGCTGCGCAGCCTGGAGACGGGCAAATCGTCGGCCACGGACGTCTACGACCGGGAGCTGATCGCGGGCAAGCTGATCACGCCCAGCCCGGACCGGCTGAACTACATCCGGTACGCGTTCCAGTGCGGCTACTCGGTGGAAGAGGTTAAGGAGTGGACGTCGATCGACCGCTGGTTCCTGGAGCAGGTGAAGGAAGCGGTGGAACTGGAGACGGAGCTCGGGCAGGAGACGCTGGAAACGGTTTCCGTGGAGATGCTGCGACGGGCCAAGCGCGACGGCGTCGGCGACCGGCAACTTGCGCGGTTGTGGAAGGCCGATCCGATGGCCGTGCGGGCGCGGCGCAAGGCGCTGGGGATCGCGGCGGTGTTCAACCGCGTGGATACGTGCGCGGCGGAGTTCGAGAGCTTCACGCCGTACCTGTATTCGAGCTACGAGCAGGAGTGCGAGGCGACGCCCTCGGACCGCAAGAAGGTCATGATCCTGGGGAGCGGGCCGAACCGGATCGGGCAGGGGATCGAG
>PLEM01000174.1 GCA_003137035.1 Bryobacterales bacterium | reverse complement strand
CGAAGCCAATGGCTTGCACTCATTGGCGTTTCTTGTTTGAGAATTGCCTACCCGGTCATGTTTCGGGCCTTCCACCCTTCACTGTCTTGCGCCGATGGAGCCTGGCATTTCGTTGGGGTGCCATTTGCGCAAGCGCCCTTCCCAGCTATCATTCCTCCATGCGTACCTCACTTGGTCTCCTCGTCACCCTAGGTTTATTCACCGTGTGCGCCACCAGCCGAGCCGACCCGCTGGCGGTTGGCGCGCAGGCCCCCGCTGTCACCGGCCTCACTGAAACCGGCGCCAAGCTTGATCTCGGAACCGTCTACCCCAAGGGCTACACGCTCGTCTATTTCTATCCCCAGGCGGACTCGCACGACTGCACCGTCCAGGGTTGCAGCCTGCGCGATGCGTATCAGGACCTGACCGGCAAGGGCGTGACAGTGATCGGGGTGAGCACCGATGACCTGGCCACGCAAAAGGCGTTCAAGGAAAAGAACCACTTCCCGTTCACGCTCATCACTGACAAGGACCACACGGTCATCAACGCCTTTGGTGTGCCGCTCAGCGAGCAATGGGGAACGGGCCTGCGTGCGATGCGCGAATCGTTTTTGATCAGCAAGGAAGGCAAGATCGTCTGGCGCGACCTGAATGCCACGACCAAGGACCATGCGGCGGACGTGCTGAAAGCCCTCGCGAAACTGGGTGGGTGACCACCCGCACCGCAGAAGCTCCTCAAGCCGCGCCAATCCAAGACTGACGCGGCTTTCTCGTCTCCATTCATAGATCCGGACTCGCGGCGCCCGGCTCGTCGAGAAGCTGGATGGAGGTGGCGGGGCCGAGGTCGGGGTCTTTCCATGAGGAGAGCGCCCAGACGACCTTCTTCTCCGGCGTGACTTCGAAGACCTGCACGGTGTCCGCCCACTCTTCCGTCTTGTTGTTTCCGGCGCACCAGTTGCAGATCACGGTGTTGCCGTTCGCGAGCCGGTTGGCGGTTTGCAGGTTGAAAAACTTGAAGTCCGGCACGTCTTTCTGGGTGATCTCCCAGACGGTCTCGCCCTGCGGATTCACCTCGCGAACGTAGCCGCTCCAATCCCCGGCGATCAGCGTGTTGCCGTTCTTGAGCCGCGTGGCTGACCACGGGCCGTTGACGCGATACGTCCAGATCGCTTTTCCGCCCGCGTCGTATTCCACGACTTTGCGGTCGTCCAAGTGCGCGGCGAGGAAGGCGCCATCCCTGGTCTGGCGGACGCGCCGGAATTGCAGGTGCGGCTGGTCCGGCTTGGGAACCGGCAGGGTCAGTTCCTTCTCCGTCTGGCCGGTGACGGTGTCGATGAGCATCAATTTCGCCGGCTTGCCGTTCTGCATGACCAGCACCTTGCCGGTACCGATGGGCTGCACCGAATGAATCTCCGCGCCTTTGGGTGCGACGATGTCCCAAACGATTTTCTTCCCGGGCGTAATCTCGGTGGCGCCGACTTTGCGGCAGAAAACGATATTGCCGTTCGAGCGCATGGTGGCGTCGCCGAGCTCCTGCATAACGCCCTGCTCGTCGTTGGTCGGAATCGCATGCTGCCAAGCCACCTTGCCGTCGCGGACGACGAATACGGTCTGCTCCTTCTTCCGATGGTCCCACTCGCCGGTGTAAAGAAACGAATGCTGCGCGAGACCCTTGCCGGGCAGGACGGAGGGCGCATAGACGTCGTCGAGAATCTGGATGGTCGTGGACGGGCCGAGGTCCGCGGGCGGCGACCATGAGCGCAAGGCCCACACGACTTTCTTGTCTGGGGTGACTTCGATGGCCTGCACTGGCGTGTTGCCCGGGTCGAGGGTGTCCGACCACTCGTTGAACCAGTTATTGACGATCGTGTTTCCGTTCGGCAGGCGCGTGGCGATCTGGACATTCGAGAACTTGTATTCCGGCGTGTCGGCGGCGATCCATTCCCAGACGGTCTCGCCCTGGCGATTGATCTCGCGCACAAACTTCGCGCCGCTGCCGGCGATCAAAATGTTTCCGTTCGCGAGCGGCGTAGCGGACCAGCAACTTGGCGCGTCCCGCGACCAAAGCGCCTTGCCGTCCAAATCGTACTCGACGATTTTTCCCGAATCCATGTGCGCGACGAGAATGGTCCCGGCGGCCGTCAATCGCGCTTGACGAAACTGGCCGTGGACGCTGTTGGGGTTCTTCACCGGCAACTCAAACTGGTGTTCGATGTTGCCGGTGGCCTTGTCGATGACCATGAACTTCGCCGGATTCCCGTTCTGGATGAACCAAACGCTGTTCGCGCCCAGCGGCTGCGCGGTGTGGATTTCGGTTTGCGGGGGAGCGTCGAAGTTCCAGACCACTTGTTTGTCCAAGGTGATCTCGGTGATGCCAAACTGGTGGGCGAAGAGAATGTTCCCGTTCGGCTCGAGCACCGCATCGCTGATCTCGCCACGCCCGGGATGCGTGTAGGACCAGACGACCTGGCCGCCGCGAACAATCGACATCCGCTCCCGCTTCGCCTCGCCCGCGTAGAAGAAATCATGCTGCGCGAGTCCCTTCCCGGGCAATACCGCCGGAGCTTGTGGCGAACTGGATTGCGCGAGGGCGCGATCGCCGCAGAGGAGCAGCGCACAAAAGCCCGGAGCGAGAATTGCCGCCGTTCCAACGCAAAAGGAGGTGGATTTCATAGACCCTCGATGATACATCAGACCAAGGCCCCAGGCATCCAGCCAGCGCCGGGGGTCGGATGGCAGACCACAAGAGGCGGTGGTAAGCCCCACCGGCGCGTCTTTGGCCGTGACATATAATGGACAGTTAGAATTCAGGGAGCTCTCGCCATGCTTAACGCGATGTCGCGCCGGGAACTACTCGCCAGCCTTGGCGTATCCGGTCTGCTCCTTGCAAAAGCCGCGCC
Organism: Bryobacterales bacterium; assembly: GCA_003137035.1. Lineage (GTDB taxonomy): Bacteria > Acidobacteriota > Terriglobia > Bryobacterales > Bryobacteraceae > Fen-330. The sequence goes on along the minus strand of PLEM01000174.1, from coordinate 3,022 downwards.
CGTCGCGCCGGTGGCAATTGCGCGCTGCAAGACGTACGAACCCTCGGAATTGACGCCGATTCTCGAGGGCATGTTCGACAAGCTGGGGGGCCTGGGACGCCTGGTCCAAGGCAAGACCGTCGCCATAAAACTCAACTTCAACGGCGGGCCGACCGTCCGGCTCGGGCATCTGCCGCTGGGCGACACGCATTGGCCGCACCCGAACCTGCTGGCCGCCACCATCCATCTAATGGCGCGGGCCGGCGTGTATCGGGTCCGCCTGGTGGAGGGAGCGGCGGCGCCGCGGACCGATCCCTTCGAAGAACACATGCTGGACGCCAACTGGGACCCCGGGCAGTTCCTCAGCGCCGCGGCCCGCGTGGAGTTCGAGAACACCAACTATGCCAACGGCGCCAAGAAGTTCACGCGCCTTTCGGTGCCCAACGGCGGGCTTCTGTTTTCCGCCTACGACGTGAACCACTCCTACGCGGATTGCGACGTCTTCGTGAGCATCGCGAAATACAAGGACCACCCCACCACCGGCGTCAGCACGGTCATGAAGAACCTGTTCGGCCTGACTCCGCTGATGGTCTATGGCAACCAAGCCGGCAAGTGGCTGGACAACGACCTGGTATTTGGCAACGATCGCATCCAGATCCTGCACCGCGGAATGCGCCAGCCGGCCCTGGACGCGCTGCCCGAAGTCGATCCCGCCTCGCCGCGCGACGATGGCTACCGCGTGCCCCGCGTGGTCGCCGACCTGACCGCGGCGCGGCCCGTGCACCTGGCCATCGTCGACGGTGTGAAGACCATGGCCGGCGGCCAGACGCCCGACCCCTGGTGCTCGCCTGTGGAGCCGGGTGTCTTGATTGCCGGAACCAACGTGGTGAACACGACCGCCGTGGCGGTGGCCGCCATGAACTACGATCCTCGGGCGCTGAAGGGCTCCGTGCCGTTCGAACACTCGGACAACAAGCTGCTGCTGGCCGAGCAGCTCGGCGTAGGCTCGGCCGACCTCAGCCGCATCGAAGTGGCCGGACTGTCGATTCGGGAAGCCATGTTCGATTTCCGCGCGCTTCGCGAAAAGCGGCGGGCGCAAGGGGGTGACCGCCCCTACCGGCGCCGGCCCAGACCCCAAAACTGAAAATCGCCCATGCCCACACCCGCGAATTGGATTCCTTTGCGGTGGCCGGCCACCTGGGTCGACCCCGCTTTTTTGGGATTGCTGGAAGGCTCCCCATTCAACTGCCTGGCGATGGAATGGAGCGCCGAGCTGGCTCCCGTCGCCGCCAAAGCTCGCGCGGCGGGACTTTCGCTCGTAGCGATCGGGAACGAGGCGGCACGCTCGGCAGGCGCGGCAGCCGGCCTGACGCCGCTGCCCGAGTCCTTGCTGATCGCCGCGGATTCCGTGTGGCCGGGGATCGCCAGCCAGGCGAGCGGGGCCGAGTCCGGTCCCACCGCCAATCCGTGGATCGATTCCAATGGCTGGCTGCTGCGGCTGGCCAAGGTGCGTTCGCCGCAGAAGACCGTCTGGCTGATGTTCGAACCGCCCGGCCCGCCTCGGGTTCTGTCGCTCGAATCCTATCTGCGCGCCATCGCCGATACCGGCGCCTGGGGCGGCAGGTGGGTGGTTTCTCTCGACTCCGACTTGCGAAACGGCCTGGCGCGCGGCGATTCGAAAGCGCTGGAATCCTGGAAGGCAATCTCCGCGGCCGTCGCGTTCTTTGAGCAGCGCCGCGCGTGGAACGCCCTGGAACCGCTGGGCGTGGTCGGGGTCGTCTCGGATTTCGCGGGACCGAATGAAACCACCAGCCAGGAGATCCTGAACCTGATGGGGCGGCGGAGCCTGGCGTACCGCATCCTCGAGAAATCCGCGGCCGCAACCGCCTCCCTGGACGGTTTCAAAGCGCTGGTCTGCGTGGATGAGGGCGCGCCCGGGCCGGTGTTGCGGAGCAAGCTGCTGGGCTTTGCGAATCGGGGCGGGCTGCTGGTGACGGGCGCCGGATGGAAGCAGCCGGACGCCAGGCCCACCGGCATGGATCACCCGCGCGTGGATGTTCGCCGGGTGGGCAAGGGCCGGATCGGCATCTATAAGGCCAGTCCTCCGGACCCGTTCATGGTCGCGCGGGACGTTCACATGCTGCTCGGCCGGGCGTACGACGTGGCGCGGTTCTTTAACCTATCGGCGTTTCTTTCGCACTGCGCCGCCTCGCCCGACCGGACGCAGGAGGTGGTACAGATCGTCAGCTTCGCCATCCGGTTTCCCAACGACCTGGCCACGGCGTGGGTTCCCGGGAAATACGCTTCGGCGCGCCTGTGGAGTCTGGGCTCGGCGAGCCCCTCGGCGGTGGAAATGGTTGCCGAGAACGGCGGCGCCAGTCTGCTTCTGCCGCCCGTGCCGGTGTATGCCGGCATCGAACTCGAACGCCGTTCGGGGGGCGGGTTTCAACCCGCGCGGGGCTTGAGCCCCGCCGCGTCGCGGGTCTGAAGCCCCGCGCGGACTAGAAGTCCGCCCTCCATCGGCCGCGGAGCCGGGAGTTTCCCCTTCTATGCCATGCACTCAGCATAGGGCAGACTCTTGACAGCCTAGCCTGGGTATGCGATAGATGATTGGTTGGCATCCCACAAAGAAGCTGGTCCAGGAGTAATCCCCATGTTCAAACGATTGTTTCTTTGCGTCTTCCTCGCCGCACTGTTCCTCGCGCCCGCATTCGGTGTGGAACGGCCCGACGTCACCTTCAAGGTTTTTCAATTCCCGGCCGACAAGATCCCGCGCGTCGACGGCGACCCCAGCGATTGGGCCATCGTGCCCGACAGCTACGCCATCGGTATGGACCAGCTCATGGACACCGAGCAGGGCCACGGCATGAACCACGACCTGAAGAACATGGACGTCAAGGTCAAGGTCGGGTGGGTCAAGGGTCTCAACCGCCTCTACTTCCTATATGAGGCCTACGACAACTACTGGGACTTCTCGCATCCCGACCTGCACAACGACACATTCGAGCTGGTGGTGGATGGCGACCTTTCCGGCGGGCCGCTG
>PLEM01000084.1 GCA_003137035.1 Bryobacterales bacterium | reverse complement strand
ATCCTTCGATGAGAATATGCTCATCGCCGAATCCGGGTTCAAAGAGCAAACCGGCCGCGCCAAGGATCTTGGCGACGCGGAAGAACTGCGAAAACGGAACACCGGACGGGATGATTGAGAGCGAGTTCAGCCGGTTCCGTTACAGGCATTTGCCGAATCCGTGGCGGAGGAAGAGGGATTCGAACCCCCGAGCGAGTTACCCCGCTAACGGTTTTCAAGACCGCCGCCTTCAACCACTCGGCCATTCCTCCGCCTTCAATCTAGCGGATTCCGCCGGCGCCTGCAATTGGCGGGGGCGCGCTGTGCTATCAAGTATCCATGCGGAACAATATCGTGGACCTGCGCTCGGCGCTCGAATTCCTGGCGTCGATTCCGGGGCAACTGGTCTCGACTCGCACGCCGGTGGACCCCGTCGCGGAACTGGCCGGAGTCTACAAGCTGGTGGGCGCGGGAACTCCGCTGCCGCCGCCCACGCGGACCGGCCCCGCGATGCTGTTCGAGAACGTCAAGGGCTACGACATGCCGGTGGTGGTGGGCATCCTGGCCAGCCGGGAGCGCACGGCTCTGCTCATGAACAGCTCGATCGAGCGGCTGCCGTTCGACCTGCTGGATGCGCTGAAACATCCGTGCGCGCCGGTCATGGTGACCAGCGCGCCCTGCCAGGAAGTTGTCATTCGGCCGCCCTTCGATCTGCGCCGCCTCATCCCGGCTCCCACCCACACCCTGCTCGACGCCGGCCCCTATTTCAACATGGGCCTGCTGCGCGCCCAGGACCCGGAAACCGGCGAGAGCGACGTCACCATCCACCGGCTGTGCGTGCAGGGGCCGGACCGGCTGAGCGTCTACTTCGTTCCCGGCCGGCACATCGACCAGTTCCGGATGAAGGCGGAACGAATGGGGCGGTCGCTTCCGGTCTCCATCAACATGGGGCTCGACCCCGCCGTGTACCTGGCGGCCTGTTTCGAGCCGCCGGCCACGCCGCTGGGCTTCGACGAACTCTCGATCGCCGGAGGCTTGCGCGGCCGCGCGGTGGAATTGGTCCAGTGCGTTTCCGTCGACGCCAAGGCCATTGCGCATGCCGAGATCGTGATCGAAGGCGAAATCCTGCCTGGCGAGCGCGTTCGGGAAGACGCGCTGACCAACACCGGATACTCGATGCCGGAGTTCCCGGGCTATCCCGGCAAAGCGCAGGCCGAGCTTCCGGTGATCCGCGCAACAGCGGTCACGCATCGCCGGAACCCGATCCTGCAAACTATCATCGGCCCGGCCGAAGAGCACACGAACCTGGTGGGAATCCCCACGGAAGCGAGCATCCTGCGGATGGTGGAGCGATCCATGCCGGGGCGGCTTCTCAACGTGTACGCGCACTCGGCCGGCGGCGGCAAGTACCTGGCGATCCTGCAATTCCAGAAGCGCTCGGCGAGCGATGAAGGACGGCAGCGCCAGGCTGCGCTGACGGCGTTTGCGGCCTTCCCGGAACTCAAGCACGTCATCTTGGTCGATGAGGACGTGAACATCTTCGACACCAACGACGTGCTGTGGGCCATGACCACCCGCTATCAGGGCGACGTCAGCACGGTGTTCATCCCGGGCGTGCGGTGCCATCCGCTGGATCCGTCGCAGTCTCCGGCGTTCAACCCCGCGCTCGCCGCCGAGGGAACCTCCTGCAAGACGATTTTCGATTGCACCGTGCCGTACCGTATGAAGGAACGCTTCCGGCGGCCGGAATTCCTGGCGGTGGATCTGGCGAAGTACCTATAATCGGGGGATGCGTATGGCGTGGTGGGTGGAACCCGCGATGGTGTTCGGAGTCGCGCTGGTTGCCGCGCTGGTGGTGCGCTACCTGGTTCTGCGGGCGCTGGCGCGGAGGAGTGCGATTTCCGGGGTGTTTGTCGCGACCGTCCGGTTCCCGTCCTTTCTCTGGTCGCTGGCGGCGGCGCTGGCGGTGGCGGTCGAGTACACCGATCTTCCTCGCAAGTACGCCGGGCGAACCAGCCTGTGGATCGGGGCCTTCGTCATCATCAGCCTGACGCTGGTGGCGGCGTCGGTCGCGGTGCGGATGCTGAGCCAATATGGCGAGCGGCAAGGGATGCCGTTCGCGGCCGCGGGAATGTCGCGCGCGCTGATTCGTGTGCTGGTGTTCGCGCTGGGCGCGGCGTGGCTGCTGGCGCACTTCGAAATGTGGAAGGGGATCGCGCCGCTGCTGACCGCGTTGGGCGTGGGCGGCTTTGCGGTCGCGCTGGCCTTGCAGGACACGCTGGCGAATTTCTTCGCGGGGATACACATCCTGGTGGAGCGGCCGATCGTGGTGGGCGATTCCATCAAGCTGGAGAGCGGGCAGGAGGGCGTGGTCACCGACATCGGCTGGCGGACCACGCGGGTGCGGACCGGGAGCAACGACATAGTGGTGGCGCCCAACACCAAGATCACCTCGGGGATTCTGGTGAACTACAGCCTGCCGGACCGGCGCACGGTGGCGGAAGTGCAAGTTCTGGTCTCGCACAAGGCGGATGCGGAGCAGGTGTGGCGGATCGCGCTCGAAGAGGCGGCGGAGGTCGAAGGCGTGCTCGCGGATCCGGCGCCGCTGTTCCTCTGCGACCCGGGCGTGCTGCCGTCGCACTTGCAGTGCAAACTGGTGGTGCACGTGGCGGACCGGAGCTCGACGGTGCGCATCCAATCGGAGCTGCGCCTGCGACTGCTCGCTCGGTTTCGCGACGCCGGCGTGCCGCTGCCGAAATCCTTTTCATTTTTCCGTTGACCTGTCTATCGCTTCATAGTCCAAAGTGAGAGCTGGCCGATGTTGACCGTTTCCAAACTCGCCCGGCGCTGCGGTTTGAGCCGCAGCACGCTGCTGTATTACGAATCCATCGGGCTGCTGAAACCCGTGTCGCGGAGCGCCGCCGGTTACCGCCGGTATGGGGAGAAAGACCTGCGGCGCCTGCAGCAGGTTTGCGCGTACCGCGACGCGGGGCTGAAGCTCGAGGACATTCGCGCGCTGCTGGACCGCCCGGAGGACGATGCGTCTTCGGTCCTGAAACGGCGGCTGGTGGAGTTGAACGCCGAGATCGAGACGCTGCGCAACCATCAGCGGGCGATCCTGAAGCTCTTACGAAACTACGACTATTGCGAGAGGACAGAAATGAACACCAAAGAGAAGTGGGTTTCCATCATGAAAGCCGCCGGCTTCGACGAAGCCGACATGCGGCGCTGGCACGTCGAGTTCGAGCGCTCCGCGCCGGACGAGCACCAGGAGTTTCTGGAGTTCCTGCACATCCCGAAGGAGGAAATCGCCTCGATCCGGGAGTGGAGCCGGAACGGGTAGGCAGACCAGCTTCCAGCGGCGGGGCGCGGGGTGGCGGGCGAATCCTTGTACAACTCGGGGTGGACCCGTTTGCGACCGGGGCTCGGTTACGAGGCGCGAGGTTTTGCAGCGGCGCCGAATATCGCGGTAGCGGATCTGGGTTACTCCCGTTGCGGGCCGGGCGCAGCGGACGCGGCGCGCCGCTCGGCCACGATGATCAGGCGCAGGTCGGGGGCCAGGCGGACGATTTGGTGCACCGGGTTGGTGCTGAACAGACGCTGCCAGCGTTTGTACCTGGGACGGGCAATGTAGATCTGAGTCAGCTTGTTCAGGCGCGCGAATTCAACCAGGCTCTCCGCCTCGCGGTCTCCTTCGATCACCCGGGTTTCGATGTGCAGATCGCGCGCGAAGCGCAAATGCTTCTCGATGGCCTCGCTCTCCTCCGCGCCGATCCGGGAGGAGGTCGAGCGCACATGCACGGCCAGGCAGCCCGCCTGGAGGAACTCGGCGATGCGCCACGCCCGCCGGATCAGGTTGGCGGTTTCGGGGTGGGAAGTGATGTGAATCAGAATCCGTTCCGCAGGCTCGTCTTCCGCAGCGCCCGAGCGTGCGGAGCGCCGGAATTGATCGAGATCGACTTCGCGGATCTCCACCTCGTGCGCTGTCTGGCGGAGCGCCATCTCCCGCAGCGCGACCAGGTTCGACTCCCGGAAGAAATTCTCGAGCGCCCGGGAGGCTTTGTCGGCGGCGTAGACCGCGCCGCGCTCCATCCGGTTCAGCAGCGCGCGCGGCGTCAGGTCGATCATGACCACCTGGTCCGCCTGCTTCACGACCCAATCGGGCACCGTTTCCCGCACGCGCACGCCGGTCATCTGGAAGACCTGGTCGTTCAGGCTTTCCAGATGCTGGACGTTCATGGTGGTCACTACATCGATACCCCCGTCGAGCAGCCGGAGGACGTCTTCCCAGCGCTTGGCGTGTTCGGAACCGGGCACGTTAGTGTGCGCGAATTCGTCCACCAGGCAAACCCGCGGATGCCGCAGGAGGACCGCCTCGGTGTCCATTTCCTCGAACACCGTCCCGCGGTACTCGAGCTGGCGGCGCGGAATGACTTCCAAGCCCTCGGCCTTGGCGATGGTCTGCCGACGGCGGTGCGATTCGAAGTAGCCGATGACCACATCGACGCCGGCGGCCTTGAACTGCTGCCCCTCCTCGAGCATCTGGTAGGTCTTGCCGACACCGGCGGCGTAGCCCAGCAGGACCTTCAGCTTCCCCTTTGTGGCGGAGCCCTCATCGCTCATGGCGAGCCTCAGAGGGGCAAGCTGAAGCTTGCCCTACTGCGTGCGGGAAGATGCAGACATCGATGCCCTCGGCGTCGCGTATGAGATGGTCCACCGGGTTGCCGAACAGGCGGCTCCACCAGCCCTTCCGCAGGCTGTGGCCGATGAAGATGTGGGTGATGTTCTTGGCGCGGGCGAAGCGGAGGATGGCCTCCATCGGTTCGTCGGAGGCCAGCACCTCGACGATCGCGCCGGCCTCGCGGGCGCATTCGAGCCGCGCGTCGAGCGCCGCTTTGTCGCCCGGACCGAGCGAAGTCTGCTGGACGTAGATGGCGTACAACTCGCCGGAGAACCGGCGGGCGATCCGCGCGCCCATATCCATCATGGTCTCGGAGTTCGCGCGGGCCGTCAGGCAGACCAGCACCCGCTCTTGGGTGGACAGCGATTGTTCGATGCCGTGGTCTTTGAGGTAGGCCGCCAGCTCGTGATCCACGACCTCGGCCGCCACCAGCAGCGCGAGTTCCCGGAGCTGCGAGAGGCGCCGGCGCTCGGCGGCCGCCGATTGCGCGTCGGGCTGGCGACCCACCCGTTCCAGCAACTGCTCGGCCGGCACGTCGACAAGCTCGATCTCGTCGGCCGAGAGGATGAAGCTCCGGGGAACGGTCTCGGACACCCGCTTGCCGGTGATCCGCTCCACGCCGGCGCGCAATTCCTCGATGTATTGCAAGTTGATCGAGGTGACTACGTTGATCCCGGCCGCGAGCAACTGCTGAACATCCTGGTAGCGTTTCCGGTTGGCGGACTGCGGCGGGTTGTCTTGAGCCAGACCATCGACCAGGCAAACCTGCGGATGGCGCCTGAGGATCGCGGCGAGGTCGATCGCGTCTTTGCCATTCCCGGAGCTAAGCGGAGGGATGACTTCGAACAGCTCGACCAGGTGGTCCATGGCGGGATCGCGCTTCCGCTGCAAGGCGCCGATGACCACATCCTCGCCTCTCTCCTTCCGGCGCCGTCCTTCGTCCAACATGCGGAACGTTTTTCCGACACCGGAAGCATAGCCGAGGAAGACCTTGAGCCGGGCCCGCCACTGCCGCGCTTCTTCGGCCTCGACCTGCTTCAAGAGCTGGTCCGGATCGGGGCGTTTTCCCGCGCTGGTAGCCATGGCCGATTGCGAGCCTCTCACTCGCAGTCTACCAGCACCATTACTTTGCAGGCTTGATGAGGGCCACCATTCCGACCAGGAGAGTGGGCTGGGTTTTCCAGCTCCCCAGTTGGTTGCCGCGATTGAAGAAGGGCTGGTTGGACCAGTCGTTGCGGAATTCCAGCCACCCCGAAAGCCGGTCGAGAAACGCGTACGTGCCGGTGAGCGTGAATTCCTTCAGCCGCTGGGGGGCGCCGGTGACTCGGCCGCTCTCATCGTTCATCCACTCCAGCCGCGGGGTGAGCGCCCGCTTCTTGGTGAGCTGGAACTTGGCGGCGCCAACGAGGCCGTAGATCCGATAAGCCGCGGTGGATCTGGGGCTGTTGTGCAGGTAGTCGAAGTTGAGGTACACGCTGGTCTTAGGATTCGGGTTGAGCGCGAGGACCGAGTCCCAGAGATTGCGCATGCCGCGGTCGGCCTTGTTCTCGTCGGGCCCGCCGTAGTAGGTGTTGGTCCAAGTGGCCTTGGGCGTGGTCCAGGCGCCGGTCAAACCCACCGTCCGGTAGGTAGCGCCCGTGACGACATTGTTCCATCCGGCGACCCACTGCGCGCCGGCGTTGAGGTGCGCGCCGATCGGCGCCTTGACCTGCATGCCGAAGTGATAGTTGGGAGTACACCAGACGAACAGAAGCGAGCGCGAGTAGTTCCAGTTGTTCGGCGTCTCGATCACCTCCGCGCTGGCGAAGCTGACGAACCTGCCGAAATCCACTTCAACGCCTTTCCACGAGGAGGGCTTCACGCTGATGTACGCCTGCTTGAAGAAGCGCATTCCCGTCGCGTCCTTCTCGGTTGCGCTCATGATGTCGAAGGCCCGGCCCACGCCGGCGTCCAGGTGGAAACCTATGGGTTTGGGTCCATAATCCAGCGTTATGGAGGCCATGTTGAGCTCGAACTGGTTGGCCTTGTCGTCGAAGGCGCGCAGGAGACTGACGTGCCCGGCGGGGTGGTTGAAGCCCAGGCTGTAGTACGCGTCCACNNCTGAGCCATTCCGGGAATTGCCAGGCACAGCGCTAGGGGAGGGCACACAAGATATGTCCTCCCTGGCGGGCGTGTTCGGAGGAGCGGCAACCGGACTTAAGGCAACGCCCCTGTCCCCTGAAGTTACGGTTTCTGCGCAACGATATTGTTGCCGAACAAAAACCCGATTTCTGCCATGGCTCTGGGCTGACTCTTCAGGTTGCCGCCCTGACCGAAGGCCAAACCCGGTGTGATGCCGCTGACATGAACATAAGCGACATCTCCTCGGACGAAGAAGCCGCCATGTTGGAAGGTGGGCGTCACCGTGATCGACGTGCCGGCGCTGCCTGGACCGTACATCAGATTGAC
>PLEM01000254.1 GCA_003137035.1 Bryobacterales bacterium | reverse complement strand
CCGAAGCCCGCCGACGTGGTGGCCACGCCGGTTCCGGACGAAAACCTGCAGGACAACGGTGTGCCCGGCGTGGTGTTGGGCACGCCCACCCTCACCGACTACGGGACCTACGCTGTGGACAACATCGTGGTCCAGCCCGACGCTTCCGGCAATACGAACGTCGTGGGCGCGACCGAGATTGCGATGGGACTGTATTACGTGGACGAGCTCGCCACCGATCTCTGGGCCAGCCTCGACGCGGCGATGGACGCGACGACCGATCCGGCGACGGTGAGTTGCACCGTCAATCCCAACACGGCCCGCGTGTTCCGGGTGGGCGACTTTGTCGTCTTCAACGACGAGGCCGCGGACGCGAACCATGCAGGTCGCCGGTCCTATGAGTGCGCGCTGATCGTCGGCCCAGGCAGCGCCGGCGATGTGGTCCCCACTGGCGGGTTCCAATTCCAGCGGGCCTATCCGGGCGTCGATCCGGGGTTTGCTACCTTCGGGACGCTCATCTGCTCTCACTTGGCCGGGATCAAGTTCTACAAGCTCGACATGAAGATGTTCACGTACGCGGTCAAGAAGGGCTTCTTCCGCACGCCCGGTCTGCCGCCGCGGGTCGAGGCGACGATTCCCTCCGTGTGCGTCGTGGCGGCGCTGGTCGGCGTGGCAAACCACTTCGGCTACGGGCCGTTCACCGTCTTCCCGCTGAGCCATCACAACGAACCGTTCATGCCCGGCGACCGCACCTGCTCCGGCGGCGCCTACACGTTTCAGATCCCCGGACCGCTGGCGGCGCAGGACAACGTCGCGATCCCGCTGAAGGTCCAGAACGCCGCTTCGATCCGGTGCGTCTATGCCTACCTCCAGCAAGGGACGAGCGATGGACAGTCAGCATACGTCGTGAAGTACTCGACCGATGGCGGCGCGACCTGGAACGTGCTGGAGAAGATGGGTATCGCGCAGAACATCGGGACGCCGTTCAAGAACACCTGGGACTTCCTCGTCGCCCAGGGCTACGGCAAGCCGGAGACGCGCCGCCTGCCGTACGACGACTACGGGCTGGCCGCCATCGCGCCGATCACCGGCAGCGGAGTGGCGCAGGCGGTCGCGACGGCTTCCTATGACGCCTCCACCAGCGGCCTGGTGCCCGGCGACTTCGTGTTCCTGGAGTTCGGCCTGGCCAACGAGGAGCACGTGAACGTGATCTCGGTGGACACGGTGAACCAGACCTTCACCGCCATCGTGACCAAGAACCATCCGGCAGGATCGAGCATCCGACCATCGATCTGGCCAACCGCCGTGCTCCTTGAAGGCAACGATCTGGCCTTCGACATCAAGGCGGTCGCTTCGCCCGATCCAGGCTCCGATCTAACCGTGGTGATCCAAACGTAACAGCGACCACCTTCGACATCCGGACTTCGGGCCGTCATCGAGATTTCACCCCTTCCAGCCCGATTCTCGCCCGTTGACTTGGAGCGGCCCACGCATTCGGCTCGGTTCTTCAGCCCGAACTTCGACCCACGACCCAGACGTCTGCTTTGCGCTACGATGTATACTTCAAGATCATCCAGGATCAGCAAACGATATGAACGCGCTTGTCCTCCTCAGTGGAGGGATCGACTCTTCGTGCTGCGTCGCTTTCTACTGCAGGATGGGGTACGACGTCACAGGTATTTTTGTCGACTACGGTCAACCGGTGAATCAGAAGGAAGAACAGAGCGCGAAGGCCATTGCCCATCATTACGGCATTCCACTTCAGGTCATTCGTGTTTCTGGACCCGCGGCGAACTTCAAGGACGAGATTCCTGGCCGAAACGCGTTCCTCATATTCGCCGCGCTGCTCTACCATCCGGCGGTCACAGGATTGCTCGCGCTGGGGATTCACGCTGGCACGCCCTATTATGACTGCTCAGAACACTTTGCAGCTCAACTCGGCAACATCCTGTCGGGCTCTCGCGCTGGCCAGATTGTTCTGGCGACGCCATTTGTGCAATGGAGCAAGCAGATGGTCTACCAGTTCTGCGTCGAATCTAACCTGCCAAGCCAGCTCACGTGGAGCTGCGAGGTTGGCCCCTCAGCGCCTTGTGGCCGCTGCTTGTCATGCAATGATCGGGAACATTTGCATGTTCGCACACCGAAGTAAAATCATAATCGGGACGCAAACAGTTGCGGAGACGCCGCTCCTCCTCCCGTCGTTTTCCAGCAAAGGATTCCCCCAGGTACGACAGATCATGAATCTGATGGCTGAGTTCATCACGAGCCCCATTCTCATCAGCGCATACGATGTCCATTACACTTTCATCCCAGCTAAGATTACGTTTCCGCAGCTGATATTTCTCGACAGCGGGGGATACGAGGCCAGTATCGAGCACGACTTATCGGAAACCTATGGCAAACTCCATAAACCCAAACCATGGAACCAACGCTTGCATGAACGTGTTCTGAAACGCTGGTCCTCCAAGTGGCCTACCGTTGCGGTTTCCTTCGACAGTCCCGCTAAGTTTCTTACCTTGTCAAAGCAAATCGACGGAGCCACAGAATTGCAGAGAACACACCCGGACCTGCTATCGGAGCTTCTGGTAAAACCTGAAAGGCCAAAGCTATTCATTCCGTTCGAGAAACTGATCAAGCGTGTCGAACATCTGCGACAGTTTTCGGTCGTGGGGATCACAGAGAAGGAGTTGGATGATTCCCTTTTTGGAGCCATGACGAAGATAGCCAGACTCCGAACTCAGATGAATGCGGCCGGCGTAAATGTGCCCATTCACATTTTTGGCAGTTTGGACCCACTGACCACTGTCCTCTATTTTCTCGCCGGCGCGGAGATCTTCGACGGTCTCACCTGGCTTAGGTTCGGATATCATGAAGGACACACTATCTATTGTCAGAACTATGCTGTGATCCACGACTCCGCAGGGCTGAGGCTTCGCACTCACGAGCAGTATCACGAGATGTGGCGAAGCAATTACTACTATCTAGAGAAGCTGAGAACGCAGATGATTAATTTCGAGCGAACGGGAGATCTCAGTCATTTTGGAGGCATTGAGCCCCAACTGCGCGACGCTCTCACGCAGCTCCAAGGAACAGTTCCGGACGCGAGGTGAATATGGGCGGATCGGGAGGTAGAGATTTTTTCATTGGCCGGGCCCCAGAGGACGTCAGTGTCGAGTTGCGGAAAGAAGAGGAAAGAACTCACGATCAGGCATTCGATACGCGAATCGCAGCGCGCCTTGGAGACCTTCTGGGGGATGCTAACCGACGGGACACGAGGGCGATCAGCGCTGCCATCGACGAAATCAGGAACGCGATGGGCGCGCAGATCGAAGGCACCCTCGATCCCATTCTCGGGGGCTCCGTTCGCAAGCATACCTATGTAGATGGGATCAGCGATATCGACACACTCGTGATTCTCCGCGACCCGGAACTCAGGTCTTTGTCACCGCAGGAGGTGCTTGCTTACTTTTTGCAAAGAGCTCAGAGTGAATTGTCAGGCTGGGAGATTTCGAGAGGAACAATCGCTATCACCTTTAGAAAGGAGGACCTCGAGATCCAGGCTCTTCCAGCCGTGCAGGAAGCGGGCGAGACCCGCATCCCGAGCGCGCGCGGGGACCGCTGGTCCAAGATCAATCCGCAGACCTTTCTCCGAAAGCTCGCCGAAACGAATAGGAGGTTCGGAGGAAAAGTGGTTCCAGTCATTAAACTTGCAAAGATCATCAATTCGCAGCAGCCTGCAGCACTGCAACTCACGGGATATCATGTCGAGTCGCTCGCGATTGAGGCGTTCAAGGCCTACTCTGGTCCGCTGAACCCGAAAGCAATGCTCGAACATTTCTTCGATGCGTGCCGCTCCCTCGTTTTGATCACTATCCGAGATAAGACAGGGCAATCCGTTCATGTGGATAGCTACCTGGGACCAGCAAGCAGTAAGAGCCGGAAGGAGGTCTCTGCGGCACTGGATCGCATTCATCGCCGCATGATGAATGCGGACACGCTTCGCTCTGAAGAGCAGTGGCTTGAACCGTTCGGCGGGGACTAGCGATGGGGAACCGAATCGCTACTGACATGCTAGCTTCCGCCTACGTTAGGGCAAAGCTCAGGGTTCTGGCATCCGGCTTCGGTTCCGAAATCATCTGGCAGAAGACCTTGCGAATAGAAGAGTTGACTGAGTCTGCTCTTCTGCGAGAATGCGCTTGGGTAATTCTTTCATCGGGAATGCGTGAGGCTGTCGTCCGGCGGAAGTTTTCTAGTATAAGCGAGGCTTTCTTCGGCTGGGCTTCTGCGCACCAGATCGTGTCGCACCGCGATCAGTGCGTGCGTTCGGCGTTGCTCTGTTTTCGGCACAAGCCGAAGATCGAAGCGATTGCCCAGGCCGCCACGATTATCCATGAGAAAGGATTCGGGGCGGTTCGAGAGGAAATTGACCTGGATCCAATTGCGGCGCTCCGGCAATTTCCGTACATAGGGCCAACGACGAGTTTTCACATAGCGAAGAACATCGGCTTGTCTGTCGCAAAGCCGGATCGGCACATGTGCCGGCTCGCTGCACTCTCCGGTTATAACCAGCCCGCAGATCTCTGCAGCACAATCGCGGAGTACGTCGGTGATCCTGTTTCAGTTGTCGACATTGTCTTGTGGCGTTTCGCAACGCTGCACCAAGACTATCTCAATGCTTTTCTGCGAGGGGAACTGAAGGAAGCGTGACATGGCGGCGATAACGCACCCCGTCAACGGCAAGTACATTCACTTCGCGGGCAGCGCTAGCAAGTTACGTGATACTGCACTGATTCGATATGCACACGAGCTCGTGCGAGGCATCGCAACGGAGATTCTTCGCAGTGGTGGCGGCTTGGTTCTGTTCGCAGGCAAGGAACCAGTACAAGCGGCCGGTATTCCGGGTTCCCCCGCAATCATCTTTGATTGGACCATTTTGGAGGCAGCGGATTCGGTCGTCACCCAAGGACGGCTCCCTTGGCCACATAGTCGGCCACCGCTGGTCATAGTCATTTCCGAGAAGGCGGAACAAGAAATCCCGGACCACCGGCGTGCGATGTGGGAAAGACTATTGAGATCAGGCGTTGTTCGAGTGGAGTACATTCAACCTGGTGCCCGGTCTGGAGCAATGCTCCGCGATCGGCAAGCCCAATTCGGGAGTGCACTAATCTGTCTGGGAGGCGGAACAGGAGTCGAGCATCTCGCGAGTGTGTACCAGTCCCGACACCGGTCTGTGATTCCGCTCGACTTGCCGATCGGGGCAAGTCGGGAAGACGGCACAGGAGGTTCTGAGCGGTTGAACCGCGAAGCGCAGGCCAATCCTAAAGCATTCTTGAGGCTGCGGCCAGACCTGGCTGAATCCGGTGCATCTCTTCTTCTTGGGATGAAAACAAAGAATGGAACCGCTGACAGGGAGGTGGTGGCGGATGCCGTGATGCGACTCCTGGCGGCGCTGGACGCGCCCCACGCGTTCTACGTGAGGCTGCTCAACAACAAGGAGGAAGAATTCTCTTCCGTTGAGCATTACTTCCGCAACGTGGTCGATCCGATTGTCGAGAGCCTCGGCTATCGCAGGCTCGAAATGGGTGCCGAAAGAACGGAACATGCATTTCTGAATGTCGAGATCTTCGAGCGTTTGCACTATTCTGATCTCGCTATTGTTGATGTCACTGGACTGAGACTGAACTGTTTCGTGGAGCTAGGATACGCGCTTGGCCGTGGGAATTCGGTCATCGTGATGGCTCAGCAAGGCACAGTCTTGCCGTTTGACCAATGTGCCATTCCAACTCACTTCTGGAGCCTGGAATCTAGCACAGAGAGCAACAGACGATTGTTGTTGGATTTCATTGAGCATAATCTTGACCGACCGTCACTTGTAGTTACACACATCGGCTGAGAGACCCTAGGATTGCGGCTTCGTTCAAGTTCTCTGCGAAGAAGTGTGGAGTGCGGGGTGGGTCGGTGTCGATTGATCCCGTGAAGCACCGAGTGTTCCTTCAAACTGGTGCAACTCCCGGTGCTGTGAAGATTACTTGGTCACAGAGGTCGGAAACACACGAAACAGGAGGCCTGGGCGTTCTGTGAGAGTAGTCGTGACTCACTGCGCAGGGCTTGGGAGCGCGCGGATCGCGCCTCAAGATCCGGCGTTGGGCAACGTCGGACTATTTCCAGCACTTTAGGAATCGCCATTCCCTCATAAAGTGATCGGCCACATCTTGCCTTCAGAACCGCTCCAAATATTCGACCCGCGCCGGAACTTCCAGTTGCAGGGCTTCGCCGGGCGCGCCGCGACCAC
>PLEM01000387.1 GCA_003137035.1 Bryobacterales bacterium | reverse complement strand
GGCCGGACGCCGTGCTGCCCAGGGGCAGCAGCCTCGAAATGGTTCTGGACCGCCCCCTGGCCTTCGACGAGAATGAACTGAGCGGCGGGCCCGCTCCCGCAGCTCCGCGCTAACAGCCTATGGCGTACCCCCCGCGAAACTCGGCGGCGGCGACGCGGGGCGAGCGGAGACCTGGTTCTGCGGTTTTTGCGTAGTGGAGCAGCCCAAACCCGCCGAAGTCGCCTGGCGGCCATTTCCAACGCCGTACTCAGCCACAGAATCTCGAAAATGAGCTCCGCCTCACGGTTGTGGAGCTCCCGCGGCGTTCCCGGGCCCGGGCTCCGCCGCAGGATCAGACTCAGATTGAATGAGCCGACGTCGATCAACTGGCGCTTCAGAACGTTTTCGCGCCCTCGCAGATGCAGCCATCGCATCCCGCCGGTCCCATAGCAGTGTGCAAAGCAGCGCCCGATCAACTCGCCACGCTTCTTCGGAAGCTGTTTGCCGTAACTCCCGCGGACCCGCCGCAGATTGTCATGCACCGCCTTCTGCTCGGCCACCTTGCCCGCCCACTTGCGCCGCTTCCGCTGCGGCTCCGGCATGTGACTTCTGGAGGGCACCTCCTCGATGGCCCGCACTGTGCTGCCGTTGTGGCAGCCCCTGCCGGCGACCACCTCTTCTCTGCCCCGCTCATGTACCTGCGGGTCTTGCCGCGGCGCCTTCCCGGCTTCCCGCTCCAATCAGGTGCGCAACCGTCTCACCAGCCTCGGCCAGGGTTTCCCGGATGGTCGTGGTGTCGCCCTGGCCGGCCGGTTGCAGCGTCACCCCGATCACCGCTCCGCATTCCATTTCCACCGCGTGCTCGGCCTTGTGTGCCAGATGCGTGGTCCCGTTTGGGTTGGCGCGAGCGATGGCCGATCTGGGTTATATTTGGAGTCCTTTTCGCATTCGGAGTCGTGGGAAAGGCCGGAAAATGTTTGTTTGACCCCGACTGGCCTGCGGAATATGATGGTATACGTGAGCCGTTGGTACCCATCAATCATCGGCTTGGCCGCCACGTTGGCGATCGTCGTTTCGATCTTGAGCATCCGGCCGGTTCCGCAGCACCAGCCAGACAGAATCCGAATCACGACGGCTTCGGGAAGGCCGCTCCGCAACTTCTTTGATGGACTGAAGCCAGACGCAAAGCTCCGCGTCAACCTGGCACATCTCCCGAAGGCCCGAGAGTGTGGGTCCCGCAAGCAAGGGTTCCTGGCGCACGTCGGAAGGATGCTTGGTATCGGCGCGGTCGTTCACGCCTATTGTCCAGGGTTGCCGTGCATGGCCTGCGAAGTAGACATTGATTACACCTACTGCCACTCGGAATGCGTGGGCAAATGGGCTCTCCTTGGCTACAAACCGGGGCCGGCGGACCAGGGTTTGCAAATGTTGGCCTACAGCCTTTGCAACGGCCAGGATTGCAACTGCTATTTCGGCACGTGTAACAACCCCGATTGTCCGTAATCCGGCCAGAAGGAGGCACCGATGTTTGCTGGCAAGATGTTCGGCTGTTTGGCGGTTGCGGCGCTTGTGGCGCCTGTCGCCGCCGTCGGCGAAACCCCTTCGTTGGTTCCTTCCAGAGCCAGCCTGACGATCCCTTATTCCCTCGATGGCAAGCGCGTTCCCTTTTGGACGGGAAACTCCTTGGTGGTGGAACAGAGCGTATTGGGCGTGGCGTCGCCGTCCGTTCTGGTTTTCGATAGCAGCGGCACCCAGGTTTTGAGCGCTACCCTCACCATTCCCGAGGCGGCGCAAACCTATGTGGACGGGTACGCCAGGAGTGCCGACGGATCTATCGCCGCCTGCGGTGCATCCTATGCCAGTGACGGAAGAGGCGCGCCGTTTATTGCCCTGATTTCGGCCGACGGCAATGCCGAACGGGTGATTCGCATGGAGCCGTACTGGCCGGTCCTGATCACGGTGGCTCCGGACGGAACTCTGTGGACGGTGGGCTACGAGCAGAATGCCAATCGTTCGGAAAAGAGCGGCGTCAACTTGAACGCGAGCGTGCTGCGGCACTTCGATCGGTCCGGGAAGCCCTTGGGGGCATTCTTGCCGCGCTCCAGTTTCCGAAACCCCGTCGAACTCAACAGACACCACGGCTACCTGCTGACCTCGGCGGACCGCGTGGGATGGTTTCACTGGCTGAACGACGGCCAGGGCGCTTATCACGAGGTTTCGTCGGCGGGCGAAATCACGAGCTACCCGATCCCCCGGTTGCCCAGCCTCAAGACCGACTTGATGGTGGATGGGGTAGCCATGCCGGATTTCGGCGACGTGTTCGTTTCCATGAGGGACGCGGGACTGCACGAAGGTTATTTCGTCTTCAAGCTCGACCGGCAACTCGGGCAATGGTCGCAAACCGTACTTTCCGGACCACGCGTCGCCGGCGACTTTGCCGTGCTCTGGGGCAGCAGCGGCTCCGACCTGGTCTTTCAGTTGCCCAGCGACTTCCGCACCAACACGTTGCGCTTTTTCGCTCCGCAGCGCTGATCGACTCGCGTCGCCGGCGTCTCCAGGGCATAACGGACGCCGGCAGCGATGCCAGACTACCTCGCTGCCGAGCGGGAGTTCAAGAGCGCCCACACCGTGGCCGCCGGCGGGAGGGGTGAAGCACGTCCCCACAGCGTCACGGCGCGCACGGGAGTGAGCCGGAAGTCCACCGTTCGGCGCTCCTGGCCCTCCCGGAGTTGGATCGGGCTGCCTGCAGCTATCATCGAAAGGATCGCCCACACACCAGTAGCACCAATGTAGTACCGGCCGGCGAGGAGGTTGTGAATGCGGCAATAGCCCTGGTCGTCGCGCGCGGAATACCCGTACGGCCGGCGGCGAGCGTCAATGCGGAGGGCGAGGCCCCGGCGCTCTCCACAACTTAAGTGAAACCATTCCTGCCACCAGGGCGGAGTACCTTCCGGGATCGACACCGGTCAGTTTAAGTTTCCCGGCGCCGTCGGTCACCGCGCCGGAGGTTGGGGTGGATGGCGCGTCGGCCGGCAACAGCAACACCGGCGCCCTCCTGGCCGGCTCCTCGGCCCTTGCGTTGAGAACCGTGCCCTCGACCGTTCGATCGCGCACTTGTCGCTCTGGGCGGCCGCGAGCGATATACTCAGGATGAAGATGGCCACTCTCATTGCGATACTCCGTCTCCAGGGGCCATTTTCGGACAAATGACGTCTCTATTCAAACACATTCTCGCAGTTGCCCTTTGCCTTTCGCCCGGACTGGCCGCCGATCCGGATTTTTCGGGTGCCTGGAAGCTGAACCGAGAGCGCAGCACGCTCGGCCGGCTGCCCGTCCCTCCGGCCTCCGAGATGCAGATCGAGCAGCGCGGCGCCACGCTGCGGTGCATCGAGACGCCGGTGGTCTGGTCGGCGGCTTTCGACGGAAAAGCTTCGAAGGCCAGTTCCGGTGGAGTGGTCACCAACACCGTGTTGAAGTGGGAAGGAAGGGCGCTGCTCATCAACACGCTGGTGAGCGGCTCCCATGGCGGCTACACACAGATGGACCGCTGGGAGCTCTCGCGCAACGGCGCGACGCTGACTATACGCCGCGAGATCGTGCGCTTGGGGGGCGAATCCGAATCGACGCTGGTGTACGAGCGGCCGCGTCCGGTCGAACCGGTCCGGCAGGCGGCCGCCGAACCACAGCGTCCGGTCCAGCGCTTCGTGGTCCCCGCGGGGACGAACGTGCCGTTGTTGCTGATCAACAGCCTGAGTTCCAAGCAGTCCGGCGAGGGGGATCGCGTCTATTTGCGGACCGCGTACCCGATCCTGGCCGACGGTCGCGTCGTCATCCCGCCGGGCA
>PLEM01000433.1 GCA_003137035.1 Bryobacterales bacterium | reverse complement strand
CCGCATTGGGCGCAGTG
The DNA here is from genome assembly GCA_003137035.1 of Bryobacterales bacterium. Classification (GTDB taxonomy): domain Bacteria; phylum Acidobacteriota; class Terriglobia; order Bryobacterales; family Bryobacteraceae; genus Fen-330. The sequence continues at coordinate 5,598 of PLEM01000433.1, read as the reverse complement.
GTGGATCGACTCGGGCGTCTTCCGCGCCTACGCCAACGGCCCCGGCCGCCCGTTCTCGCTGGTAATCCCTCCGCCCAACGTCACCGGCAACCTGCACATCGGGCACATGCTCGAGCACACCGNNCGCCGGCATCGCCACCCAGATGCTGGTCGAGCGCCAGCTCACCGCCGAGGGTCTGGACCGCCGCACGCTGGGCCGCCCCGAGTTCGAGCGCCGCGTCTGGGCCTGGAAGGAACGCTACGGCGACACCATCAAGCGCCAGATGATCCGCCTCGGCGCAAGCTGCGACTGGTCCCGCGAGCGCTTCACCCTGGACCCCGGCCTCTCCCGCGCCGTCCGCGAAGTCTTCGTCCGCCTCTTCGAGAAGGGCCTCATCTACCGCGGCGAGTACATGGTCAACTGGTGCCCGCGTTGCCAGACCGCGCTCTCCGACCTCGAAGCGCCCCACGACTCTGTGGCCGGCAACCTCTGGCACATCCGCTACCCGGTCACCGGCGCCTCGCGCTGCCTGGTGGTGGCCACTACCCGCCCAGAGACCATGCTCGGCGACACCGCCTGCGCCGTCAATCCCTCCGACGAGCGCTACCGCGATCTGCACGGCAAAACCGTCCAGTTGCCGCTCATGAACCGCGAGATCCCCATCATCCTCGACGAGGTGGCGGATCCCAAGTTCGGCACCGGCGTCGTCAAAGTCACGCCCGCCCACGACCTCAACGATTTCGAGGCCGGCCGCCGCCACAACCTGCCCAAGATCCAGGTCATCGACGACACCGCGCACATGACCGCCGCCGCCGGCCCCTACGCCGGCCTGGACCGCTTCGAGGCCCGCAAGCGCGTCGTCGCCGATCTGGAAGCTCTCGGCCTCATCGAGAAGATCGAGCCCTACCAGGTCAGCTTGAGCAAGTGCCAGCGCTGCAAGACCCCGGTCGAGCCGCTCATCTCCACTCAGTGGTTCGTCAAAACCAAGCAACTCGCCGAGCCCGCCATCCGCGCCGTCGAGGACGGCCGTATCCAGTTCACCCCCGACAACTCCACCAAGACTTATTACGAGTGGATGTACAACATCCGCGACTGGTGCATCTCGCGCCAGCTCTGGTGGGGCCATCGCATTCCCGCCTGGCACTGCCAGGATTGCCGCCAGATCCTGGTGGCCCGCGAGGCGCCCGCATCCTGCGCTTGCGGCTCCTCCCGCCTCGAGCAGGACTCCGACGTGCTCGATACCTGGTTCAGCTCCGGCCTCTGGCCCTTCTCCACCCTCGGCTGGCCCGAGGAAACCGACGACCTCCGCGCTTACTACCCCACCTCGCTGATGATCACCGGGTTCGACATCCTCTTCTTCTGGGTCGCCCGCATGATCATGATGGGCCTGGAAGCCACCGGCGATGTTCCCTTCCGCGAAGTCTACATCCACGCGCTGGTCCGCGACCCCGAGGGCCAGAAGATGTCCAAGACTCGCGGCAACGTCGTCGATCCGCTGGAGGTCACCGAGAAGCACGGCACCGACGCCGTCCGCATGTCCATGCTGCTCGGCGCGGCCCCCGGCACCGACATCGTGCTCACCGAAGAGCGCATGTTGAGCGCGCGCGCCTTCGCCAACAAGATCTGGAACGCCGCCCGCTTCATCTTCCTCAATATGGAGCGCTCCGGCGTCCCGCCCTGGGTGCCCGAGGAGGCCGTCTCCTACCGCCCCGAGCCGGTTAGCGCCGGCTTCGAAGGAGTTCCGCTCGAAGACCGCTGGATCTTCAGCCGCCTGAACAGTTGCGCCGATCTGGTGAACCGCGCTATCGACCGCTACCGCTTTCACGAAGCCGCCCAGTTGCTCTGGCAGTTCTTCTGGCACGAATTCTGCGACTGGTACCTCGAGATCAAGAAGCTGCGCTTCAGCGAGAACTCCGGCCTGGACCCGCACTGGCGCAACCTGCTCACCGTCTTTGAAGCGTCGCTGCGGCTGCTCCACCCGGTGATGCCGTTTCTCACCGAGGAGCTGTGGCAGCGGCTCGCACAGGGAGCCGCCGCGCGGCCCATCTCCATCGCCCTCAGCCAGTATCCGCAGTACGACATCCACGTCACCGATCACCCCGCCGAGCGCCAGATGCAGCTCCTCCAGGAGATCGTCACCGCGGCGCGCAACCTCCGCGCCGACATGGGCGCGAATCCCAAGGAGCAGCTCGAGGGCGTCTTCTACTCGCCGACCGCGGCCGCCGATGTCGCCCGCAAGCAGATCGACGCCATCCAGAAGCTGGCGAACCTCAAGCTCGAGGTCCGCGCGGAGCCGGCGCCGGCCGAGGTCCAGGGAGTCAAGCGCTCGACTACCGAATTCGATCTCGCGCTCCGCATCCCGCAGGCCCAAGTCGAGCTCCAGCGGAAACGCCTCGAAAAGGAGATCGAGCAGCTCGAGAAAGTGATCGCCAATTCCCAGCGCCAGCTCGCCAACCAGGAGTTTGTGGCGCGCGCGCCCGAGCACGTGGTCAACACCATCCGTCAGAAACTCGCCGAATACGAAGCCCAGCTCGCCAAGAGCCGCAGCGCGCTCGCGCCACCGCAATGACGTTCGACGTCCACCACCCCGAGATCCTCGAGACGGTGAGGCGCGCGCTCGCCGAGGATATCGGCTCTGGAGACATCACCTCCGAAGCCTGCGTCCCCGCCGAAATGCGCGCTTCGGGCCGCTTCTTCGCCCGCCAGCCCCTCATCCTGGCCGGCGTTGAGCTTCTGCCCCTGATCTACGACGAGACCGATCTCTTCAAGCGCAGCGGCGATGAGTGCCATTCCCGCGAGCCCCTGGCTTCTGTCCGCGGCCCCGCCCGCAAGCTGCTCGAGTGCGAGCGCACGGCCCTGAACTTCTTACAGCGGCTTACCGGCATCGCCACGCTGGCGCGCCGCTACGTCAATGCCGTGGCCGGCACCGGCTGCCGCATCCTCGACACCCGCAAGACCACGCCCGGGCTCCGCCGCCTCGAAAAAATGGCCGCCGCCGCCGGCGGAGTGGTGAACCACCGCATGGGCCTCTACGACGCCATTCTCATCAAGAACAACCACATCGTGGCCGCGGGCGGCGTGCGGGCGGCTCTCGAGCGGGCGAAACAACGAGGCGAGCCGCAGATCGAGGTCCGCACCCGCGCCGAGCTCGATGAGGCGCTCTCCTGTGGCGCCACGCGCCTCCTGCTCGACAACCTGACTCCCGAGCAGGCGGCCGCCGAGATCCGCTACATCGCCGGCCGCGCCACCGTCGAGCTTTCCGGCGGCATCACCCTCGAAAACGTGCGCGCTTACGCCGAAACCGGCGCAGATTTCGTCTCCTGTGGCGCCATCACCCATTCGGCCACCGCCCTCGATCTCAATTTCCGGCTGGAGCTATGATCGTCCGGCTCCCAATCTGCCCTTCCACGATGAAGGAGGCGGCGAAGCTGGCGCGAGAGGGTTGCCCTTCTCTCACCACGGTCGTCGCCGATGAGCAGACAGCCGGCTACGGCCGGCACGGCCACGCCTGGCACTCCGAGCGCGGCTCTGGCTTGTACGTCTCCATCGTCCTGAGGCTCGCCCTCCCCCCGGCGAGCGCCCCCGTGCTCTCGCTGGCGCTGGGCCTCGCCACCGCCGAAGCCATCGCCAACTCGACCGGCCTGGCCTGCGACCTGCGCTGGCCCAACGACGTCCTGATCGGCGACAAGAAGTGCGCCGGCATCCTGGTGGAAACCGAGGGCCCCGCCTTCATCGCCGGCATCGGCATCAACGTCAACCAGTCCGCGTTCCCCGACGACCTCGCCGCGCTGGCGACCTCCTTGCGCCTGGCCTCCGGCAGCCACCACTCGCGCGACCAACTCCTCGAAAACCTGCTCGAATCCGTCGAGCGCCTCACCGGAATCCTCGTCGATGAAGGCCGCGACGCCATTATCCAGGCGTTCTCCCGCGCTTCCAGCTACGTGCACGGCAAACGCGTCGTCGTGGACGCGATGGAAGGAGTGACTGACGGACTCGACCCCAGCGGCTTCCTCTACCTGCGCCGGCCCGACGGCGCGCGTACACTGATCTTAGCGGGAGGCGTCCGGCCAGCCGGCTAAGGAGCGTTATGTTACTGGCACTCGACGTTGGCAACACGAACGTCACCATCGGGGTCTTCGAAGACCGCCGGCTCATCGCCAACTGGCGTCTGCAAACGGTCCACGAACAGACCTCCGACGAGTGGGGCATTCTGCTGCGCAACCTGTTCAGCTTCTCCTCGCTGGACCTGGCCCGCGTCGATGGCGTCATCATCGCCAGCGTGGTGCCGCCACTGGACTCCTCGCTGGCCGCGATGTCCCTCCGCTACTTCCGCGTGGACGCCATGTTCGTGACGCCCCAGACCGATACCGGCCTGCGCATCTGTTACGACAATCCGCAGGAGGTCGGCGCGGACCGCATCGTCAACAGCGTCGCCGCGTTCCATAAGTACGGAGGCCCGTGTGTGATCGTCGATTTGGGCACCGCCATCACCTTCGACGTCGTTTCGGCGGACGCCGAGTATCGGGGCGGCCTGATCTGCCCGGGCATTGGCATCGCCCTCGAGGCGCTGTTCGCCAAGACCGCGCGCCTGCCGCTGGTGGACATCCGCGAGCCCGCCAGCCTCATCGGCAGGAACACGGTCGGCAGCATGCAGTCGGGCATCTACTACGGGGCCATTGGGATGATCGACGGCATCCTCGAGCGGCTCTTCGAAGCGCTGGGCCCGGAAACGCGCACGGCCGCAACCGGCGGCCAGGCCAACCTCATCGTGCGCGGATCGCGCTTCCTGAAGCAGGTGGATGCGGACCTCACGCTCGAGGGCCTCGAGCTGATCTGGGAGCGGAACCGGCCGCGATGAACGACGAGCTTTGGCCCGGCAACTACTTCAACTACTTCACCGAGGTTGAGGAGCATTTCCAGAAGACCCGTGGCACCGGCCTGTTTCTGCTTTCGCCCCTGGACTGGGCGCTCATCGAGTGCTGGAAGGAGGCGGGTCTCCCCCTCGAGGCGGTGTTGCGCGGCATCGACGACGCCTTCGAGAAGTGGCGCGGCCGCAAGTCCAAGGTCCGGGCGATCAACTCGCTGGCTTACTGCGCCCAGGCGGTGATTGAGCAGGCCCAGATCATGGCCGGCGCTGCGCCGCGCGCTGAATCGAGAGCCGCCGCGCCGCCCTTCTCGCTCGACGAGCTCGGTGCGTACCTGGCGGCCAACGCCGCTCAATTGCGTAAGGCCTTCTTCGAGGAGGTCGCCATCGCGCTCGACCGGCTGATCGCCGAGGTGGAAACGCACTACGGCGACCTCGAAGAACTCGAGCGCCGGCTCGCCGCGCTCGAGGACAAGATGATCGCCGCTGCCCGCACCCGCCAGACCGACGACGACCTCGTCGCCGCTCGCCGCGAATTCGACCTCCAGCTCCGCCCCTACCGCGCTAAGATGGCCGCCGAACAGATCGCCATGCTCGAACGCCAGTTCCTGGATCGCCGCCTGCTCGAATCCGCCGGCCTCCCCCGCCTCAGCCTCTTCTACCTGCGCTGACGCGGCGGTTCGGTCTGGAGCCGTAACCGAGCCGCGACCGCAAGGGAGCGGTTTGCAGGAATTCTGCAAGTGCCTCTTCAGAC
>PLEM01000033.1 GCA_003137035.1 Bryobacterales bacterium | reverse complement strand
CAGGGCGCCGCCCACGCCGCCGCCGGCTATGCCCGAGCCACCGGCGAGGTGGGCGTCTGCCTGGGCACTTCCGGCCCCGGGGCCACGAACCTGGTCACCGGCATCGGTAATGCCATGCTCGACTCGATCCCGATGGTCGCCATCACCGGCCAGGTCCACAGCAAACTGATTGGCAGCGACGCCTTCCAGGAGGCCGACACCTTCGGCATCTCGCGCTCCTGCACCAAGCACAATTACCTGGTCAAATCCATCGGCGATCTGCCGCGGGTGATTCACGAGGCCTTCTACATCGCCGCCACCGGCCGCCCCGGCCCCGTCCTGGTGGACATTGCGAAAGACGTCTTCCAGGGCCAGGCGCATTATTCGCCGGTCTCCTCGATTCACCTGCCCGGCTACAAGGTCTACACCGAGGGCCACACCGGCCAGATTCGCCGCGCCTCCCAGATGATCTGGGACGCCGAACGGCCGCTCGTCTACGCAGGTGGCGGCATTATCTCCTCGGACGCTTCGCCGGAACTTCGCGAGCTGGTCGAGCTGGTCGACATCCCCACCGTCTGCACGCTGATGGGCCTGGGCGCCCTGCCGGGCAGCCATCCCAATTACGTGAGCATGCCCGGAATGCACGGCAGTTACGCCGCCAACATGGGCATGACCCACTGCGACCTGCTCATCGCCCTCGGCACGCGCTTCGATGACCGGGTCACCGGCCGGCTCGCCGCCTTCGCCCCCCACGCCAAGGTCATCCATCTGGATATCGACCCCGCCGAGATTGGCAAGAACCGCGTCCCCGATCTGCCCATCGTGGGCGACGCCAAGCGCGTGCTCGGCCGGATCGTCAAAGTTGTCGCCGAACTGGAGCCGCAGATGCGCCCCGTCAATTCCGCCAAGCGCACCGCCTGGTGGGGCCAGATCCGCGCCTGGAAGGAAGAGCATCCACTCAAGCCCGCCCTATCCGCCGACGAGATCAAGCCCCAGCACCTGATGATGGAGATCGACCGCATCTCCCAGGGCCGCGCCATCGTCGCTTCCGACGTGGGCCAGCACCAGATGTGGTGCGCCCAGTTCATCCACTTCGAGGAGCCGCGCCTCTGGCTAACCTCCGGCGGCCTCGGCTCGATGGGCTTCGGCCTGCCCGCCGCCATCGGGGCGCAGTTCGCGCATCCCGGCAAGCTGGTCTTCGCCGTGGTCGGCGATGGCGGCTTCCAGATGTCCATCCCCGAGCTTTGCACCATCTCCAACCACGGCCTTCCCGTCAAGATCGTCATCTCCAACAACGGCTACCTCGGAATGGTGCGGCAGTGGCAGGAGCTTTTCTATAACAACCGCACCTGCGCGGTCGAGTTGGAAGGCTTCCCGGACATCGAGAAACTGGCCGGCGCCTATGGGATCAAGGGCCGCACCATCGAACGGCCCGAGGACCTCCGGCCCGCCCTCGAGGCGGCCGTTGGCGAGCCTGGCCCGTTCGTGCTCAACGTCCGGGTTTCGCAGTACGAAAACGTCTACCCGATGGTTCCGGCCGGCGCCGCCATCGACGAAATGGTTCTGGGGCCGCCGCAGCCCGTCGTGGTGCCGAAGTAGGTTGCTCGGGGAAAGGTGATCCGATGATACAAGTGATTTCGCTTTTAGTCGAGAACAAACCCGGCGCCCTGATGCGCATCACCGGCGTGATCGGCGCCCGCGGCTATAACATCGAGAGTCTCACGGTCGCTCGCACGCTCGATCCCACGCTCTCGCGCATGACCATCGTGGTGGACGTCGATCCCAACCTGCGCGCGCAGGTGGTCAAGCAGATGAACAAGCTGATCAACGTCCTGCAGGCCAGCGACCTCAGCGAAAGCCCCGCCGTTTCGCGCGAAATGCTGCTGCTGCGCGTTCGCGCCCCGAAGGAGACCCGCACCGCCATCCTCAAGGAAGCCGAGATCTTCGGCGCCCGCGTGGTGGATTCCTCCCTCGAGGGCTTCGCCATCGAGGCCAGCGGCGATCCGGAAAAACTTGACGAATTCATCGATGTCATGCGGGCCTACGGCGATATCGAAGTTACCCGCTCGGGACTCATCGCCGTCTCGCTCGAAACCAAGAAACTGCGCCTCTCCCCGCCCATTCCCACGCGGGGCGAAGCGCTAAGAACCAAGAATACACTTACAACGGAGTAATTCAATGGCAAAACGCTACTATGAACAAGACGCAACTCTGACAGATCTGAAAGGCCGCACCGTCGCGATTATCGGCTACGGCAGCCAGGGCCACGCCCACGCGCTCAATCTGCGCGACTCGGGCATCGACGTCATCGCCGCCGAGCTGCCCGGCAGCGGAAACTGGGAGAAGGCCGCAGCCGCCGGCGTCCCGGTCATGACCGCCGCCGAAGCCTGCAAGCAGGCCGATGTCATCATGGTCCTGGTGGCCGACCACCATCAACAGGCCGTCTACAACGAGGGCATCGCCCCGCACCTGACCGCCGGTAAGACCCTCATGTTCGCCCACGGCTTCAACATTCACTTCGGCCAGATCGTTCCGCCGAAGGACGTCGACGTCTCCATGATCGCCCCCAAGGCCCCCGGCCACCGGGTTCGCGAACTGTTCACCGAGGGAGTTGGCGTCCCCGCCCTGGTCGCTGTCCACCAGGATGCCTCCGGCCAGGCCCTGCAGCGCGCTCTGGCTTACGCGCTCGCGCTCGGCTGCCTCAAGGCCGGCGTCATCGAGACCACCTTCAAGGAAGAGACCGAGA
>PLEM01000343.1 GCA_003137035.1 Bryobacterales bacterium | reverse complement strand
GTGGTCGATGGAGGCCGTCACCACCGGACGGCGGGCGTGCCGCATGGCGGCCAAGGCCCCGGCAAGGTCGACCAGGTGCATCACCTTGCCTCCCAGCAGAAAACCGAGCACGTTGGCGTCATTGGGCAGGGCCAGCTCGGAATACTCGGAGGCGGACTCGCGCACCGGTCTGGCCGCTAGCGGCCCCTCCGGCGCGTCGCTGGGGGGCTGGCTCGCCGGGACGTACTTAAAGGTTGGGTTCACGGGGTTCGGATCAGCGCCGATGGGGATTCTTGGCCAGTTCTTCCGGCTGGTGTTTCCGCCGCAGGTAGCTCTCCACGTAGGCTTGCGCCTGCTTCTGGAGCAACTGGTTCGAGTGGGCGTCCAGAAAACCGCCGGCGGTGGCCGAATACTCCAGTGTTCCGTGTTCGAGCGCTGAGTGATCCTGCTCGGTGACGTAGAAGACCTTCAGCACGCCATCCTGGTCGCCGGTGATGCTGAACCGAATCGCGTCCGGACCGGGTTCCTGGGGGAACCGGGGGCATCGCAGGCGGGCGTAGCCGAGGTTGCAGCATTGGCGTAGCGTGGCCTCATCGGGGCGCCAGTCGCGCATCGGATCGACGCGGCACAGCCCCGTGTGCGGGTCCCCCAGCGGCAAACGGGGATGTTTCGCTTTCTCTTCGGACCGCGCCTGAGGGTAGAAATACGGACACGCCATCGCAGGTATATTAGCATAGAAGCCAATGACCGACCGTCTTGAGGCATTGCGGACACTCCTGGCGCAGGACCCCGCCAACCGGCTGGCACGCTATGGACTGGCGATGGAGTACGGGAAGGCCGGGCGTCTGGAGGAGGCGGTGGCCGAATACCGGGCGCTGATCTCCAGCCACCCCGACTACGCCTACGCATACTTCCACGCCGGGCAGGCGCTGGAGCGTCTGGGACGCGTGGAAGATGCCCGCCAGATGTATGCCAGTGGCGTCGAAGCCGCCGTCCGCGCCAGCGACACGCACGCGCGCACCGAGATCGAGGGCGCCCTCGACCTGCTGGGCTGAACTAAGGGTCTGTCATCAAATAGCCGCTCAACCGCCAGGGAGCGCCCATGGGCCTGCGGCCCACCGATGGTCATGAAGACGCAGTAGGATAAGGCTCCAGCCTTGTCCTGGCTGCCTGCCGGATGAAACCGGACAAGCCGGAAGCTTATCCTACTCCGCGCGGATTGCGTCTTCAACGGAGCGGTTGAGCGGAGTGGACCTGTAGCTTGGCGACAGATCCTAAGGCGGGCGAAACCTCCCGCACCGAAATCAGAACGGCACGTCGTCGTCGCTGACTACGCCGCCGTCGCCTTCCTCGGGGGCGGGAGCGGGGGCGGCCGCGGGAGCGGCGGACGGAACGCGCTGGGGACCCCGTGGGGCTGAGGCGGGCTGCGCTTGCGCACCTTCCGCGCCAGCGGCCTCGGCGGCGCCACGGCTGCCCAGCAGGATCACGCTATCGCCGACGACCTCCGTAATGTATACCTTTTTGCCATCCTTGTCTTCGTAATTCCTGGTTTGCAGGCGGCCTTCGATGTATACCTGCACTCCCTTGGTCAAGTAGTTGGCCACATTCTCCTGCCGCCAGAGCACGATGTTGTGCCAGTCGGTTTCTTCCTTCCACTCCCCGGTCTGCTGATCCTTCCAGCGACGGTTGGTGGCCACGGAGAAGGTGGTCTTGGCGGCGCCCCCGGTGGTGAACCGAGTCTCGGAGTCCCGGCCGAGGTGGCCGATCAGAATCACTTTGTTAACGCTTCGGGATGCCATATTCCCTTGCACTGTACCATAACCTCGCAAACGCGGCTATCGGGTTTTCCAGATAGCGAGTTGCCTTATAGATTCAATAACTTGCCAGTGTGCCGGCCCGCTGCATCCGGGCGGTCGGGTGTCCGTGCCGGCGGCCACGAGCGGATTGCAGGCGGCTGGGAAATCATTGTTCCGGGCGGGACGAGAGCTACAATGGTAGTCGAAGGCCGGCCGGGAGCCTGAACGATGGCGTGCGCGAAACTCGGGACCAGCTTCCTGTTCTTCGTCCTGACGGTCGCGTGTGTTCCTCTCAGGGCGCAGAGCCTGCTGCCCACCTCCGAGCCCGGCGGCGCGGTGCGGATGTTTCCCAGCGATCGGGCGATTCTCGAGGTCCAGGAGCCGCGCCAGGACCTGCCCTGTTCGGCTAGTCCGGTGAAGCCTGCGTTGGGCTTCGACCTGCGCTTTCACGCGGGCTACGAGGTGAGCATCCCACTGAAAGAGTTGTCAGGCCCCGAAAACCAGTTGACCATGATCTTCCGGGTGATCCCGGAGGCCCACCGAGAGGACCCGGTATACTTCGTGCAGCGCGTGCGGGTGCCTTCGATCGAAGCGGAGGCGTCCGGCAATGCCTACCTGCAGGGCGCCTTCGACCTGGGCGAAGGCAAGTACCACGTCGATTGGCTGATGCGGGACCGGATCGAGCGTCTGTGCTCCTCCTATTGGGACGCCGAGGCGATGCTCTCGCCCAAAGACAAGCAGCTCACGCCGTCGCTCGGTCCCGGCGCGGTGCAGACCGCGGATGCGGAGGAGTTCAAGGATGAGCCCCCCGTCGAGCGGTCGCAGGGCGATCCGCCCCTGAACGTGAAGATTCTGGTGAACTTCGCCCCGCAGAATGCGCACGCCGCGACGCTCCAGCCGCTGGACACCGCCGCGCTGGTGTCCATTCTGCGAACCGTGGTGCGGGAACCGCGCATCGGCAAGTTCTCCGTGGTCGCGTTCAACTTGCAGGAGCAGCGCGTCATCTACCGCCAGCAGAACGCCAACCGGATCGACTTTCCCGCCCTGGGCGAGGCGTTGCGATCGCTCAACCTCGGCACCATCGATTTAAAACGGCTAAGTCAGAAGAATGGTGAAACGGAGTTCCTGTCGAATCTCATCCAAAGAGAGGTAGGAGGCGACGATCGTCCGGACGCGCTCATTTTCGCCGGCCCGAAAGCTCTGATCGAGGAGAGCGTCCCCACGGAATCGCTGAAGGAAGTGGGAGAAGTGGAGTACCCGGTCTTTTACATGAATTACAATCTGCGGCCGGAAGCGGCGCCCTGGCGGGACGCCATCGGCCGCGCGGTGAAGTTTTTCAAGGGTTATGAGTACACCATCAGCCGTCCACGGGATTTGTGGGCGGCGGTGAGCGAGATCGTCTCGCGGGCGGTGAAACTCAGGAGCGGCCGGCGGCCGTCCCCCGCGACCGAGCAGTGAGTCATATGAAGATGCGTCAATGGTCTGTCGCAATCCTGTTTCTGAGCGTGGTGGCTGGCACGTCCCTGGCCCAACGGCCGGCGATAGAACGGCTTGCTCCCTACGTGCCCTCGCCGCAAGCGGTGGTCGAGAGGATGCTCGAAGCGGCGGACGTCAAGCCCGGAGAGACGGTCTTCGACCTGGGCTGTGGCGACGGCCGCGTCGTAATCACGGCCGCGCGGGAATTCAAGGCCAAAGGAGTGGGCGTCGAGCTTTCGGCCGAACTGGTCAGGCAGGCCCGGGACCAGGCCAGCCGGCTAGGTCTGGCGAACCGGGTCACCATCCTCCAGGGCGACCTGCTCGAAGTCGACTTGAGACCCGCCGACGTGGTTACCCTGTACCTGCTGACCGAATCGAACGACCGGCTGAAGCCGATTTTCGCGAAGTCCCTCCGGCCAGGCGCGCGCGTGGTATCGCACGACTTCAAGATTCGTGGCTGGAAGCCGGCGCTGGTCGAAACCGTGGCGGTGTCCGGCCGTTCCCACTCCATCTACGTCTACCGGATGCCCCCGACAAAGGATTGACGTACCTACTTCTCGCCGCGGCCCTCTGGCTCTCGCCGACTGGCGCCGATCAGCCCGGCGTCGAGGTGTTGCGAGATATCTCCTACTCTGCGGGGAAGATCGAGGACGCAGCCAAACACAAGCTGGATCTCTACCGCCCGATCAACGCGCGCAACGCTCCGGTGCTCCTGTTCGTCCATGGAGGGGCATGGCGCATGGGAGACCGTCGGCAGTACGGGGCCCTCGGGAATCGCTTCGCCAACGACGGCATCGTGACCGTCGTGATGAGTTACCGGCTGGCCCCCAGGAACCCTCATCCGGCGCAGATCGAAGATGTGGCGGCGGCGTTCGCCTGGGTGGTGCGCAACATCGCGGAGCAGGGCGGCGATCCGAAGCGCATCTTCGTGGCCGGACATTCCGCGGGCGGCCACCTGGCGGCGCTACTCGCCCTCGACCCGCGCTACCTGCGGACTTACGGCCTGTCTTCGCGCAACATCCGCGGGACCATCGCGCTCAGTGGCGTGTACGAAATCCGAGGGGCGGAATCGGTGTTCGGCCGAGACGAGCAGGTGCGGAAGGAAGCCTCCCCGCTCTGGCAGGTGAAGCCCGGCGCGCCGCCGTTCCTGATCGCCTACTGTGAGCGGGCTTACCCCACGCTGCCGGCGCAGGCGCGCCGCCTCCACCGGGCCTTGGGCGATGCCGGGGCGCCCGCGGAGCTGCTGATTATTCCCGGGCAGGGCCACATCTCGGAGATCATCCACCTGGCCAGCGAGGACGATGCGGCGGCCCGGGCGATGCTGCGATTCATCCAGCGCTAGCCGAATCAGGCGCGCTTCTGCCGGCCAGCCTCGCTGCTTGCGGGCTCGGTAGCGGGACGCTTCCGAATCGTGGCCAGTTCGAACTCCTGCCGGATTCGCTCTCGCAGGACCTCCGCGCCCAGCGGCTTGGAGATGGCGTCCTCGGAAGTTCCCGCTCCCGGCGCGGCGAGATACAGGACCCGCATGGTGGGGAACGGGTGCGCCAGTTTCTCCGCCAACCGCGTACCGTCAATGCCCGCGAGATCGGTCGCGATGAGCAACAGATCCACCGGATGGCAGGCGCAAACGCACAGCGCCTCCAGGCCGCCGCGAGCTTCGAACACCCGGTACTCCGAACTGCCGAGCGCGGTCTTGACGAACGACCGAACCTCCGGCTCCGGATCGGCGATGAGAACGGTCCTGGGCGGCATGGCGACCGAACCACTGTATACCGCCGCGGGTGGGGAACGCAAACGGCCGAGGGTGCGCGACATTTCTGTTGGTTCCCGAGATCCGTCGTTCCGAGCCGCGCGCGCCACCAAGCGGTCCTTCCGCAACTCTGGGAGACCGCTCCTTCGCAGTCGCGGCTCGGAACTGAGCGTAGGCCGCCAGACTTGGCGACCGCAGAAGGACATCCCGGCATTCGCGCGCCAACTCGTCCCGGCCGTGTCGCAACGGATGCACCAGAACGTCGAGGAGTGTGAGGACAGATGTCACGATGCGCAACTCCCGCCGGTCGGCCGCTGCAATAAACGGCCTCAGTTTCGCGGCGCGCACGGGATCCCGCTCAATAAAGTAGATCAGCGGGGCGGTATCGAGGCCGACAATCCCGCCACGGAGGGCGTCTACCCATTCCACGACGAGCGTTCCCGGCGCGGGTACTCATCGACGTCCACGCCCTGTCAAACGTCCTGGGCCAGACCCTCGAGTTCCATCAGGCTGCGCTGCTGCCCCACTCTGCCTTCCCTGGGGGCGCCTCACGCCGTCGGCTTCGCCCTGACGCGATCAGGGCCACAGTGGATCCGCCTCGGCGGCACGGGTGAGGCGAAACAGCCAACTCCCTGGAATGCAGTGTGCCAGAGGGCCCACCCAGCCCCACCGGAGCGCCGTGCGAAACAGCGCCGCCATCCGGAATGGCGCTTCCAGCAATCGCGCGCACTGCCGCACGTAGGCCTGGCTGGGCGCCTGGCGGGTCGCGGCGAGGCCGGCCATCCGGCCCGTGAGTAGCGCATTGAACATTCCCGTTCCGGTGAACGGATCGACAAACCCGAGCGCATCGCCAGCCGGGTATACGGTCGATTGAGGCCGGTCATACCCGCTCCTGGAGAACACCAACGGGCCGGTGGTAAGCCAGCGCATACTCCGCGTGAGCGGCCCGAGCCGTTCGCGAAGCGGCCTCCATCGGTCCAGCAACTCATCCGGCTGAAAGTTGAACCGGCGGAGCGTGCTCTCTGGGGCGATTCCGCACACGTTCGTGATTCCGTTCTCGACCGCGCTCACACCCACGTAACAGTCCTCAAAGAAGAACAGCTCGACGGCGTCGTTCGCGGGGCCTTCGAAGTGAGCTTTGAAACCAAACAACCGGTTCCCCCGTTGGGCCACCGCATTCCGGCCTGTAGCGATCACCACTGGCGCCCCGCCGTGCCCGCGGAGCAGGCGTTGGACCGCTCCCGGTTCACGATCGACCTCCGCGCCGAGACGCACGGCCCGGTCAAACAACAGCCGGTCGAACTGGTAGCGGCTCAGTCCGAAGGCGCATTCGGGAAGCGTCCAACGCTTGGCGCGCGGGCCGAGGTGGAGAACGAATCTGCAAATGCGCGCCGGCCCAAGTCCCAGGAAGTCCTGCCACACGCCCAATGCTTCCAGGATTCGGGATGCGCCGGGGGAAAGGAACTCCCCGCAGACCTTGTGGTGCGGGAACGTCGATTTTTCGAATAGACGCACCGCAGCCGACTCGGAAAGGGCGGCGATCGCCGCAGCCGATCCTGCCGGTCCAGCTCCAAGAATCCGAATTGCATCCATGCCAATCGCGCCGATTCACCCAACCATAACACGCACTTCACTCCAACCGGGCGGCGCGCGCGGCGATATGAACTATAATCTGCTCAGGGATGCGATGAACCGCTCTGTTGATCCCGAGATTCTGGTACGCGGCGATGTCCCGGATGCCCTGGCCGTACGGGCATACCGGGACTTGACTCGCATCCACCGGTTTCTGGGGGACACCCGCCTGATCGTTGCGGCGCTACGCCGCGATCCGCTGCCGGTTCGGCGCGTGATGGATGTGGGGTGCGGCCACGGAGGCGTGTTGGCCGACGTGCGAAAACAGCTCGGCGTCGAAGTGGTGGGCGTGGACGTCAAATCTCCGGGGGCCCTCAATGGGTCGTTTCCATTCCTCCAGGCGGATGCCACTCGGGACCCGCTGCCGATGGCGGATGTAGCGTTCTCGATGTATCTCGGTCATCACCTCTCCGACGAGGGCCTGGTTGCCCTGATCCGAAACGTAGGCCGATCGTGCCGCCGCTTCATCCTGCTGGATCTGGTGCGCCATCGTCTGCCTTTGGCGCTATTCCGCGTGTTCCTCGCGCCGCTGGCGTCTCCCATCGTAGCCGTCGACGGCGGGATATCAATCCGAAGGTCGTACACGCGCTCCGAGTTGGAGTGTCTGGTCGGCAAAGCTCTGGCGGGATCGGCCTCCAGGTTCCGGCATTCCATTGCGCCTCTATGGATACGCCAGGTCGCCGATATCTCCTACGCGCCGGACTGACCCGGTGGCGCGGGCCGCAGCCAGCGGATACTGCAACAAGCACTTCTTGCCTTAGGGACGGCAGGACTTGCACCTGACAACCTGCGGGAGCCTAGGGTTTCTGCCTTATGTACGCATACATTCCGCTTCGGCCCCCAATCTGCACTGCATTAAATCGAGAAGAGGTGTGAAATGATGACCCTGTTGGTTGTGCTTCTAGTGTTGTTTCTGATAGGTGGTGGGGGGTGGGGATATTCTCGCTGGCGCGCTTAGCGCTCAGGACCAGGCGGAACCTCATCCTACACCAGTTTTTCCTTGAGGGCGCGGACGCGGTCGCGGGCCACGGTGAGCTCGGTGCGCTTGTCGTCCTTCAAGCGCACCAGCACCCGCCCGGCGAACCAGGAATCCACCTCCTGCACCCAGTCCAGGTTCAGTAGGACGGCGCGGTGGATGCGTAGGAACTTCCGCGGGTCGAGTTTCTGCTCGAGGTCGTTGATGGTGTGATCCACCGCGTAGGCCCGCCCTCCCGAAGCCGCGAAGGTGAGTTTATCGCGGGCGAAGAAGTGGGTGACGCGGGCCAGGTCGAGCAACTGAACGCGCTCGCCGGTGCGCGAGGCGATGCGATCCGGGTAGTGCGGCTCCCCCGAGCGCAGCGAGGCAGCCAGTTGTTCGATCACCGCGCGGATATCCGGCTGGCGCTCAGACTCCCCGCGGAACCGCTCGAGTTTCGCCAGCGCACGCTCCAGTTGCCGCCGGTCGATCGGCTTGAGCAGGTAGTCGATCGAGTTCACCTCGAAGGCCTTCAGCGCGTATTGGTCGAATGCGGTGGTGAAAACGACCAGCGGCTGCTCGGGCAGGCGCGCCAGCAGCTCGAATCCGTTCAGCCCAGGCATCTGGATATCGAGGAACAGCACGTCCACCCTCTCCCGGGACAGGAATTCCAGGGCTGCCTCGGGATCGCTGGCAGTACCGAGAATCCGGCACCGCCCGGTCTCCTCGAGCAGCCTCGACAAGCGCCGCAGCGCGAGCGGCTCGTCGTCGACCAGGTAGGCGCGGAACGGTTCCGAGGCGCTCATGAGTTTCTAGCCGCGGCGGGCTGTGGCAGGCGGATGCGCACCAGGTAGTGCGCGTCCCGCCGGCCGGTTTCCAGGCGAGCCGTAGCGCCGAACAGCGCGTGCAGCCGCGATTGCAGGTTGTCGAGGCCGTGGCCGGGCGGCGCCGCTTCGAGAAGGAAGCCCGGGCCCGTGTCGGCGACCTCGAGCTCGATGCCGCCGTCCATCGCGCGGGCTGCCACCCAGATCTCGCCGGCCTCGCGCCGCGGCGCGATGGCGTGCTTCACGCTGTTCTCCACCAGGGATTGGAGCGAGAGAGGCGGCACCTGGACCGAGTCCAATTCGACGGGGACGTCGATCGAGTAGCGCAGGCGGTCGCCGAAGCGCGCCCGCTCGATCTCCAGGTAGTCGGCGACCACGCGCAGCTCCTGAGACAGCGGCACGAGGCCCTGCTGGCCCGAGTCGAGCGAGAAGCGCAACAGGGTTGCTAGCTTGGCGATCATGTCTTCGGCCCGCCTGGGGTCTTCTGGAATCAGCGAGGCGATCGAGTTCAGCGTGTTGAACAGGAAATGCGGGTGGATGCGCGATTCGAGCGAGGACAGCCGCGCTTCGGCGGCCAGCTTCCTGGCCCGCTCCTCCGCCAGTTCCCGCGTCCGCAATTCGAGCGTGGTTTCCTCCAGCCGCACGCGCAAGGTCTCGTAGAACACAGCGCCGAGGCCGAATGTCAGGGCGATGAGCGAGCTGAAGCGCAGCAGGAAGTAAAAGTTCTTCCAGAAGACCGCACGCGGGCTGAGACCGGTTGCCATGACCACGCCGCCGCCCACGAGACAGCCCACGACGGTTAGCCCGAGCAATGCGGCCGCGTACACCGCATATTTCACCGGGAGCCGGCGCGAGTAAGTCCGTTCGCCCAACAGGGGCATCACTGCCGAGGCTAGCGTGCCGATCGAGAAGGAGTAGATGAGCGACGTCGCAAAAACCCGGGCCCATGCGCGAAGACCGGTCTCATTCTGGAACCAAATGAACAGCAGGGCGGCCGTGACGGCGGCGGCCAAATTGATCCAGGTGACGCGCAGCAGATAGCGCCGCCCCCAGCGCTTTTCCCTGCAATGCTGTGGCGGAAAGGGCATCACAATTGCACTCGAAATCCGGCTGAGACCAGCGCGGCGTAGGGGATCATACCATACTCGGATTGCCACTTCTTGCCGCTGGGCGTCTGCGCGTGCCCATAGAACGAGAGGTGGTTGCCCATCCGGCGCGTGACATCCAGCACCAGGATGCGGCTGCGATCGCCAACGTTCACGACCAGGGATGCGGCAACGTCCCATTCCTTCCATCCCGGCAACTCGCGCAGCCGCGATTTTCCGGCGCGCAGGAACGCGTAATGGCGGCCCGCGCCCGGAGCGTAGAACTCGAAGATCGCCCCCAATCCCGAGCGCATCGTGTACTTGCCGCCCAGCAGCACGGCGGAAGTGTCGCGATGCGCGAATTCGCCGTGCACCTCCACTGCCTCGCCGAATACGCGTGTGAAACTGGCTCCGGTGAACGTGGTGCGGCCGCGGTCCTGAGCCACGATCAGCGACGTGTCGAACCCGGCCAGCAGCGTGTTGTACCGGAAAGCCACGGTTTCCCGCATGCCGGGGTGGTGCTCCTGAAGCAGGCCGGCGGAGGCCCAGACGGCGGTGAGAGCGTGTCGGCCCTGGACCCACTCCGCCGTCACCATCTCGCGCCCTTCGTTCAAGTTCAGCCGGTCGGTGGGATCGGTGGCGATGCGCGGCGGGTCGAGCACTCCGGCGGCCGTGAAGGCATAGCCGGTTCCCCAGCGCAGGATTCGCTTGCCGGCTGAGAAGTCGAAGTCTCCACTCGTGAAGCCCAGGTAGGTTTCCCGCACCCGCAACCGGGCGCTGGTCTCGCCTTGGGTCTCAGCGATCCCGGCCAGGCTTGACGAAAAGCGCCAGCGCTGCCCGCTTCTCCACGAGAACGAAGGCTGGATGAGCAGCAGATTGCCCGTCTCCGGGCCGGGGGCCCTCAGCCCGGCGGCCCAGGCGCCTTCGTCCGTCACCGAAAGCGCAAAGCGCGTCTCCGATTGCGGCTCGGGCGGCGCGGGTTCGTCGGCCAACAGCAGAAATGCGAGTACGAGGAGCATGACGTCAGAACCGATCCGACCGCCCCTGGTGGAACATGCGGTCCGGCAGAGTGCGCGGCGCGAAGCCCGAATACTCCATCACGCTGTGCGAGTTCTTGCGAATCTGATCGTAGATGGTCAGGCGGCGCAGCAGCACTCTGCCGCCCACTTGCTGATACTCGTCGAAGGTGGCGGACTTGGTGTGCTTGCCCGAGGCCAGGAAGTACTCGGCCTTTACGGGGCGCGCGTCCGTGGCTCGCAGCCAGTAGAGAATTCTTCGGTACGTGGCGCCCTTGCGCCGCGCCGTGAGTTCGAGCACGTGGCACTCGGCGCCGCCGGCCGTCTCGGTGCGCAGGTAGACCGCGTCGTAGTCGACGGCGTAGTTGGTGCGCGCCACATCGCCGTTGGAGGCGTTGCCGCTCAGCCGCTCCAGCGGTGTGATGCGGATGGGACGGCTGGTGTCGGGCAGGTAGATCCACATGTCGTCGCCCAGCATCAGCAGGCGCCGCCCCTTGTCGCGCGGGCTGAGGAACTCGACGTAGGTTTTCTCCGTGCCTTTCTGGGAGACCTCGAACAGGTCCTGTTCGTCGGGTTTGCCCGCCTCGAAGTTGGTGATCTTCACCCGCACCACGAAGGACGGCCAGCCGTTCCGCACGGCATCGGATTGCCGCAGCAAAGCCAGCGGGTCGGGCGCGGCGAGGGCAGGAGCGGCCATTAAGAGTGCACACAGGCTGAAGGCCTGTG
>PLEM01000431.1 GCA_003137035.1 Bryobacterales bacterium | reverse complement strand
TGATGTAGTCGGCGTGACCCGGACAGTCCACGTGCGCGTAGTGCCGCTTAGCGGTCTCGTACTCCACGTGCGCGATGGCGATGGTGATCCCCCGCGCCTTCTCCTCCGGCGCGTTGTCGATCGAGTCGAAACTCCGGAACTTCACCTTCGGGTTGTTCTTCCCCAATACCCGGGTGATCGCCGCCGTCAGCGTCGTCTTGCCGTGATCGATGTGCCCGATCGTCCCGATGTTGAGGTGCGGCTTGCTGCGGTCGAATTTCTCCTTGGCCATTTGTGAGATCCTCGAGAACTTCTTTTCTGTAACGGGTGGTACAGAGTACTGGGCTCAAAAACCTGGAGCCGTTGACCGGGCTTGAACCGGTGACCTCGTCCTTACCAAGGACGCGCTCTACCAACTGAGCTACAACGGCTCGAAAACTTCTGGTGGACGGGGGAGGATTCGAACCTCCGTAGCCCGCAAGGGGCGGCAGATTTACAGTCTGCTGCCATTAACCGCTCGGCCACCCGTCCGGAATCCGCCGGGCATGGCACAGTTCTCCCGCGCCCTGCTTGGCTGAAGGAATCAGTATAGCGCAGTGCGAATGCCGAATGCTAACCGGAGCCCGACTCCGACTGAAAGCCGGCCGGCGGCGTTTGGTCGAGAGCTTGCGATCCCGCCCAGAAATGCCACACCAAGAATTCCCCGCACCTCGGAGGTCGGGAACTGGGCAATGCGGGTCTGTTTCTCCAGTCCCTGGCGGACAACGTTTCGCGCGCAGCCGGGAAAGCGCCCCTTCTGCGGTTCGCGGCTTGGAGGGTCGCGTCGGACCCGGGGGGCCGACGCGGGCGAGGGCGCCCGCCCCACGCTTACGGCACGAAGCGTCACTTCGAAATGGCGGCCTTGGCCGTGGCGCAAACGAAGTTCGCCGCGTCGTCGGAGCTGCCGGCACCCGTGTAGTGCGCTACCAGCGGGTAGGCGCAGAGCGGCCGCGTCCGCACCACTTCGCTCTTGGGGTCGAGGTCGCCCTTGCGCTTCGTGGCGACGATTCGCTCGGGGGCGACGCCTTTCTCGACCCAACGCTCGAGCGCGGCGCCGATGTCACTCTCCGGGTTGCCGCTTCCCGCGCCGATCTGGCCGAAACTGTTTGGACCAGAGCCTCCGCCGCAGTGCTGCATGCCGGGCGCCATGAACAATCGCACGAAGCCGGGCGCCTGCTTCTTCCCCATCTTCGCCAGGACGCTCTCGTAATAGTCGATGGTGTTCCGCGCGGCGATCGCCGCGTCGCTCCAGCCGTGATACAGGATCAACTTACCGCCGCGCTCTTTGAAGCGGCTCAGGTCAGGATTGGTGGCGTTCAAGATGGAGGCGAGCTTCTGGTCGGCGGCCTGAGTGTCGCGGTCGACGTTGAACGTGTGGTAGTCCCACGCATTGTCGAACACCATGTTCTTGAAGAACTGCGTCCCGAAGGTGAACATGAGGCTCCGCTCGGGGGCCGCGCCGGTGATCCAGGGCAGCCAGCCGCCGGATTCAGCCTCCCCGCCGGGCGCGTAACCGGGAAACACCGGCTTGCCATCGGAGGTGCGCCCGCCGGCGTAGAGCAGCTTGAGCGCCATCACCTGGGGCGCAGTGAGGCATTTGTCGGTCTCGTCGCCGGCGCACAGTAGGACGGCGGGATCGAAGCGACAGTGCGCTGGGCTCTCGATCACCCCGTCCTTAACGCCGTCGAGGGCGTCGCAGGCCGCCAGCGCCGCCGCCTGAATCGCCGGCAACTTCTTGGCCGGAATGTAGCTGTCCTTGTCTCCCAGCAGAGCCAGCAGGTCCCAGATGGCATTGGAGAGCAGGTGCGTCCAGTAGTTGGCGGGAGCGCCCGCGATGATGCCGTCGTAGTCCTCGGGATAGCGCTGCGCCTCCATCAGCGCCTGGCGCCCGCCGTTCGAGCACGAGCTGAAATAGGATTGGGCCGGGTCCACGCCGTAAAAGGTGCGGACCACCAGCTTCGCATTCACTGCCGTCTCGTGAATGGCCCGGTACCCGAAGTCGACAATCTTCTGGGGATGCGCCAGTGCCCAGGCGGCGTCGGTTGCGATGCCCTGGTGGCCGGTATCGGTGGAGGCGGTGGCGTACCCGTGCGCCACCGCCGCTCCCATTTGCTCGTAGTTGATCGAGCCGGCGAAGCCGCCGTTGCCCACACCCTGAAACTTGCTGTTCCATCCCGAGCTTGGCATCCAGACTTCGAACTGAATGTTGGAGTCGGGCGAGGGCTTGATCACGCCGACTACGCGGCAAAAGGCGGGCAGATTCGGGATCGCCTTTCCGGCCGCGAGCGTAAAGTCGCCGGCGGGCAAGGATTCCGCGCGAGCGACGGTGGCCTCCTGCAGCAACAATGTGGCCAGGCTTTCACAGTCCTGAGCGGCGAGCGCCGCGCCGGCGCACAGCATCAGGCCGAGACGAACTATCCATCTCATAGGACTAGCCTCCGGGCTGGTGGGATTCCCAAGCAAGGGGACACCCCATTTTACCCTAGAGATACAATCGACGGTGGCCAGAACGGAGATCCTGAATGAAACGGTCCTTTTGTCTTCTGGTGGCTTTCGTCAGGGTGGCCGCACGGGCCCAGCCGCCGGCTCCGGCGTTTTGTCCGGGAAGGGACAGGGTCTTGTCTCTTCCGGGCGAGGAAGACCGATCGGCGAGTTCCCGAGGCTGGCTTACGCGTTGCGCCAGACAGGGAATTACGACGAAGCCATCGGAGCGATCGAGACCGGGCTTCAGAAGACTCCGCCCAAACTCGTCGAGAACTCCGCCCCAGGCGCCTTGGAACAACTCGATCCCATGAACAAGGCCGCGCGGGTCTTGGCGCCATGCGGGGTTCGGACAACACCGGTTCGTCGAGCGCCCCGGCCGAGACCGCGAAGCCGCATTGACCGGGAAATCGGCGATTGAGTGTACTGCCACCGGTTTTCGGGTTACCATCGTGGCGATGACAACCAGGAGAGCGGTGTTTGGGTTTCTGCTGGCGTGGGTCGCGACGGCCGAGACCGGCCCGCTGGTGGCGGTGACGGGCGGCAAGATCCGGGGGCGTCTGACGCCGGATGGGGGGGCGGCGTTCAAGAAGATTCCCTACGCGCGCCCGCCTATCGGGAACCTGCGCTGGCGCGAGCCGCAGCCGGTGGCGCCGTGGAACGGGATTCGGGAGGCGGCCGAGTTCAGCGTTCCCTGCACGCAGCTTTCGGAGGGTTGGAACAAGAGCTACGTCGAGAACAGCGCCGAAGACTGCCTGTACTTGAATGTCGCGACGCCGGAATGGCCGCCGAAGGCGAAGCATCCGGTGTTTGTGTGGATTCACGGAGGCTCGAACACGGCCGGATCGGGCGAAGCGGCGGGGTTCGATCAGCGAACGCTGGTGCGCCGGGGGGTGGTGCTGGTCACGATCAATTACCGGCTGGGCGCGCTGGGGTTTCTGGTGCATCCGGAACTCACCACCTCTGGGAACTTCGGGTTGATGGACCAGATCACAGCGCTCCATTGGGTACAGAAGAACATCGCGAAGTTCGGCGGAGACCCGCGCAACGTCACCGCGGCGGGGGAGTCGGCGGGAGCGTTCGACGTCAGTCTGCTGATGACGTCGCCGCTGGCGAAGGGATTATTCCATCGCGCGATTGCGGAAAGCGGCGCGGCTTCCGGGTTCAACTGGCCCATGACAGCGGCGCACGCGGAAGCCAACGGGCGGAAGATGGCGGCGTTCCTGAAAGCGCCGGAGGAGGGGGCGATCCGGTATCTGCGCACGGTGGGGCCTAGAGAGATTCTGCAAGCGGCGAAAGACTCCTCGAACAACGATCGAACCGGACTCCAAACTTCGGTGGATGGGCATGTTCTGCCGAAGCCTCCGGCGGTGGTGTTTGCGGAGAGCCTTGCCGCGCGCGTGCCCATGATCACGGGAAGCAACGCGCAGGAGACCGGCGGGGACATGCCGGCCGAGCGGCTCCGGGAGGCGATTCGAACGGCCTACGGAAATCTGGCGGACCGGGCGCTGAAGCTGTACGGATCGGCGGACCCGCTCTACGGTGTGCCGGGCCGGCAGTGGACCACGGATATCGAGTTCCGCTGTCCCTCCGCCGCGCAGGCGCTAGCGCACGCCGAGGCGGGCAACATCACTTACGAATACGAATTCGAGCGCCCGCTGCCGGGGGAGAAGGCCACCTTTCACAGCTCGGAGCTGAATTTCGTGTTTGGCACGTGGGGCGAGAACGTGAGGCTGACGCCGGAGGATCAGAAATTGTCGGAGCAGGTGCAGGCCTACTGGGCGAATTTCGCGCGCACCGGCGACCCCAACGGAGAGGGCCTGCCGGCGTGGCCGAAGTTCACTGTGAAATCGCAGGACTACATGGCGCTCACGGATTACGGCGCGGTGGCGAAACCCGGGATGCGGCGCGAGTTCTGCGAGGTGTACATCGAGGACCTGAAGGTTCGCACGGGGAGGTGATATGAAAGTACTTTTCATCGGTGGAACGGGAATCATCAGCACCGCGTGCACGCAGTTGGCGGCGGAGCGCGGCATCGAACTGACGCTTTGGAATCGCGGGCGGCGGGCGGTGGATGTTCCCGCCGGAGTGAAGACCATCCACGTGGACGTGGAGGACGAGGCCGGCGCGGCCCGAGCGCTCGAGGGCGCATCGTTCGACGCGGTGGTGGACTGGATCGCGTTCGTGCCCGGGCAGGTGGAGCGCGATTTGCGGCTGTTTCGAGGCCGGACGCGGCAGTACATCTTCATCAGCTCGGCCAGCGCGTATCAGAAGCCGCCGACGCATTACCTGATCACCGAATCCACGCCGCTGGCGAATCCGTACTGGGAGTATTCGCGGAACAAGATTGCGTGCGAGGAGCTGTTGATGCGGGCGTACCGGGAGGAGGGCTTCCCGATGACCATCGTGCGGCCGTCGCTGACCTACGGCGACACGCAGGTGACGCTGGCGGTCAACAGTTGGACCAAGTCCTACTCGGTGGTGGACCGCATGCGCCGGGGCAAAAAGGTGATTGTGCCGGGCGATGGCACGTCGCTGTGGGTGATCACGCACAACAGCGATTTCGCAAAAGGGCTGGTGGGATTGCTGGGGCGGCACCAGGCCATCGGGCACGCCTTCCACATCACCAGCGACGAGGTGATGACGTGGGACCAGTTGTACCGGATCGTGTGCGAGGCCGCGGGCGTGGAACCGCGACTGGTGCACATCCCGTCGGAGTTCATCGCGGCGTGCGTGCCGGAAGAGGTGGGCAGCCTGATCGGGGACAAGTCGCAGAGCGCAGTGTTCGACAACAGCAAGATCAAACGCTTCGTTCCCAATTACTGCGCGACCATGCCGTTCGCGCAGGGCATCCGCCGGACGCTGGCGTGGTTCGACGCCGACCCCGCGCGGAAGGTAGTCGACACGGAGGCCGACGCCGCGTGGGACAAGATCATCGACGCTTTCGAGAGCGGAACCCGCGAGGCGCTGCGGTGGTTTCGCCTATGAGATCGGGCTCAGCTTGAGCAGGATCACGTCGTGCGCCGGGAGCGGGGCGCGGAATTCGGCGGCGGTCGGGCCGAGGTCTTTCTTCTGCCAGAGATCGCGGACGCGATAGGAGCCTTTG
Organism: Bryobacterales bacterium; assembly: GCA_003137035.1. GTDB lineage: Bacteria > Acidobacteriota > Terriglobia > Bryobacterales > Bryobacteraceae > Fen-330. Next base: position 329 of record PLEM01000431.1, on the reverse strand, counting down.
AGAAACGACAGATTGCTCCAGTCGATGCGCAACTGGACGGTTTCGTCGCTGTCGTTGAAGAAGCAGACGGCCCATTCTTTGTTGGATAGTTCCTTCGCCCAGATCTGCTTTCCGGTGTGCTTCATGAACCTGTATCCCTGTTTGCCGAGGGGGTCCTGGTTGATGGCGATGACTTCGGAGTTGGTCAGAATGTCGCGAACTTCGGCGGACATCTTGCGGACGTCGTTGCCGGCCATCAACGGGGCGGCCAGAAGCGACCAGAGGCTGAAGTGGGCGCGGGATTCGGCTAGCGTCAGGCCCGGGTTGCCGACTTCCAGCATGTCGGGATC
>PLEM01000396.1 GCA_003137035.1 Bryobacterales bacterium | reverse complement strand
CTGAGCTATCTCAGCGTACACTTCGTCGTCGGTCTCGGCCGGCTGGTGGCCAAGGCGGCCGATGCCGACACACAGGCCGCCATCAATCTGGCCCTCCCGGTCGGGATGGCCAACCTCTTGAAGCCCATTCGGGCGCAAGTCGACGCGGACCCCTCCACCAAGGGCCGGGTTGGCCTGGCTTACACCGAGTGGAACTGGGGCGGCCCCGGACCATCCTCTCCCAACATCGGCGGAGCGGTTATGGGCGCGGGTTGGATGAACATGATGCTCGCTCAGGCCGATTTTGTGCCCATCTCCAGCATGTCGGGCCTGATGGGAGGCGGAGGCCTCCGCAAGTCGCATGGCTTCGTCTGGGCCACCCCCCAGGCCTGGGCGTTCTGGCTCTATTCTCATCGCGCCGGGGACACGGTGGNNCCGAGGTTCGCCACTACGACGTTCACGACGGGTTGGTCAGCATGCCTGAGATTCCGGACGTTCCCTACCTCGACGTGCTGGCAACCAGGAATTCGACGAGCGGCGATCTGACTCTATTCGTTGCCAACCGCGATTGGAAGAACGCGATTCCGGCGACCCTGCGGCTTCAGGGATTCTCCCCCGCCGCCCAGGCGCAGGTCGACACGCTGGCCGCCGACTCGCCACTCGCGGAGAATTCCGCCGACCACCCCGAAGCGATTCGCCCCGTGACCTCCTCCCTGGCCGTTTCCGGGAACGAGATCCGGTACGAGTTTCCCAAGCTCTCGGTGACCGTCATCACGCTGAAGCGCCGCTAAGTAGCGCCGGCGGTCTGGCCGCCGGTGTCTTCCTACGGAACCGCGCGCCGCTTCGACCGTGGCTGACATACCGCTGCCGCGCCTGATCCCCATGATCCGCGGGAAGGTGGGGAGAGCCGCCCGTCGGAAGGCGCAGTGGAGTATTCTGTTGCAGACGCTGGGGCTGTCTGATTCCACGCCACGAACCGAAAGCCGGCTAAAGAGCCTGTTCTGGCCCACCATTACCAACGACGGCGACGTCGAGTACCTCGTTTTTCTTCTTGGGAGGAAATGGCGTTCGGCAACGAAGCCGCGTCGCCGCGGTCACGGTCTTTGTGGCCTACTTCCTCAGTGCTGCGGTCCTCACGCGATACGGCGGGCGAGGCTTCGGAGTCGTCCGCATCATCTTCCTCGCACTGCTGCTGGCGAACATTCGTGGCATGTGGCTCGCTGCAAGCTGGCAGAAGGCTGAGGCTGAGCCAACGCCGGTGCGGCTGAACCGCACTCTCTGGGACAAACTGTCGGACCAACTGCCGTCATTCCTGTGGCCGAAGGTCAAGATCGTGTTCTACGCACTCGCTGCCACCGAAATCGCCCTGCTGCTGATTGGATTGCTCGCGCCGCGAGCGCCCGGCGCCGGTCTTGCCAATTAGCTGGGGGACGTGGCGCGCCTGGCGAAGCGCCAGGTCGGCCCGCTCCCGCACGGTCGCGTGCCAGCACCGAACCGCGACTGTGAGGGAGCGGCCCCGGACGCAACGCACCCCGGCTTGGTGTATGCTTCCGATGAGGTACTTGGCTTCCATGAAACACTCGGCATTCCTCATCGCGGCCCTCGCGGCCTTGGCAATCGTTTCGCTCGCGGTCGGCGCCGATCCACCGCTCGTGAACGACGGAGGGGATCACGGCGATCCTCCGTTCCTGTTGGAACCGGGCTGGACGCCGCTGTTCAACGGCAATAACCTCGACGGTTGGGAATACACCGATCCGCCCAAGGGCGCCTGGGGAGTCACCCGCGGAGTCTTCTGGGGCGGGGAAGCGAATCCGGCGCAGTTGCTCGCCACGCCCGAACCCGGCGACCGGATGATCAACACCGTGGCCAACGGAAAGAGCGCCTCGAACATTTACACCACGCGCAAGTTCGGCGACGTGGAACTCTACGTCGAGTTCATGATGGCCAGGGGCACGAATTCGGGCGTCTACCTCCACGGCTTGTACGAGACCCAGATCTGGGACAGCTACGGGATGGTGCCGAGGCTGGACACGGACCAATGCGGCGCTATGTACCACTACGCCGGCGGTCCGATCAACGGAATCGATGGCGGGATTGTCCCCAGGGTGCGTGCAGAGCGGCCGGCCGGCCAGTGGAATTCCTACCACATCTGGTTTCAGGCGCCGCGTTTCGACGCAGCGGGCAAGAAGACCGCCCCCGCGCGCTACCTGCGCGTGGTCTTCAATGGCTGGTTGATTCACGAAAACGTGGAACGCCTCGGACCGACCACCGCGGGCATGAAGATTCCGGAAGCCGCCGAGAATCCGTTGATGCTCCAGGGCGATCACGGATCCATCGCCTACCGGAACATCTACATGAGGCCGCTGCGGCCCTTGCCGCACAACTAGTGCAGTATGGAGCACCCTATCTCAGCAGTTCTTTGTGGCGCACGCACTCGTGCGTGCCGCGTCGAGACTCATCTCGACGCCAGGGTGTCGGCACGAGTGCCGACACGGCAGGCTGAAGCCCACGCCACAAGGAGAAAGATCCTATGAAGACCATAGACACTCCCCAGCCCAGCCGCCCCGCCGCCGAAGGAATCTCGCGCCGCAGCGTTGCGGCGGGCGCGGTTGCCGCGCTGATTGTCCCGCGCCACGTCCTGGGCCGAGGCTATCAGCCGCCCAGCGACACGCTCAACATTGCCGCCGTCGGAGTGGCCGGCATGGGCCGGAACTACCTGGCCGGCTGCAAAGGCGAAAACGTCGTCGCGCTCTGCGACCTGGATTGGGACCGCTCGGCGCGCGTCTTCGACGCCTACCCCACCGCCAAACGCTACCGCGATCTTCGGCAACTGTTCGACAAGGAAGAGAAGAACTTCGACGCGCTCATCGTCGCCACGCCCGATCACTGGCACTATTACCTGCTGATGACCGCGCTGAAAATGAACAAACACATTTACTGCGCCAAGCCCATCACCCACTCCATCGGCGAGGCCCGGAAAGTGAAGGCAGCGGTCCTGGCCTCAAAAGTGACCACCAAGGCGAGCATCCAGGATTCCCGCACCAGTTACGCCCGGGCCACCACGGAGCTGCTGTTGAGCGGCGCCATCGGTTCCGTTCGCGAAGTCCATCTATGGACCGGCACCTACAGCCCGAGCGGCCTTCCGCTGCCGGCCCCCGGCGAGACGCCGCCTGCGGGAATGGATTGGGACATGTGGTGCGGCCCCGCGCCCTTCCGGCCGTTCAGCAAGACCTATCATCCCGAGCACTGGCGCCCCTGGTGGGATTT
>PLEM01000235.1 GCA_003137035.1 Bryobacterales bacterium | reverse complement strand
TGGCAGGTTCAGAACGGCTATGGGGCGTCGGGAAACAACGGGAATGTGCAGTCGGTCACGCTACAGGTCCCGGGGGTGGTGTCAGGGCAGACAACGGTGATAGCCACCGCGTTCAAGTATGACAATGTCAACCGCTTGCAGCGCGTGGTGGAGGATGGCACGATCGACTCGCCGTGCGCGGCCGGAAACGGGCGCTGGTGCCAGGAGTTCGGATACGACGCCCGCGGCAACCGGAGCATGGCCGCGGAAGCGGGCCTGGGCACGACTGCCTACCCGTCGCAGTTCGGGAGCAACAACCGGATTGCGGATACCGGATGGGTATACGATGGGCGCGGCAACCTGAAGCAGGCGCCGATCCAGCCCGCGGCTCCGGACAAGTATCTGTATGACGGCGAAGACCGGCTGATGACGTACTGCAGCCAGACAACGGGGAGTTGCGCCGACCAGCAGGTGAGCCTGGGCCGGACGGTGTACCGCTACGACGCCGAGGGACGGCGTGTGGAGAAGGAGGATTCGTCGGGAGTCACGGTGTTTGTCTATGATGCCAGCGGGAATCTGGCGGCGGAGTATGGGTCGGTTCCGGGGGCTGGCACGCAGTACCTGACCGGGGACCACCTCGGCAGCATCCGGGTGGTGACGGACGGAGGGCAGGCGGTGGTCGCCCGCACGGACTACGAACCGTTTGGCCGGGAGTTGCTGGTGAGCCCGGGCGACCCACGATACGGGATCACCGCCTACGGGCAAGTTGGTACGCGGCTGAAGTTCACCTCCAAAGAACGGGATAGCGAGACCGGCCTCGATTACTTCGGGGCTCGGTACTTCTCGGGGGCGCAAGGGAGGTTTACGTCTGTCGATCCAATTTGGATAACGAAAGAGAGGATGCTCGACCCTCAGCGTCTGAATCTCTACGCCTACGGTCGCAACAATCCGATCCGCTACATCGATCCAGACGGTATGGACGTCACTCTTGGCAAGTGCGCGCTTGGCAGCACCCAGGAGTGTTTCGAACGGGTTCAACAGGGGCTAAGGCAGGAAGACCGAGAACACGTGCATTTGGTCGAAGGCAACGGAAAGAACGGGTTCAAGAAGGGTGAGTACGGCGTTACGCTCGACGCAGATTACAAGAGCGACTCAAAGAACTTCCAGACGCTGCAAAAGCTGGCGGGGGATCATTCCGCAACAGCTAGCATTGATGTGCTCAAGCCAGACGAGAAGTTCGACGTAAGAGTCACAGTGAGTGTTAATCGGGTCACCGGTGCCGAGCAAACGGCGACCATGAGCACCACTCCGTCTGAAGGCGGTGGTTTCGGCGGATACACTCTCTATCCTCAGGGGCAAGGCGTACCCGGCCCGTGGACCACGGGCAATTTCACTGATGTTGTTATCAATGCGGGGAGGTTGTGGATTCCATCATCGATCCACCACGAGTTGAGACACGTCCTGCTTGGCGACTTCGGCCGGGTGGCTCCGTATGGACAGCACGGGACGGGCAGGGTCGATCAGGAGACCACCGAGGCAGAGAAGGAAGCCGTGAAAAATCAAGTAGAAGTGATCAGGAACCAACAGTGAGGCGATGATCTACGATGATCTACCGAATCTCATTCATTGTCGTCCTCGTGGGGTTGCTTTCAGCACAGCCTCCATCAGTCCCGTGCTGCGGCAACTGCGGGACCTCGTCGCGGCCGGATGACGTGGCCTGTCTGAGCGCCAAGGACATGCGCGATCATGTGGACCACATCGAGCCACTCAAACCATCGGGCCTCGACAAGGGCCTGAATCTTGCGGGAACCCTCGTCATGGAAGTGCGGTTCGACGCCAGCGGAGAGGTTGCATGCGCTCACGCCAAATCAGGGACCCCGATCGCGATTTCTGCCGCCATGGAAGCGGTCCAGAAGTGGACTTTCAAGCCCGTGATGTCGAAGACTGTGGCAAAGGCGGGTTGCGGATCGATTACGATCAAGTACCGTCTCCGGGATCGGGGAAGTTCCACGGAACTTCACTGACGCTATGGGTATGACTTGCGCCAAGACAAATTCACCTCCAAAGAACGGGATAGCGAGACCGGCCTCGATTACTTCGGGGCTCGGTACTTCTCCGCGGCGCAGGGACGGTTCACCAGCCCGGACGAGTTCAAGGGCGGAATCGTAGATCCATTCACGGGGCAAGACATCGAGACCAACACGGCGCTGCCGTACGCCGACATCACCGACCCGCAGACGCTGGATAAGTACGCGTACGTTCGGAACAATCCGCTACGCTATATAGATCCTGACGGCCATGCGCCCTCGGACCTTGTGTATGACGGGGAGGCACACACTGTGACCCTTATCCGGAGCGACGGTACCGTCGCTGGTACGTGGCCAGCTGGCAACAACGTGGCTATCCATGCGCCAACTGGGGAAGGAAACGGATCATACACAAAGGGCCCAATTCAGGATGGGACCTATCAAGTCCGTCCCGCCGACCAGCACGGAGCAAGAACGCATTTAGGTGGTACAGACAATAGCGCTTTCGGTCCTCAGGGTATCGTTCATATGGAAGGCGCGCAAGGTGCAACGGGGCAGACGCTTTCGGGTGCGGGCCTTCACTCGGGGCGTGCAAACCGCGGCGGCCCGCAGGCAAACACTGCGGGTTGCATTCGTACCACCACTGAAGCAGTGCAGACGGTGAATCAGGTCGCTGCGGCAGACCCTGTCACGACTGTTAGAGTGAGCAACAACGCCCGCAACGTGGCGAGTTGGCAAGCGAGGGCAGCAGCGGTGAGGGCAGCAGAGGCGAGCGCCAGAGAGGCCGAGCGAAGGAGACGAGCGCATGACCAAGCACAGCATTAACAGAGCCAGGAGGGCGACATCAGGTGCGGTGAGCGCTGGCTTGGCGATCACCACACTCCTGTTCTTGCAACCGATCTGTCACGTCTTGTCGGCCGCAGCACAGACACCGCAAGATGGTAAGCGTGCACCGGTGTGCGCAAGCCAGGAGCAGGACACAGAGCATGTGGGTGACTGGCCTGGTCTGCATTCGTACTACGCACGCTACAAACACTGCGGGTTCAATGCGGATGCGGCGGAAGGTATCAGCGAGGTTATCGCCAAGCTCGTGGTCAATCGTTGGGGCGACTTGGGGACTGTGGCACACGAGCTGCAAACGGAACAAGGGTTCATGCGTTATGTGCTTGGCGGGGTGAACAGCACCGTTGACGAAAACGACTTGAATGTGATCGTGCAGGAGGTGCCCAAAAGAAAGTGCCCCATTGGCCTGGCGACCTTCTGCAAATCACTGGTCGTGCGGGCAAGGCAGTCCAAAAAAGAAACGAATAACTAGAAGGCATCTCATAAATGGCGTGAAAGCCGATCAGCGTGAAAACCGCCCCGTGAAACTAGCTCAGCCAGAACTGGATAGAAGGAGCCAGACGCAATTATGACGGATGCTGCACGGGTACGACGAGTCGCCCCGGAGTCCACAGCACGCAATTGCCGTGCGGGACCCTGGAATCCGTGGGTATGACGCACCAATCACGGGAGTTTCCGTCGGCTGTGTGTCGCCAGAATTAGATCCGGGAACCAATGAGCGCTGTCGCCAGGCGGACAGCGCACGATTCTGCGGCGAGTCCGAGTCCCGATCCCTTCGGCGGAGACTCCCGGGCGCCGCGGCTCAGCCACGCGGGGCATTGAATTGAGGGTGGCGCACGTCTCGGGGAACACTGCGTCGT
>PLEM01000368.1 GCA_003137035.1 Bryobacterales bacterium | reverse complement strand
ATCAGCGGCGCCAGCCACCACACCGGTCCGGTGAAGTGTTTCAAGTACCCAATCGGGCCCTGCGCGCGCAGGCCGACGAAATTGTAGTAACCGAAAGTCGCGAGCGCGCAGCCGAGCGGAACCGCGGGAAACATGGTCGGCGAGTCGAACGTGGGGATGATCCCGAGCAGGTTCGAGAACAGGACGAAAAGGAAGATGGTGCCAAAAAACGCCATGTAAGGGCGGCCTTGGTGGCCGACCACGTCGTCCGTCTGTCCGCCCACGAAGCCGTAAACCAGCTCGAAGACGTGCTGCAACTTGCCGGGACGGTCCATCGACAGCCGCGGCCTCAACAGCGCGAAGAGCAGGATGATGATGAGCGCCACCACAACTTCCATCGCCGCGAAGTCCGGCCAGGGGTGGGCGGGATTCGCCGGCGGCACGCCGAGCTTCTGAAGTACGGCCGTGGTGGGACCGCCCAAGAACTGGTTGAAGAGGGCCGTAACCCAGAGTTCATGTTCCGGCATGGACTAGCTCGTAGATGGTCTCCAAAAAAACGGCGGCGATGGGGATAAACAAGCCGCTCACAGCGGCTATGGCACTCATCCCAAAGACCTTCACTATAACATAGCCGGCCCCGCCCAAGAGCACGTAGCGAAGCCCTATAAACACGAACAGGCGTTTGCGGGGAGGACGGGCGTGGGGTCCGATCGCAGCCACGATCTGGTCGAGCCAGGAGAAGTTCAGATAGGAGGCCATGGCGCCCATCAGGAAGGCCAGCGCCCAGAGCCAGCCTTTGAAGCAGAGCCCCGCGAGCGCCCCGGCGCAGGCCAGCCACTTCATGCCGCGGTAGATCCGCCGCAGAGCGTTCTCGTAGACCGCTGTGTCAGCTTCCATCTTTTTTCGGCTGGATGTCCAGTTCGCGGAGCAGCGCCACGAAACCGGCCACCGATCCCAGCACCAGGAAGATCACGGCAAGGAAGCCGGTGTGAAAGAGGCGGTCGAGCAGGTAGCCGATGAGGTAGCCGACGAAGGTCCCCGCGGGCAGAATCAAGCCGAGCGAGAGATAGCGGCTGGCCTGTGCCCAGGCGTTGTCGTTGCGGTTCATGGCTCAGGGCCTAGTCTACTATGGGTGCGCGGCGTAATTGTTGACCGATCTGGTACACTCTGGGATCGCAGGCGGAACCGCCTGTGCCACATGAATGCGCACGCAGGCAAGGGATACAGAACCGGCACGCACCGTCTGGTCTCGCCCGCCGAGACGCTCGCGCGCGTGCAACCTCTGCTCCGCGAGATGGGCATCACCCGCCTGGCCAATGTAACTGGCCTGGATACGATCGGAATCCCGGTGGTGATGGCCTGCCGGCCCAACTCCCGGTCCATCTCGGTCTCGCAGGGCAAAGGGCTGGACCTGGATTCGGCCAAAGCCTCGGCCGCGATGGAGTCCGTCGAAGGCTATCACGCCGAGAGGATCGACTTGCCGCTGAAGCTCGCCAGTTATCGCGAGCTGGGCGCCAGCCATACTGTCGCTGATGTCGAGCGGCTGCCGCGCGCCAGGGACAGCTACTTTCATCCGAATCTCCCGGTTTTGTGGATCGAAGGCGACGACTGGATGCAGGGGGAAAGGGTGTGGGTTCCCTACCAGATGGTCCACACGGCCTATACGACCGACCTGGCCTTCGACCGGAGCTGCTTCCTCGCGACCAGCACTGGCCTGGCCTCCGGCAATCACCTGCTGGAGGCCGGGAGTCACGGCATCTGCGAGGTCGTCGAGCGCGATGCTGGTGTGCTGTGGGCCAGCCTTCCCGAGCCGGATCAGGAGGATCGCCGAATCGATCTCGACAGCATCGATCACTCCGATTGCCGAGCGCTGCTGGAACGCTACGAGCGCGCCGGTATCGGCGTGGCCGTCTGGGATCTCACCAGCGCCGTGGGGATCGCGGCCTTCCATTGCCTGATCGGCGAGCGCCAGGAAGACCCGGTGCGGCGCTTGTACGCCGCCGAGGGGGCGGGCTGCCATCCGGCGCGCCACATTGCCCTGCTGCGCGCCCTGACCGAGGCCGCTCAGAGCCGACTGACCGCGATTTCGGGAGCGCGCGACGACATGCTCCGGCAACTGTACATCGATACCCGAGACCCGGCCACGCTGCTGCTTCACCGCCGCCGCCTCAGCCAGAAGGGATTCCGACGCTTTTCCGCGGTCCCCTCGTTCGAATCGGACTCCTTCGAGGAGGATGTGGCCTGGGAACTGGACCACCTCCGGCGAGTCGGCTTGGATCGCGTCATCGTCGTCGATCTTTCGCGTCCGGAGCTCGGATTGCCGGTGGCCCGCGTGGTGATTCCGGGCCTGGAAATGCCGGATTCCGTTCGCAGCGCCGGGGAGGCGAATCGATGAAGGTCATCGTGTTCACCGGCCCCACGCTCTCCCCACGGGAGGTCATGGAGGTCATCGACGCCACCTGCCTGCCACCGGTTTCGCAGGGCGACGTGTACCGCGCGGTCGCTGGCCGTCCTGACGCCATCGGGATCATAGACGGCTACTTCGAGCGCGTACCGGCGGTGTGGCACAAGGAGATTCTGTGGGCGATGAGCGAGGGCGTGCACGTGTTTGGCAGCGCCAGCATGGGCGCCTTGCGCGCGGCTGAACTGGTTCCCTTCGGCATGGAGGGTGTGGGAGCGATCTTCGAAGCTTACCGCGATGGTGTTCTCGAAGACGACGACGAGGTCGCGCTGGTACACGGCCGTCCCGAAGACGATTACCGCGCCGGCTCCGAACCGATGGTGAACATCCGCGCCACGCTTGCCCGGGCCAGTGCGGAAGGGATTCTGGGAGAACCGGCCCGCGGCTGGTTGGAGCGAACCGCGAAGGAGTTGTTCTATGCGGAACGCTCGTATGCGCGGATTATCGAGCTGGCCGCCGCCCGGGGAGCGCCGCCGGAGGAACTCGAGGCCTTCCGAAGGTGGCTTCCGGAGGGGGCGGTCAACCAGAAGCGCGACGATGCTCTGGCCATGCTTCGAGCCATGAGGGAATTCCTGGCGAGCGATCCGGGGCCCAAGCGCGTCTCGTACGTTTTCGAGGAAACCATGTTCTGGGAGGCGCTGAGACGCTCCGCTGGAGAGGTGTCTTCGGGGCCGCAGAGCGCGGTGGACGCCCTGGTCCTGGATCAGCTCGGGCGTGATCCCGAAGCCCTGGAGCGTGCACGGGCCGGCGCGCTAGGCTGGTGGCTGGCCGCCGAAAGGGCGCGCCGCGAAGGCTATTCCATCGATGCCTTCGCGCGTCTAGATCAGGCTGCCGAATTCTGCTGCGTCCGCGGGCTCTCGGATTCGGCGGACGTCGCGCGCTGGCTCGAAAGCAACCAATGCGGCCGCGAGCGTCTGGATTCGATCCTCGAATCGCGCGCTTTGGCCGCCCGCGAAGAGAACCGCGCCGGCGCCGGCCTGGAGGACTACCTCCTCGACTACCTGCGTTGGAGCGGCGGCTACGCCGCGCTTCTGGAGCGGGCCCGCTCCCTCAAACCACCGTCACCCTAGCGCCGCCGGCGGCCTGCAAACCATCCATGAGATCGGCGAAGCCAGAGCTGACGACAACGCAGTTTCGCCCCAGTACGGGCTTGTTGCTGAGCACGAAGACCTGCCCGCTGGTCTGGCCAGGGGGCGAGGCGTCCGGCATACCCATCTTACGGTTACTCATCGCCGTGGACCTGACGTCCGGCTTCAACGCCTTCGCGTTCACTGTGACGTCCCATCCCCCACGGCTGGCGGCGCCAACGGCCACCAGGCATTTCTGCAGCGTCAGCCCAACGTCGACCGCTCCTGAACCTCCGACAGACACCATCAGTGCAACCCTCCCGTAAATGGGATCGTTCATCGGAGCCAGGATTTGGTAGTCACCAGCCGGCGGGAGCGCCCCTCCTTGCGGCGGGCGCATCGTGCAGTTCAGGAATTTCCCGGCCAGGTTGCCCGAGATCACACGGCTTCCCGCCTGGAACAAAAGCCTCATGGCGGCAATAGACGACATATAGGTCCTCCTGTTTTGGCGTTGACGAGTTCCGGACAGAAGTATATCAATTTCGTTCGCCAACGGGAAGAGACTCGGATGGCGTTGGAATGGAAGAGGTAGACTGTACAGCGATGCCCACCAATCGAGTCCCGTTGCCACTGCCCGCGGTGCTCGAACGCGTCCATCTGGCCGGCGAATCCGTTGGGCCCGCCGAAGCGCTGCGGCGCGCCTGTGTCTGGCGCCAGCTCGTCGAAGAGTACCAACCGATGGCCAAGAGCCTGGAATGGCAGCTCGCCGGCCTGCACTGGGCACGCGAGGGCGCCCTCCCTTTCATCGACAGCAATGTGCCCTACATCGTGACCAACAATGGCGGGGTTTCGGCGGATGCAGCCGCGCTGCTGTTTGCGAGCTGCCTGGAACCGGGGGCCGGCTGCGGACGGATCGCGGTACTCGAACTGGGGGCCGGTACCGGCCTGTTCGCCCGGTACTTCCTGGACGAGTTCCGGCTCCTCTGCGAGCGCGAATCGCGGGACTTCTACGAGCGGCTGGCCTACTATGTGACGGACGGTTCGCCCGCCACCATTGAGCAATGGCGGGAGAGGGAGATCTTCCAGGACCACACCGGGCACGTGTTTCCGCGCGTCTGCGACGCGAATGCTCCGGCGGTGAGTGACGCCGGGCCGCTCCGCGCGGCGATCTGCAACTATGTTCTCGACGTGCTGCCATCGGCAATCCTCCGCAAGGCGGAGCAGGGTTGGGAGCAACTTTGGGTCCGCACGTGGATCACCGATGACGCGAGTTTGCTCAAGCAGTACACGCCGCTCAGTTTCGAAGAGATCCGCGCGCTCGCTCGGTCCACCCAGGCCGAGGACAGGGCCCGGCTTCTGCCGCTTCTTCCACTACTGGAGTTCGAAAAGGACTTTCTGCCCATCGGCCCGGACGCGCCGGCCGGTCTGGAGACTCTGGAGGGCGAGCCGGCCGGCGCCCCGTTTGCCTACAACTACGGCGCCCTCGGATGTCTCGATGCCGTGTTCGAGCTGCTGGAGCCCGATGGTTTCGCGCTCGTGAACGATTACGGCCCGGTGCGCCGGGAGGACGTGGCCGAGCGCTCCGTCGCGCAGCGGTTTGGTCCGTCGACGGCCATGGGATTGAATTTTCCGCTGCTCGAGGAACAGATGGGACGCCGTGGCGTCGAGGTCCTGAAGGCGGAAGGCGACGATGGGCACCTCCTGCACGCCCGGCTTCTAGTGCGCAGCGGAGTGCCCGGCGTCCGCCGTGAGTTCGAGGCCCGGTTTGCGGCCGCCGCGCGCGAGCAGGCCGATGCGCCAATCGAACGCGCGCGCCAGGAGGTGGAGAGTGGCCACGCACGGGAGGCCCTGGAGAGTTTTCGCGCGGCGATCGCGCGGAATCCGCGGGATTGGCAATTGATCGGTGAAGCGGCCGTGTTCGCAACCACGCAGTTGCGCGACCGTGCGGCCGGGCTCGAGCTGGCGCGCGCGGCGGTCGAACTGAATCCGTGGTACAGCTCCTGGCTGTGGAATGTGCTCGGAGACTGCCTGTTGTCGATGGAGCGTCCCGCGGAGGCTCATGAATCCTACCTGCAGGCGCAGCGTATCCATCCGCAGGATGTGACGACGAATCTCAACCTGGCGCACTCGTGGCTGCTGCGCGGCGATCCGGGCAGGAGTCTCGAAGCGGTCGCTCGCGGATTGGCGAACGACTCGGAGGCCATGTTCCGGCACACGCTGCTCGAAAAGCAGCAGCAAGCCATGGCCTCCCTTTCCGTCCGCTGGAACATGGAGCGCGCGACGGCGGCGCGCCGGTGACGGCATACAGCATCCTTGCGGCGGCCCGCGCCCTCTCGTATCATTGAATATGGTTGCCAACAGCATTCCTGAAGGGCTCACCTTCGACGATGTTCTCCTCTTACCCGCGCGGAGCGGAGTGGTGCCCGCGCAAGCCGACACCCGCACCCGTCTGAGCCGCGGCATCGGCCTGAACATTCCTATCGTCAGCGCCGCCATGGACACGGTTACCGAATCGCACCTGGCCATTGCGCTGGCGCGCGAGGGCGGCATCGGCATCATCCATCGCAACATGCCCATCGAGCGCCAGGTGGAAGAGGTTGATCGGGTAAAACGCAGTGAGAGCGGGATGATCGTGGATCCGGTCACCATGGACCCGGAGCAAAAGATCTTCGAGGCACTCGAGGTGATGAAGAGCTACCGCATCTCGGGCGTCCCGATCACGCACAACGGCCGGCTGGTCGGCATCCTCACCAACCGCGACCTGCGGTTTGTCACCAACCACGATCAGCCCATCTCGAACGTGATGACCAAGGAGAACCTGGTCACGGTTCCGGTGGGCACCACTCTGGAGGAGGCCGAGCAGATCCTGCACAAGCACCGGATCGAGAAACTCCTGGTGGTGGACGACAACTACGTTCTGAAGGGCCTCATCACAGTAAAGGATATACAGAAGAAGCTGAAGTACCCGAACGCGGCCAAGGATTCGCAGGGGCGGTTGCGCGTGGGGGCGGCGATCGGCGCGGGCCGGGACTTCCTGGAGCGGGCGCAGGAACTGGTTGCGCGGAAAGTGGACGTTCTGGCGGTGGATACGGCGCACGGGCACAGCGAGCGGGTGCTCGAGGTGGTCCGCGCGGTGAAGGCCAAGCTGCCGGACGTCGAGCTGCTGGCAGGCAACGTGGCTACCTACGAGGGGGCGCGCGATTTGATCGCGCTCGGCGCCGACGGCATCAAGGTGGGCATCGGCCCCGGCTCCATCTGCACCACCCGGGTGGTGACTGGGGCGGGTGTGCCGCAAATTACCGCCATCTCGGAATGCTCACGCGCGACCCGGGAAGCGGGAGTGCCGCTGATCGCCGACGGCGGCATCAAGTATTCCGGCGATGTCACCAAGGCGATCGCCGCCGGGGCGGATTGCGTCATGATCGGCAGCCTGTTCGCGGGCACCGAGGAGAGCCCGGGAGAAACCATCCTCTATCAGGGCCGCACGTTCAAGAGTTATCGCGGGATGGGTTCCACCAGCGCGATGTCGGTCTCGAGCGCCGACCGCTACGGCCAGGAGCAGGACGCGAAGCTGGTTCCGGAAGGCATCGAGGGCCGCGTGCCCTATAAGGGGCTGCTGGCCGAGATGGTGTTTCAACTGGTGGGCGGGTTGAAATCGGGCATGGGCTACTGCGGCGCCGCCACGATCGAAGAGCTGCACCAGAAGGCGAAATTCCTGCGCATCACCTCGGCGGGGCTGCGGGAAAGCCACGTGCACGACGTGATCATCACCAAGGAAGCGCCGAACTACAGGCTGGAGTAGAACCGCTCCCTAGCGGTCGCGGCTCGGAAAAAGCTCGGTGACGCGAGCTTTGAGGCGGCCGCGGGCCAGGCGCACTTGGATGGCGGACTCCGGCGGGGCCTCGGCGGCGTCCTTCAGAACGCGACCCGAATCGTCTGTAGCGATGGCGTAACCGCGTTCCAGCACCCGCAGCGGGCTCAAGGGCTGGAGCTGCGCCTCCACGGGGCGGAAACGCGCCTGTGCGCGGGCGAGGCGGGCCTGTGCCGAGTGAGCGGCACCGGCCGGGGCGATCTCCAGACGGCGCCGGGCGCGGGCGAGAAGCCAGCGCAGGTCCAGCGCGTTGTCCAGTTCGTCGACACGCTGGAGCCAGCGTCCGATGCGGCGGTGGATCAGGCTGCTGGCGCGGTCCATGCCGCGAGTGTGGAGCTTGCGGGCGGCATCGGCGAGGCGGTAGCGCAGCGCCTGGCGCAGCTTGGATGCCGCCGCGCCGATCTGATCGAGCACGTCCTGCCGGTTCAGCACCACCAGCTCGGCGGCCGCCGAGGGGGTGGGCGCGCGGAGGTCGGCGACGAAATCGGCGATGGTGACGTCGGTCTCGTGGCCGATGGCCGAAACCACCGGCACGGCACAGGCGGCGATGGCGCGGGCCACCGCTTCCTCGTTGAAGGTCCAGAGATCTTCGAGCGAGCCGCCGCCGCGCGCCAGGATCACTACCTCCGGCCAGCGCGTCTGGCTGAAGTACTCGAGAGCGCGGCAGACCTCCTCGATCGCCCCCTCGCCCTGCACCTGAGCCGGGTAGACCCGGATGTGCAGCCCGGGGAAACGCCGGCCGAGGATGTTGAGCAGGTCGCGAATGGCCGCGCCGGAGGGCGAGGTCACAATCCCGATGCGCTTGGGGAACTTCGGAAGACGGCGCTTGCGGGCGGGGTCGAACAGCCCCTCGGCGGCGAGTTTCTTCTTCAGTTGCTCGAACGCGAACTGCAAAGCGCCGTGGCCCTGAGGCTCGAGCGACTCGACCAGCAACTGGTACTCGCCGCGCACCTCGTAGACGTCGATGCGCCCGCGGGCGATGGCCGCCACGCCGTCCAGGGGCTTGAATTTCAGGTAGCGGGCGGTGGAGCGGAAGCAGACGCAGCGCAGTTGCGCGTCCTGCTCCTTGAGAGTGAAGTAGTAGTGGCCGCTGGAGGCGAGCTTCACTCCCGAGATCTCCCCGGCCACCCAGACATCCTGGAATTCGCGCTCGAGCAGGGCGCGGACGGCGGCGTTCAGCTCGGCGACGCCGAACACCCGGCGGGCGGGCTCGAAAGAGAACTCAATCTGCTCCATAAGAAAAGGCGATCCGCTCGATAAAAAGGACTTTCTTGACCTCCAGAGGCCCAATCGCTATTCTAGGGGACAATTGCGGTTGCGGCATCCCTGCTAAGATTTTACCCACCCTAGGGAGGATGAATGAATCCGAAGGAAGTACTAGAGTACGCCAAGAAAAACGAAGCCAAGCAGATCGATTTGCGCT
>PLEM01000545.1 GCA_003137035.1 Bryobacterales bacterium | reverse complement strand
CTTCAAGGCGCTCGCCCACCCGCTTCGAATCGGAATCCTCGAGCTATTGCACGGCGGGCCGCTCAGCGTCAACCAGATCCAGGAGGCGACCGGCGCGCCCGGCTCGTCGGTCTCGCAGCAGCTGGCGGTCCTTCGGGCCCGGAACATCGTCACCACAGCGCGGCACGGGACGACGATCATCTACAGCGTCTCCGATCCGGAACTGTTCGAGCTGCTGGACGTTGCGCGCCGGATCTTCTATGCCCACCTGGCCGACACGGTGAACCTCTTGCGCTGGTCGAAGTCCGACAGCGCCTTGTCTTGAGCGAGGTTGAAGGGGTACAGCGGCAGGTTGAAAGAGGTAAAAGTGGTCGAAGTCTGGCCGTCGTCGATGGCCTTGGAGAAGGTAAACGCCGCCTGCAACTGGAGCCCGTACGCGAAGCGCTGCTTGGCTTGCAGAACCACTCCGTTGTACCAGGAGTTGATGGTGCTCTCGACGAGCCCCAACTGACCGTAGTTGGGGTTGGGGCGCGCGCCCGAGAAGAAGGGAACCGTGAAGGTCCGCACGATGTTGCTGCAAGCCGTGCTGGAACCCACCTGAGCGGAACCGCAGACGTTGTAGGTGGCCTGCGACGGCGGAAACAGGTTGATGTCGCGGTAGGTCGGCAGTTTCTCGCCCCGCGACCCCATGTAAATCGCGGCCAGGGTGAAGTTCTTGGCCACCTCCTGCTCGATGCCGAACTCCATCTGGAAGATGATCGGGTTCGCGAAATCGTTGGAGGCGAACACCGCACTCGACTTCCCGGCCGCGCCTGTCGGGACGCTGGTCAGCACGTTGGGAAAGACCGGGGACCCGGCCGTCGCCGGGATGAAGCTGTACGCCTTAAAGCGCACCCCGTTGGTGGTGATCAGGTTGGAAATGGTGGAATTCTGGGTGCGGCCGTAATACACGCCCGCCCCGGCGCGGATTACGGTCTTCTGGTGGCCGAGCGGATCCCACGCCAGGCCCACCCGTGGGCCGAAGTTGTTCTTGTCGGTGTTGACCCGGCCCGTGGCCGGCAGGTCGGGATTCGCCGTCAAACCTGGCATCGTCTGGAGGTCGTAGCGCAGACCGAGGTTCACAGTCAGCGAGGGCGCCGGCTTGAAACTGTCTTCCAGGTAGAAGCCCAGGTCCCAGGTGCTGAAATCGGCCTTCCCGCCCAAGCCCAGCGTGTCAAACTGCTGATTATAGCTACTGTAGCGTTTGCCGAGTATCCCTGTCCCGGAATCGGCCTGGCAGTTCTGGAGCGGCAGCGGCATGGTGGGGTTGTTGCAGTCCAGGGCGAAATTGTTGAGCGACGAGTAGCTGTACTGGCCTACTCCCTGATACAAGTTGATCATCAGGTCGTTCACGCGCGTCACGTCGTAGCCGAACTTGAAGGAATGGCGCCCGCGCATCCAATTGAAGTTCTGCGTGACCTGCCACCGTTTCTCATCCGGATAGGCGGCGCGCGGCAGGTAATAGAGCCCGCCGAAATTGAGGCCGTTGGAGAGGCCTACGTATGGGCCCACCGCGTTCGGCATCTGGAATTCGAAGTCGCGTCCCCACTGAAAGCGCAGTTCACTCACGAACTGGGGCGTCACCGTCGCGGTCCAACGCGTAATCACGGTCTCGGTGTTGACATCGTCGGAGCCATTGGCGCTCACGTCGTAGCCGTGGGTGGGAGAGGTCTGAATTCCGTTGGGAGAATCCCAGCGCAGGATGTTCACGGTGTTCGAGATCTGGTTGCGCGGGCTGGCGTTCCAGTCGACGCGGGACAGGCCGATCCACTGGTTGCCCTGGCGGTCTTGCGGACCCGTCATCTTGCTGAAGAAACTCTGCGCGGCGCTGTATCCCGGGGCCGTCCCCGTCCCGGTCAGGAAGGAAGCGGAGTAGGGCACGATGGTTGCCGGGAACACGCGCTTCTGTTCGTCGTAGCTCAGGAAGTAGAAGAGCTTATCCTTCTTGATGGCGCCCCCGCCCGACGGGCCAAACTGCTGGCGGCGGTCCTTGGGCTGCTGCGCCAGGCCGAGCCCCTTCAGTGCCGCGGCGGAGATGGAGTTCTTCGCGTTCAGCGAATCGTCGCGGATCAGGTAAAAGAACGTGCCGTGAAGCTCGTTGGCGCCGGACTTGGTGACCGCGTTCACCACGCCGCCCGCCGAGCGCCCGTATTGGGCCGAAAAATTGCTCGCGCCCACCTGGAACTCCTGAACCGCTTCCGAGCTGTAGGGGTAGGCGACGCGCGTTCGGCCCTTGGCCTCCGCGAAGAAGGCCTGGTTGTTGTCCGCTCCGTCGATCATGTTGTTGTTGTACAGGCCGGAAATGCCGCGGAAGCTGATCAGCCCATAGCCGCCGTCGTTGGTCGCGCCAGGGGTGGTCATCACGAATGCGTCCCAGCGCCGGCCATTCATGGGCAGATTCATCATGTCGTTCAGGTTGATGACCGTGCTGACCTCGGTCTTCTCGGTCTCCACCGCGGCCGCGTTGGCATTGATGGTGACCGTTTCCGAGGTAGCCGAGACCGACATCGCCAGGTCAACCACCGCTCGAGATCCAACCGCCACCGTGATGCCCGTATGCACCAGGTTGGCAAAGCCGGATTTCGAAGCTCGGACTTCGTACGGGCCGGGTTGCAGAGCCACGACTTCATAGCGGCCCGCCTCGTTGGACTTGACGTTGCGCGTCAGGTTGGTGTCCACGTTGCGGACCGTCACGTCCGCGTCGGGCACGACGGCGCCGCTTGGGTCGGTGACCGCACCCATAATACTGCCCGTTCCGGCAGTGGCTTGGGCATAGGCCACCGGCGTCATGACAGAGATCAGCCCCACTGCCAGGAGCAGCAGTCCGCAGGTAAGGGGACGCCGCAATTGCAAAAGGTTAGGGGTAAGCCTTCCGATGATGTTCATAAGCCTCTCTCTAAGTGTTTTTCGACACCACATCGCCCGCGCCCGGTACGAGCGGGGGCCAACTCGGGGTGGGGGGCGCAGACCCGGGCGCAGCTTTCGAATACGAGCCACTGCAAACGATCACCCGGACCCCCACCGGTCAAGAATACCAGAACCAGGTTACCGTGGCGTGAATTTCGCACGGCGCGGGGCGCCATGTCGTAAGTTATTCAAAAGATTAAGGTTGGGATTGCAGTCCGCGCGGGTCGGAAGACCAGAAACAGCGGCTCGCCGAGCTGAAACATGCTTCATAAGCGCCTCCAAGCCATTGATTCGCCGCGCAGATTCTGCGTGCCAGTAGGATAGGGCTCCAGCCCTGTCCCCTATTCTCATTCTTTAGGGGTAGCGCCTCGCCTCCTACGCCTTGTACTTCTCGCTGCACGCCGCCGAGCAGAAGTGCACCACCTGGCCGTCCACCGTCTTCTTGACCGAGGTGGCGGTGGAAACGTAGGTGCCGCAGACCGGATCGCGCTTCAGTTCGCCGGCCTTGCGGGGCTCGGCGCCGGTCGAGTCCCGGCCGCTGGAATCGGGCTCGAAGAGTGCCGCGAGGCCTTTGCCGACAACGCCGATGATGGAGCGCAGCAGGCTAATGAGGAAGATGGCGAGGAAGATGTAGAGGACGGCTCGTACCATGGGACGGGGCGCCCTTTCGAGCGCCCCACTTCAAAACTCGGGCTACTTCTTCTTCGCCTTCTTCACCTCAGGCGCGTTGGGGTTCTTGTAAGTGGTCTGGATTTGCGCGGCGATGAAATCGAGCATCCCCTGGGCGCCTGCGGCGCTGGGGCCGTTCGGCGCCTGCTTCAGATACTCCTCGTAGGCTTCCTTGGCGCCCGGCGGCGGAATGGTCTTGCCGTCCGGCGTAAGCTTGGCATCGGCCATCAGGCAGTTGCCCAACTGGAAATACGCTTCGGCATAGCTGGGGGTCAACTCGATGGCTTTCTTGAAGGCCTGGGAGGCGGCCGCGTTCTGGCCCGAGTTCACGAGCAGCGCTCCGAGGTTGAAGTAGTACCTCCCGCCCCCCTGCGGATCCAGCGTCGCGGCCTTTTGCAGCTCCTCCTGAGCCTCGGGGAGTTTGCCGGCCCGCGCCAGCGCCAGCGCGTAGTTGTTGCGATAGCCGGGGTCGCTGGGCGCCACGGTGATCACCTTGGCCCAGGTTTCCAGGGCCTGCGCGTTGGCCGCGTCGCGCTCGGCGCCGGTCTTGGTTGCGGCCAGCCCCGTAAAGGATTCCGCAAGGCGGCCCAGGATCACGTGCTCGTTGGTGGGAATCGTATTCGCCTCAGCGGCCTTCTTGAACGACTCGATCGCTGCGTCGAACTGCTTGGCTTCGAACGCCTGCATGCCCGCGTTGAAGGCGTCGTTCACGGCCTTGTCCTTGGCCATCTGCGCTTGCCGCTCTTTGGCCTGCTTTTCCAACGCCGCTCGGGCCTCGGGCGAGAGCTCGCGCTGCTGCTCGGCGGTGAGTTGCCCGGTCGCAGCCGCCTTCTGGAGCGCATCGTTCTTCTGCTTGATTTTGAACAGGTCGAAGTTGAAGACCTTGGGTTCGCCCGTGCCGGTGCGGATGCCCCTCAAGGAGTCCATCTCCCTGCCATTTAATTCCACGCTGATGTCGTATTTGCCGATCGGCAGCCCGCCGTAGTAGTACTCGCCCTTTTTGTTGGTCTTCACGACGTAATTGCCCCGGATGTCTGTCCGGGTGATCTTCACGACCGCATCTTTCAGCGGCTTACCGTCCTCGCCAATCACCTGTCCGGTGACGGCCGTCGTTTGGGCCAGAGAGATCCCCGCGAACAACATGCACACTCCCAAGCCAAAAGCCATTCTTCGCATTATCATTGCAGACCTCCACGTCCTGCTGGATTTTGCCATTTTTGAGCATACTACAAAGAACAGGCCGGTGGTCTGTGGCTTTTGCCTGTCGCGCCCGGGATCGGAATCCGTCCGCAACGGCGTTGCACCTGGGGCCGCTCCCTCGCGGGACTGTGAAAAATCGCTGGACAAGCTGAAGTATGCCCCACGAGAGGCTGCAAGCTGTTGATGCTCCGCGTGGGACATGCTTCAGCTTGTCCTCTTCGGAGCCACAAGACGATTTTTTCGCGCTTCCCCGCGGCTGCGGCTCGGTTTCGGCTCCAGACCGAGCCGCGAGCAGGGAGCGGTTGCACCCGGCCGGTGCGCGGCTGCAAATGGCAGAAGCCTCGCGGGCCTGCAGAGGAACTTGCAGAATTCCTGGAAACCGCTCCCTTGCGGTCGCGGCTCGGAAACGGGGCGCTGATTCCCGACGGGTTACCGAGCCGCGCGCGTCAGCAAGCGGACCTTCTACGAATTCTGCAAGTACCTCTGCAGTTTGCCGTGGCCCCGAGCGACTACCCACGGATTATGGCCGGGAGAGCGGGGTATCGATCGGCGGACCGGGCGCCGGCCACCAGCCAGGGGCTACGAGCTGCTTTTTGAATCCGTACGGCGTTTTGCCGCATCCAAGCATCGTGGGATGGTTTAGAATGAGGTAATTGGGTGAAAGGGCCGCTCGCATGCACAAACTAGCGCTTTGGGTGGCGCTGGCCGCCTCGGCCGCCGCCGCGGACGCCCCGTCGATCGAGCGCGCGCGGGAGCTCTATAGCCGCACCGAGTACGAGGCGGCGCTCAAGGTCTTGGCCTCGGTCACCCACAAGGATTCTGCGTTCTACCTGCTCAGGGGCCAATGCTACTACATGCAGGGCGACTCCCGGAAGGCCTCCGAGCTGTTCCTCCGAGCCGTGGAGCTTGAGCCGGCCAACTCGGATCACCGGATGTGGCTGGGCAGGGCCTACGGACGGCGTGCGGAGACCTCCAGCTTCTTCACCGCCCCCGGCTACGCCACCAAGGCGCGCGACAATTTCGAGAAAGCCGTCCAGCTCAACCCGCGCAACATGGATGCGATCGAAGACCTGTTCGAGTACTACATGGACGCGCCCGGCTTCCTTGGTGGTGGCCTGGACAAGGCCGGCGCCCTGGCGCGACGGATCGGGGCGCTGAACCCCGCCGAGGGCCACTGGGCGCTGGCGCGCCTGGCCGAGAAGCGAAAGGAGTACCAGACCGCCGAGCAGCAGTTGCGCAGTGCGGTGGACTTGGCCCCGCGTTCGCTTAGCCGGGTTATCGACCTGGCCAAGCTGCTGGCCAAGTCGGGCCGCTACCAGGAAAGCGAAGAGGCCTTTCGGCGGGCGGAGAAAATCGATCCCAACGCCCCTAAGTTGCTGTTCGAGCGGGCCAGCATCTACATCCAGACGGGACGCAACCTGGATCTCGCCCGGAAGTTGCTCAAGCGCTATCTGGAAGCGTCGCTCACGCCCGACGATCCCCCGCGCGAACAGGCCGAGAAGCTCCTCAGATCGGCGTCCAGCAGTTAGCGCCGCCAGATCATGTTCCTCACCGAAGCGCTCTCCTTCAGCGTCAACGCGTTAAGGGCCAACAAATTCCGGACGTTCCTCACCGCACTCGGACTGGTCATCGGCAACTCGTCGGTGATTTGGGTGGTCACCATCTCTCTCACCAGCCGGGACTACATTCTGGAGCAGATCCAGGGTGTCGGCTCCAACATGATCTGGGCGTATTACGAGGCCGGCAACCAGCCGTCCACCGCGCAGGTGGCGGCCGACTTCCTCAAGCTGACGGATATCGAAGCCGTGCGCCGGCAACTCGGCAACCGCGTCGTCGCGGTCACCGGAGTGATGCAGACCTACACCAGCATGGTGGTCAACGGCCGCGAGCGGGACATCCAGGCCAACGGCTCCGACGAGCAGTACCCGAAGGTCCGCAACCTGGTGCTCCTGGCAGGGCGCTTCCTGGATTCCAGCGACGTGGCGCTGCGGCAGAAGGTGGCGCTGGTAACCGAGCGGCTCGCCCGGCGGCTATTCGGCTCCCAGCCGGCCGCGATCGGGCAGAGCGTCAAGATCCACGGATTGCAGTTCACCGTGATCGGCACGTTTAAAGAGAAGGTGTCCAGCTTCGGCCTTTCCGAGTTGTCGGGCGAGAGCATCCTCATACCTATCACCGTGATGACCTACTTCGTTCCGGTGGAGCGCGTCGATCCCATGTACGTGCAGGCACGGCGCGCCGCCGATGTGCCGGCCCTCACCAGCGAAGTGCGCGGGGTTCTGGAGAGCCGGCATCGGCCGGGCGCGCGCTACCTGGTCGATAATCTCACCGCCATCCTGGACGCCGCCGAGAAGATCGCGCTGGTCATGACCCTGGTGCTGATTATGGTTTCCGCCATTGCGCTGGTCATCTCCGGCATCGGGATTATGAACATCATGCTGGTGACCGTTACCGAGCGTACGCGCGAAATTGGCGTGCGCATGGCGGTAGGAGCGGCGCGCCGCGACATTCTCGAGCAGTTCCTGCTGGAAGCCGTGTTGATCAGCGTGGTGGGTGGCGCGGCGGGGATTCTCATCGGGCTGGCGCTGCCGCTCGGCGTGCGCCTCCTGGTGGACAACCTGGCGATCCCGATTTCGCCGCTCTCGATCTTCACCGCCTTCGCCGTCTCCTGTATCGTCGGCCTCATTTTCGGCCTTTTGCCCGCCAGCCGCGCCGCCCGCTTGAATCCCACCGACGCGTTGCGGTACGAGTAGTCTGTTGCGCAACGCGATCCAGGAAGTCGAACGGCGTATCGAAGCGGCCGCCAGCCGCGCCGGCCGGCGCCGCGAGGAAATCACGCTTCTGGCGGTGACCAAGACGTTTCCCGCCTCGGCGATTCGAGAGGCGTATGAGCTGGGGCTGCGCGACTTCGGCGAGAATTACGTGCAGGAGTTCGAGGCCAAGCGGCCGGAACTCGAGGACCTCACCGGCGCGCGCTTCCACCTGATCGGGCATTTGCAGTCCAACAAGGCCCGCCGCGCCACCGAGCTGTTCCACGCCGTTCAGACCGTGGATTCCGCGAAGCTGGCCCGCCGCTTGAGCGAGGCGGCTTGCCGCGTGCTCGAGGTGATGCTCGAAGTGAGGCTCTCCGGCGAGTCGGCCAAGAGCGGCGCGCGGCCCGAAGATCTTCCCGAGTTGATCGAGGCAGTCTCCGGCTGCCCCAACCTGCGGCTTACCGGGTTGATGACCATGCCTCCCTGGTCGGACGCTCCCGAAGCCTCGCGCCCGTATTTCCGGCGGCTGCGCGAACTGGGGTTGCGCTGCGGGCTGCCGGGCCTCTCGATGGGCATGTCGCACGACCTCGAGGTGGCCATCGAAGAGGGCGCCACTCACGTCCGGGTGGGCACCGCTCTGTTCGGTTCCAGGAAGAGGCCGTGACCGTCGGGTTCCACTCCCCGTTGCCGCCCGCGCCGACCGGCGTGGCGGATTACGCCGCGGCGCTGCTCGAGGAGTTGCGCGCGCGCGGCGACGTCCGGGTGAATTCTCCCGGTGGCGACGTCTGCCTGTACCACCTCGGGAACAATCCGCTGCACCGCGAGATTTACCGCCAGGCGCTCGCCCGCCCGGGGGTAGCGGTGCTGCACGATGCGGTGCTGCATCACTTCCTGCTTGGGCAGCTCGGCCGCGCGGACTACATCGAGGAGTTCGTCTACAACTACGGCGAGTGGAGCCGCGCCCTGGCTGCCGAGTTGTGGGAGGAGCGGTCGCGCTCCTCGCAGGATGCACGGTATTTCCAACATGCGATGGTGCGGCGGGTGGCCGAAGCCTCGCGTGCGGTGGTCGTGCACAACCCGGGCGCGGCGCGGATCGTCGCGGCCCACGCTCCCTCCGCCCGCGTCGTCGAGATCCCGCACCTGTTTCGGCGTCCCGCGCCGGTTACGGAATCCCTGGCCATGCGCTGGCGCGCCCGGCACGGCATCGCACCCGGCGCCTTCCTGTTCGGAGTCTTTGGCCATCTGCGCGAAACCAAGCGACTGCTGCCGGTGCTGCGGGTCTTCGAAGGGCTGCGGGCGGCGGGAGCGCAGGCCGCCCTGCTGGTGGCGGGGGAATTCGTCTCCACCCACCTGGCCCAGGCGGCCCAGCCGCTGCTGGGCGCTCCAGGCATCTTGCGCCTGGGCTATCTATCGGAGCCGGAGTTCTGGCTCGCCGCAACGGCCGTGGATGCCTGCATCAACCTTCGTTCCCCGGCCGCGGGCGAGACCTCCGGCATCGCCATCCGGATGATGGGGATCGGCAAGCCGGTGCTGGTGAGCGCGGGCCTGGAGACCGCGCGTCTGCCGGATGCCGCCTGTCTGCGCGTTCCGGCCGGCCTTGCGGAAGAGCGCGTATTAGCGGAGTATATGAGGTGGCTGAGCGAGTCCCGGGCGGCCGCGCGCGAAATTGGCCTGCGTGCCGCGGCGCACATCGCCGCGCACCACTCGCCCGCCGAGGCCTCCCGGCGGTATTGGGATCTGCTGTGCGAATGCTCCGGCTGAGCCCGCTGCTGTTCTGCGGCTTCCTTTGGGCCGCGCCGCCCGACGGAATCGAGCGGGAGCTCGATGTTCGCATTCACATGCGGGACGGCGTGGAGCTCTCAGCCAACATCTTCCGGCCGGCCACCGCCGCTCGCGTCCCCACCATCTTGGTCCGCACGCCCTACGACAAGGGCGACGAGGTGACTCCCAACCAGCGCGCGTTCGTCGTGCGCGGCTACGCGGTGGTGGTCCAGGACGTGCGCGGCCGCTACGATTCCCAAGGTGTGTTCGAGCCCCTGCGCCAGGAAGCCGCCGATAGCGAGGACACCCTGAACTGGATCGCGCGCCAGAGCTGGTCGAACCGGCGAATCGGGATGATGGGCGGCTCCTACCTGGGCATCGTGCAGTGGAAATCGGCGCTGCTAAACAATCCCTATTTGAAGGCCATCTCCCCGGTGGTCTCCGGCTGCGACGATTACTTCGACCGCTTCTACTCGACCGGCGGAGCCTTCAAGCTGGGGCAACGGCTCGAGTGGATGTCGGAGAACCTGCGCGCGCCAACGTTCGCTAAGCCGGACTTCAACCACTTCGTTCTCAATCTGCCTCTGCGCACTTCCGACCGCGTGGCGACCGGGCGCAGTGTGGATTTCTTCCAGAGGGCGCTGGATCACCCGGCCTACGATTCCTTCTGGAAGAACCTGAGCACCCGCGAGAAGATCGAGCGCATTCGCATCCCCGTGTTCTCGGTCGGCGGCTGGTACGACAACTTCGTCGAGAGCGATCTGGAGGCCTTCCGCCTGATGCGCAAGAACGGGCGGGCTCATCGCATCCTGATCGGGCCGTGGCCGCACAACATGTCCTACGATTTCACGGGCGCAAGCTTCGGGCCGGAAGCGAAACTGCCGATCCTGGGGCTGCAGCTCCAGTGGTTCGATTATTGGCTAAAAGGCGAGCCGAGCCCCAGCGGCCTCCCTTCGATAGCGAACCCGCCGGCGCGCATCTTCATCATGGGGGCCAACCGCTGGCGGGATGAACAGGAGTGGCCGCTCACCCGCGCGCGCCTCACCACCTTCTACCTTTCCAGCCGCGGCCGGGCCAACTCACTGGACGGCGACGGGCGCCTCCAGACGCTCCCGCCGCGCGGCGAGCGGCCGGATCAGTATGTTTACGACCCCACGAACCCGGCGCCCACCGACGGCGGGGCGGTGTGCTGCAATCCCAAGGTCTTCCCCTGGGGGCCCTTCGACCAGCGGGCGGTCGAGAAGCGGCGCGACGTCCTGGTCTACACCAGCGCTCCACTCAAGCGTCCGCTGGAAGTGACCGGGCCGATCCGTGCGGTGCTCTACGTTTCGACCTCGCAGTTCGACACCGATTTCACGGCCAAGCTGGTGGACGTGTTTCCGGACGGTCGCGCGATCAATCTGACCGATGGGATTCTGCGGCTGCGCTACCGCGAGTCGATCGAGAAACCCGTGCTCGCGCGTCCCGACCAGGTCTACCCCATCACCATTGACGCGGGTGTCACCAGTAACGAGTTCGGACGCGGGCACCGCATCCGCGTAGAGGTCTCCAGCAGCAATTTTCCGCGCTTCGACCGCAACCCCAACACCGGCCGCCCGGTGGCCGACGAAAGGGATTTGCGCCGGGCCTCCCAGACCGTTTTCCACGACCGCCGGCGCCCCTCCCACATCCTGCTGCCCGTGGTTCCGGACTGATCCAGTCCTCCCACCCCGCGCCGATCTGCGATAATGGTCGTCGAACCCCACTCCGGCGCGGTAGCCAAGTGGTAAGGCAGAGGTCTGCAAAACCTTTATTCGGGGGTTCGATTCCCCCCCGCGCCTCCAAGGATCTTCGATGACGACCTTTACGGCCTACGTTGAATGGGACCCCGAGACTCGTCTATACGTGGGGACGGTTCCCGGTATCCCTGGGGCACACACCCAGGCGGCTGGCCTGGACGAGTTGCGCGACAACCTGAAGGAAGTCCTCGAGCTCTGTCTGGCCGAGCAGCGAGTCGCCTCTGAGGACCTCCCTCAGTTCATCGGTCTCCAACAAGTCCAAGTGAGCGTGTGAGCCGCCTGCCCATCGTCGACTTCAGGATGATGGAGAGACTGCTGGTTCGGCTGGGCTTCCAAGCCGCGCGGCGCAAGGGTAGTCACGTCTTCTATCGACACCCCGACGGGCGCACCACTACCGTCCCGGATCATGCCGGCAGAGACTTGGCGCGCCCGTTGATTCGAGAAATCCTGCGAGAGATCGAGTTGAAACCCGAGCGATTCCGGGCCGAGTTGGAGCGGCTGTAGCGCCAGCGTTACGCGGATTCACTTCGCAATCTTCACTTGTCCGTTGCATCCGCTGGGACAAGTTGTCATGCTGCGATTAGAGAGTGGAAGATCGCCGTGACTCCGGAGGGGAAGATGGTTCGAGACGATCGGATCGCGGATGGCCCGATCGACCTCCTCGGCCGATCCGAAAGGAGCGTTCAATGAGAGTTGCGTTCGTGGGACTCGGTATCATGGGCAAACCCATGGCCCGCAACCTGCTCAATGCGGGTCACGAGCTGTTTGTGTACGACATCGTTTCCGCGCCTTTGGAGGAACTAGTGGCGGCGGGCGCGGCGCGAGGCGAATCGGCCGCCGAGGTGGCCGCCCGCGCCGAGGTCGCCGTTACCATGCTGCCGGATGGGCCGGAGGTTGAGACCGCGGTGCTCGGCGCCGGCGGCGTGCTCGAAGGCGCTGTGCCGGGCTCCATCCTGATCGACATGAGCTCCATCAGCCCGCTGGTTTCTCAAAAGGTCGGCGCGGCTTGTGCCCGGCGCGGAATGGAGTTCCTCGACGCCCCGGTCAGCGGCGGCGAGCCGAAAGCCATCGACGGCACGCTCGCCATCATGGTGGGCGGCAAGCGGGAGATCTTCGACAAAGTGCTGCCGCTGCTCCAGGCCATGGGGTCCAGCGCCACGCTCGCCGGCCCGGTCGGCGCGGGCAACGTCACCAAGTTGGCCAACCAGATCATGGTCGCCTGCAACATCGCCGCGATGGGCGAGGCGCTGGTGCTGGCCACCAAGGCCGGCCTCGACCCAGAAGTCGTCTTCCAAGCCGTCAAAGGCGGACTGGCGGGCAGCGCCGTGCTCAACGCCAAGGCGCCCATGGCGATCGCGCGCAATTTCAAGCCGGGCTTCCGCATCCGCCTGCACCAGAAAGACCTGCGCAACGCGCTCTCCTCCGCCGAGTCGATGCAGGCGCCGCTGCCGCTTACCAGCCTGGTTCAGCAGATGCTGACCGCGCTCGTCGACAACGGCCGCGGGGACCTGGACCACTCGGCGTTGGTCACCTACCTCGAAGACCTGCGCACGTGGAAGTGCGCCGGCCCGCTCTGCCCTAGAAGCCGCTCCGCGCACTCCGCAAAAATCCCTCTTGACGTTGCGACTCCAATACCCTATACTCTGTAGAGTATAGGATCATGAGATGATCACTTTGACTTCTGCCTGTTGTTGTCTCTGACCTGAAGGCGTTTTGCGCCTTGCATCCCGCGAGGCCCATTCCCCAAAAAGACTTGAAAGGAGAACTCTCAATGCAACAGCACTATCGGGCAGCCGTAGGCGGCGCCCTGGCACTTCCACTTTTCGCCCTCCTGTTTGCGGCCGGCAATCCGTCGCCGCTTTCTGCGCAGTCCTTGAACTGGGAAGGACAGACCGGCGTGTTCATCACTCCCTTGGCGTACACCGCGGCTTCGCCCAAGAGCGGGTTCGGACGGCCCATCGTGGCCTATCATTATCTGGACGCGGGCGACGTGTTAGGCGGTTTCCACCAGGCCTCGGTGACGGCCGGCCTGCTGGGACGCGCCGAGTTCGGCTACACACGCGACCTGCATCAAGAAGGCGGCACGCCCGGCCTCAGCCCGCTCTGGAGCCGCGGGTTCAACATCCTGCACGCCAAGGTGAACCTGGTGTCGGAGAACGCCGGGAAGAACAACTGGCTGCCCGCGATTTCGATTGGCGCGGTGGGCCGTACGCAGGTCCGCAACGTCGGAGGCGCCATTCGAAAGCAGGACACCACCAACGCCGATTTCTACGTTGTCGCCACCAAGACGGTCACGCAGGTAAAAGGGCTGCCGCTAGTCTTCAACCTGGGATACAAGGCCACCAACGCCTCGGTGTTCGGCCTGGCGGGCAACGCTCCGGCCTACAAGGGACGGCTGTTCGGCGCCGCCGCGTTCGTCCTGAAGGGACCGGCGAAGAGCCAGATCGTCTTCGGCTCGGAATTCGCCCAGCAGCCGCGCCAGGTTCAGGACCTGCCCGGCGCGATTGTGCCCACCACCATCACCTACGCGGCCCGCATCGTGCCGCTGCCGGAGCGCTCCAAATTCAACGTGGATTTCGGAGTGGCGCAGGCCGCGGGCTCGGTGCTGCCAGGCGTCAACCTGCGGGCGCGCCATCAGTTCGCGCTCGGCGTTTCCTACGGCTTATAAGAAAGGAACTCCCATGGCCAATCCCACACATGCCCCTGGATTGGGCACGCTAGCCCTGCACGCGGGCCAGGAGCCCGATCCAGCCACGACGGCGCGCGCCGTCCCCATCTACGCCACTTCCAGCTACGTGTTTAAGAGCGCCGACCACGCCGCCAATCTTTTCGCGCTGAAGGAATTCGGCAACATNNCCAACGACGTGCTCGAGAAGCGTCTGGCCGCGCTCGACGGCGGCATCGGCGGGCTGGCGTTCGCCAGCGGGCAGGCGGCCATCACCGCCGCCATCCTCACCATCACGCACGCGGGCCAGAACCTGGTCTCCGCCACCAGCCTCTACGGCGGCACCTGGACGCTCTTCACGCAGACCTTCAAGAAGCTCGGAATCGAGGTGCGGTTCTTCGACCCCGACCACCCGGAGACGCTTCCCGACCTCATCGACGCCAACACCCGGCTGGTCTACCTGGAATCGATCGGCAACCCCAAGAACGACGTGCCGGACTTCC
>PLEM01000529.1 GCA_003137035.1 Bryobacterales bacterium | reverse complement strand
GCACGCCCGTGTGTTGGTTGAGGTCGATCAGCTCGACCGCCTTGCCCACCACGCGCACCGCCGCCTCGCTCACCGCCTCGGGCGGCCCGGCCAGCGTCAGCACCGAGCGATTGTGGTCCGCATCCATCTCCTGGCCCAGCAGCACCACGCCGGCCACCGAGCGCGCCGCCTCCACCAGCGCCGCCACCTTCTCCCCGTCGCGCCCCTCGGAGAAGTTCGGAACGCACTCGATCAGTCTTCGTCCCATGCCATGTCTTCCTTCCGGTAGAGGATCTTGCCGTTCTTCATCGTCATGGCCACCAGGTTCACTCCGAAATGATACGGGATTTCCCGGTAGTCGGGCACGTCGAACATCACCAGGTCGGCCTGCTTGCCCGTTTCGATCGAGCCCACGTAGTCCGCGCAGCGCAGTGCGTGCGCCCCGTTGATGGTGGCGGCCGTAAACGCCTCGGCCGGCGTCATTCGCATCTGCGCACACGCCAGCGACAGAATCATCTGCATGTTGCAGCTCGGGCAGGTGCCGGGATTGAAGTCCGTCGCCAGCGCCACCGCCGCCCCGGCCTCGATCAGCGCGCGCGCCGGCGCATAGCGGTCCAGCCCCAGGTGAAACACCGCGCCCGGCAGCAGTGTGGCGATGGTGTCGGAGGCCGCCAGCAGCCGCCCGTCCTCCTCGTCGCTGTATTCCAGGTGGTCCGCGCTCACCGCTCCCATCTCCACCGCCAGCCGGACCGCCCCGGAATGCGCGAACTGCGACGCGTGGATCTTCAGCAGAAAGCCGAGGTCCCGCGCGGCCGCCAGATACCGCCGCGCCTGTTCCAGCGTGAACGCCCCGCGTTCGTAATGCACATCGGCGAACCGGGCCAGCCTGCGCCGCCGGATCTTCGGCATCAGGTAGGAGCACATCCACTCTATGTACTCGTCGGCCCGGCCCGCATATTCCGGCGGCACCGCATGCGCGCCCAGATAGGTTGGGATTATGTCCAGCGGCTTGCCGTTGAGCGCCTGCACCGCGCGCAGCGCTTTCCGCTCGCCGGTTTCGTCCAAACCATAGCCCGACTTGGCTTCCAGCGTGGTGGTGCCGTGCAGGATGCAGGAATTCAGGGTCATCTGCGCCTGCATCGTCAGCCTGCGGATGGGCATCTCCCGCACCGCACGCACGCTCGCCATGATGCCCCCGCCGGCCTCCGCGATCTGCTGGTAGCTTCGTCCGGCCAGGCGCATCTCATAGTCCGCGAGGCGTGGAGGGCCGCATATCAGGTGGGTGTGACTGTCCACGAATCCCGGTGCTACCACGCGGCCCGCGGCATCGATCTCGGTCGCACGACGCGCTATCGCCAGGTTCTCGACCCGCCGGCTGGGGCCCAGCGAAACGATGATCCCGTCCTGGATCAAGACCGCGCCGTCCGGGATCACCCCCAGTTCGCGCATCGCGGCGCCGCGGCGCGGCCCGCCGCGTCCCCGCAAGGTCAGCAACTGGCGCGCGCCCCGCACCAGTAGCGTCGATCCACTTGGAATTCTGCGCACTTATTCCCTCATCGGAGCTTTGAGCCCCGCCCCGTCCGCGAAACGAATGGCTTCGTCGTATCCGGCATCGACGTGCCGCAGCACGCCCAGCCCCGGGTCGCAATTCATCACGCGTTCTATACAACGCGCCGAGCGCTCCGTTCCATCCGCCACCGTCACCTGCCCCGCATGCAGCGAATAGCCGATCCCCACTCCCCCGCCATTATGCACCGATACCCAGCTCGCTCCCGAGGCCGTATTCAATAACGCGTTGAGAATGGGCCAGTCGGCGATGGCATCGCTTCCGTCGCGCATCGCCTCGGTCTCGCGGTATGGGGATGCCACCGAGCCGCAGTCCAGGTGATCGCGGCCAATCACGATGGGCGCCTTCAACTCCCCGCTGGCCACTAGCCGGTTCATCTCCAGCGCGAAGCGAGCCCGCTCGCCGTACCCCAGCCAGCAGATCCGCGCCGGCAGCCCCTGGAAACGCACATGCCTCCGCGCCAGATCGATCCAGCGCGTCAGCAACTCGTTCTCCGGGAACAGCCGCGTCACCAACGCATCCGTGACCGCGATATCCGAGGGCTCGCCCGAAAGCGCCACCCAGCGGAACGGCCCGCGGCCCTCGCAGAACATCGGCCGTATGTACTCCGGCACGAACCCCGGAATCTCGAACGCCTCCGCCACCCCGCGGTCCGCCGCCATCCGCCGGATGTTGTTGCCGTAGTCGAACGCCACCGCTCCCATCCGCTTCAGGTCCAGCATCGCTCGCACGTGCGCCGCAATCGAATCCAGCGCCCGCTCCAGATACTCCGCCGGATTCCGCGCCCGCAGCTCCGCCGCCTGTTCCACCGACAATCCCGCGGGAATGTAGCCGTTCAGCGGGTCGTGCGCGCTGGTTTGATCGGTGAGCAGGTCGGGAACGATCCCGCGCCGCGCCATCTCCGGCAGCACTTCGGCGCAGTTGCCCGCCAGCCCCACCGAGACCGCGGCCTTCTCGTGAACCGCGTTGCGCAGAATGCGCACCGCCTCCTCCAGGCTGTTCACCATGATGTCGCAATAGCCGGTTTTGAGCCGCCGCTTGATGCGCTCCGGGTCCGCCTCGATGCACAGCAACGCCGCTCCATTCATTGTGGCGGCCAGCGGTTGCGCCCCGCCCATGCCGCCCATCCCGCCGGTTACCACCAGCTTCCCCGCCAGCGAGCCGCCGAAGTGTTTCCGCGCCGCCGCCCCGAACGTTTCGTATGTTCCTTGCAGAATCCCCTGCGTGCCGATGTAGATCCAGCTCCCGGCCGTCATCTGGCCGTACATAATCAATCCCAGTTTCTCGAGCGCCCGGAACTGTTCCCAATTCGACCAGTGCCCCACCAGATTCGAGTTGGCAATGAGCACCCGCGGCGCCTCCTCATGCGTGCGAAACACCCCCACCGGTTTGCCGGAGGCCACCAGCAGCGTCTGGTCGTTCTCCAGCCGCTCCAGCTCCCGCACGATGGCATGAAACGACGGCCAGTCCCGCGCCGCCTTCCCCGTCCCCCCATACACCACCAGCTCCTGCGGCCGCTCCGCCACCTCCGGATCGAGGTTATTCATGAGCATTCGCAGCGCCGCCTCCTGCTGCCACCCCCGTGCCCGCAGCACGCTCCCGCGCGCCGCCCGAATCACCGTCTGCATGCCTTCACTATACCCATAACCGTGGCACAGGCCTTCAGCCTGCGGTTAGCGCCGGCGAAGCCGCACTGCCGCGCGGTTAGCGCTACTCTGAACAGAGCCATGCCCCCGCGCAAACCAGCCGCCGGCCATCGGCCGCTCAAGACTCTCGAACGGGTGCTCTCCAAGGCCGGCTTCGGCTCGCGCACCGAGGCGCGCAGTTGGATCGGCGCGGGCAGGGTCCGCGTCAACGGGAAGCTCATACAGACGCCGGACCATTGGGTGGATCTGGAGCGCGACCGCGTCACCCTGGACGACAAACCCGTCCGCGCAGGCCGCAAAATCTATCTGCTGCTCTACAAACCCAAGGGCTACCTGACCACCTACAAAGACCCCCAAGGCCGCCCCACCGTCTACGACCTCATCCAGGACCTCGACCAGTGGGTCTTCCCCGTCGGACGCCTCGACCTGGACACCAGCGGCCTGCTGCTGCTCACCAACGACACCCAATTCGCCGAGCGCATCACCAACCCTGCCTACAAGGCCCCCAAAACCTACCTCGTCAAGACCGCCTCCCGGCTCGGTGACGGCGAGCTCGAGCAATTGCGCCGCGGCGTGTTGTTGAGCGATGGCGCGACGCAGCCGGCTCTGGTCCAGCGCCTGCGCGACTCCGGCAACCACACCTTCCTCGAACTCACCATCACCGAAGGCCGCAATCGCCAGGTCCGGCGCATGATCGAAGCGGTTGACTCGTCCGTGCTCAAGCTGGTGCGAACCGCCATCGGCGCCATCCAAATCGGAGAATTGGGAATAGGAAAGCACCGCCAGCTCGAAGCGCCGGAGGTGAGCGCGCTTACTTGCCCTTCCGGCTCGCGTCGAGGTTGAGCACCCGCAGGACTTCCGAGTAGAACTCCAGCGTCACCGCCGTGTCCGGGTGCTCCGGCCCGAGCACCTTCTCCAGAATCGCCAGCGACAGCTCGAGCAACTTCTTGGCCTCCGTGAAGCGCGCCTCCTCGCGGTAGGTCTTGGCCAGCGCGCGCAGGTTCTCCGGGATCTCCGGGTGCTTGCGACCCAGCGCCTTCCTCAGCATTCCCAGGGCGCTCGCGAACAACATCTCCGCCTCGGGGAACTTGTGCTGGGCATTGTAAACCTGCGCCAGCCGCTTCAGATCCTTCACCAGGCTGGGATCTTCCTTGCCCAGGATCGCCCGCTTGATCGCCAGCGCGCGTTGCAACTGCGGCTCGGCTTCGTTGTACCTTCCCCCGCTCAGGTAGAACTCGCCCAGCTTGATGAGCGTGACCGCGGTGCCCCAATCCTTGGGCCCCAGCGCGGTCTCCTTGATCGCCAGCGCGCGCCGCAGTGCGTACAGCGCCGCCGCGCGCCGCCCCAGCGTGATGTAGACTTCCCCAAGCATGTCCAGAATCAGCGCGACGTCCGGATTCAGCCGGCCCAGCACCCGCTCGGAAATCCCCAGCGCATGCTCGTACTCGATCGCGGCGTCGTCGTACTTGTACTGGAGCTTGTAGGCGCCCCCCAGGTTGAAATGCGCCACCGCGACCTCGGGGTGTTCCGGCCCCAGCGCTCTCTCGCAGATCACGATGGCCCGCTTGAAGGCGCGCTCCGCTCCCGCGCCGTTGCCGGCCCTGCTTTGCAATACGCCCATCGCGTTCAAGGACTTGGCCAGACGGGGATCGCGCCGCCCCAATTCGCCCGCTTCTTCCACCGCCTTAGCCAGGTATTTCTGGCACGCCTCGGTATCGCCCAGACAGTGCAATCCCTCGGCCAGGTGCATGTAGAACTGCCAGGAGATCTCGCGCGACTCGGCGTAGAACTGGGACAGCGCCGGCAGGGTCGAACGCTCGGGTCGGCGCTCGGGCTCTGGTTGCGGCAAAAGGGCCGGTTTCACGCGCTGTCCTCTCTCAATGGCAGGTTCAGTATAAAGGTACGGTAACCTGCCTGCAACGGGGCGATAACGATTTAACGCCACCCGGCGAGCACTCGGTACCAAGGGTACCGGGACTCTTATACCAGTAGCTCCCGTGGGGCGGACCTCCGGGTCCGCTCGCCGGCGTCCACGTCGGCGCCCATGAATTCGCTATCCTTAATCCTGTTCACTCCCATGAAACCTGTCTTTCTCTTGCTGGCTTGTTGCACTGCCTTCGCCTCCGCCCCCACGAAGGAGATCAAGGTGGATCAGGCTGGCTACCCATCCGGCGCCCCCAAAGTCGCGCTAGTGGTTTCGTCCGCCGCGCCAGCGACCGATTTCACCGTCCGCCGCGCCGCCGATGCCTCCATAGCCTTCCAGGGCAAGCTGGCTGCCCCAGTCGAAGACGCCGACACCGGCGATCGCGTTCAATCTGCCGATTTCGCCAAGCTCACGAAGCGCGGGACCTATTATCTGGACGTTCCCGGCCTCGGCCGAAGCTGGGATTTCGCCATCGGCCCGGACGTCTTCTCTCGCGCTTTTTACCTCGCCATGCGCTCCTTCTACGGGCAGCGCTGCGGCATCGCGGTGGACCTCGGGCCCGAGTTTCCGGGCTACCGCTACCCGGCCTGCCACCTGAAAGGCGCCTACCATCCATCCTCCGGGAAGACGGGCCCGCAGACGCCGGTCAAAGGCTGGCACGATGCCGGCGACTACGGCCGCTACA
The DNA here is from genome assembly GCA_003137035.1 of Bryobacterales bacterium. Taxonomy (GTDB): domain Bacteria; phylum Acidobacteriota; class Terriglobia; order Bryobacterales; family Bryobacteraceae; genus Fen-330. The sequence goes on along the minus strand of PLEM01000529.1, from coordinate 3,765 downwards.
TCGTGAACTCCGGAATCACCACCGGCACCCTGCTCTGGACCTGGGAGCTGTTCGCCGCGCGCATCAAGAACATCAAGCTCAACATCCCCGAATCCGGCAACGGCACGCCGGACATCCTCAACGAGATCCGCTGGAACCTNNGATTTCGCCGCGGTGATGGCCATCGCGGCCCGCATCTATCGGCCCTTCGATGCCGCCTACGCCGCCAGATGCCTGCAAGCGGCGCGCCAGGCCTGGCTCTGGCTCGACAAGTATCCCGATGTGACGTTTCGCTGCCCTCCAGGAGTAGGGGCCGGAGAATACAAGGACTCCAACTGCGCCGACGAGCGTTTCTGGGCTTCCGCCGAGCTCTGGCGAACTGTCCGTGAAGACCGCTACCACCGCCATTTCCTGGCCCACTACGGCGAGTATCGGGAAACCCTCCGGAGCGTCCCGGCGGAGAACTGGTCCAACGTCGCGCCCATGGGGCTGTGGACTTACGTGCTCGGGAAGGGAACCGACGCCGCCGCGGTGGCGGCCATCCGCGGGGATTCCATCCGCGCGGCCGATCAGTTCGTCGAGCGCGGCGCCCACAACGCATACCGCATCGGCATGACCGCGAACGACTACGTTTGGGGTTCCAACGGCGTGGCCGCCAGTTACGGAGTGCAACTCCTGGTGGCCAATGCCATTCGGCGCGATCCCCGCTACGTCCAGGCCGCCATCGAGCACCTGCACTACCTGCTCGGCCGGAACACGTTCTCCCTCTCCTTTGTGACGCAGGTGGGAGCCAATCCGTACCGCCATCCGCACCACCGCCCCAGCGGCGCGAAGGACGCGCCGGGACCCTGGCCCGGGCTGCTTTCGGGAGGCCCCAACCGCGGGCATCAGGATCCCACGCTCGAGAAGCTGCCGGCGAGCCTCCCGCCCGCCAAGGTGTACGTCGACGACACGGGCTCCTGGGCCAGCAACGAAGTTGCGATCAACTGGAACGCGGCGCTGGTTTTCCTCCTGGCGGGCGCGCTGCCGGAAAAGTGAGGCGGAGATTGGAAATGCGGAAGTTCCTTCTGGCGGGAATGCTGATGGCCGGCCTCGCGGCGCCGGCGGCCGAACAATGGACGTCGCTGGGCGGCGAATGGCGGTTCGCTCTCGATCCGAAGAACGAAGGCGTCGCCAACAAGTGGTTTCAAACGCCTCTCGCGGATCGCATCCAGTTGCCCGGCGCCACGGATGAGAGCCGCAAAGGATCGCCCAACAACGCCCGGGAAACGGACCGGCTCACGCGCCTGTACCCGTACGTGGGCGCGGCCTGGTACCAGCGGGACGTTGACATCCCGCAGGCCTGGGCGGGTAAGCGCGTCGTGCTGCTACTCGAGCGCACCAAGACCAGCCGGCTGTGGGTGGACTCCAGCGCCGTGGGCGAGCAGAACTCCCTCGTCGCGCCGCACCTCTACGCGCTCGGCCCCCTCAAGCCCGGGCGCCATCAGTTGACGTTGCGCATCGACAACGCCGAGCATCCGCCCATCGGAGACCCGCACCAGATCAGCGACCAGACGCAAACCAACTGGAACGGGGTCATCGGAAAGCTCGGGCTGCGAGCGACCGATCCGGTTTGGATCGAAGACATCCAGGTGTATCCCGACCGCGCCGCTCGCAAAGTCCGCCTGCGCGTCGAGATCGGCAACTCGACCGGCAAACCCGCCGCCGGCAAGCTGACCCTGGCCGGTTCTTCTCACGCCTTCTCCGTCCCCACCGACCGCGCCGTCGTCACCTTCGATTACGCGCTCGGCGATGGCGTTCAGGAGTGGGATGAGTTCTCTCCCACGCTGCACCAGCTCGCGCTGACGCTCGAGGCCGGCAGCCATCGCGACAGCCTGCAAGTCGCCTTCGGTCTCCGTGAATTCACCGCGCGGGGCACGCAATTCCAGATCAACGGCAAGACCGTTTTCCTGCGCGGTAACGTGAACAACTGCGAGTTTCCGCTGACCGGCTATCCTCCCATGACCGTCGACGGCTGGCTGCGCGTCTTCAAGATCTTGAAGTCGTACGGCCTCAACCACGTCCGCTTCCACACCTGGTGCCCACCCGAGGCCGCTTTCCAGGCCGCCGACCAGTTGGGCGTCTACCTGCAACCCGAACTGCCGAACTGGATGGCCTTCGGCGAGAAGGAACACGACGACTTCCTGCGCGCCGAGGGCGAGCGCATCCTGCGCAGCTTCGGCAATCATCCGTCTTTCACGATGCTGTCGCTCGGAAACGAGCTGGGCGGCAAACAGGAACTCATGGCGCCCTTCGTGAAGCATTTTCGCGCGCTCGACGGCCGCCATCTCTACGCGCAAGGGACCAACAACTGGTTTCCCAGCCCGGATCCGGGCGACGACTATTTTGCCTCATTCCAGGTTCGCGGGAAGAAGGTGCGCGGCTCCTTTGCCACGGTGGACGCGCCGCTGGGACACGTGCAAGCCGGCCCGCCATCGACCCTCAAGGACTACACCGCCGAGATCGACGGGATGCAAGTTCCCGTAATCTCCCATGAAATCGGGGAGTACCAGGTCGCTCCCGATTTCAAGGAACTCGTCAACTACACCGGCGTCCTGCGGCCGCGCAACCTCGAGGCCTTCCTCGCCCGGCTCAACAAGAGTGGGATGCTGAGTCAGTCGGACTACTTCGTACGCGCATCCGGCGCGCTCGCCGTGCTGTGTTACCGGGAAGACATCGAGGCGGCTCTACGGACTCGCGGCTTCGGCGGCTTCCAGTTACTCGATCTCGTGGATTTCCCAGGCCAGGGAACCGCGCTGGTCGGTATTCTGAACGCCTTCATGGAATCCAAGCGGCTGATCGAGCCGGCCAGGTGGCGCGAGTTCTGCTCGGAAACCGTGCCGCTCGTGAGGATGGCCAAGTTCACCTGGACCACTGGCGAGACCTTCACCGCGGCGGCCGAAGTGGCGCACTACGGACCCTCCGCCATCGCGGCAGCGGCGCCCGTCTGGACGTTGCGCGATTTCCAGGGCCGCACGCTCGCCTCGGGCAGCCTGCCCGCGAACCCCATTCCCCAAGGGTCGCTGACTTCCCTCGGCGAAATTCGAATCCCGCTTAAAGAGATTGCCGCGCCGGCGAAGCTGAGCCTCGAGCTGGCGCTCCAAGGCACGGCCTTCCGGAACTCTTACGACATCTGGGTCTACCCCGACGCGGTCTCGACGGCTCCGGGCAACGTCCTCGTCAGCCGCACCCTAGACCCCGCCGCGCTCCAGGCGCTCGCCTCCGGAGGAACGGTCCTGCTGCTGCCCGAACCTGCGGCGCTGCCCAAGAGCATCGGCGGCAGCTTCGCGCCCGACTTCTGGAACTTCGGCATGTTCCGGAAACTCGCCGAAGAGCGGAAGATGCCGGTGGCGCCCGGGACGCTGGGCATGCTGTGCGATCCGAAGCATCCGGCCTTGACCCGCTTCCCCACGGAGTTCCACGCCAACTGGCAGTGGTTCTACCTGCTCCAAAACTCTCGCGCGTTGATTCTGGATTCGATGCCCGCCGGATTCCGGCCCACCGTTCAGGTGATCGACAACTACGAGCGGGCGCACAAGCTGGGAGTGCTTTTCGAAGCGCGGGTGGGGCCGGGAAACCTGGTGGTCTGCTCCATTGATCTGCCACGCCTCCAGGATCATCCGGAGGCGCGCCAGTTCCTCCACAGCCTGCTCCAATACATGAACTCCGGCCTCTTCGCGCCCTCCACCGCCCTGGACGAAGAGGCCCTTCGCCGCATTCTTCAGTAGGAGGGCGGACTTCAGTCCG
>PLEM01000322.1 GCA_003137035.1 Bryobacterales bacterium | reverse complement strand
GTTTGGGTACAACCAGGACCAACTGATCCTGAAAGACGTAAGCTTCCAGATCGAGCCGGGACAGGTGGCGGCGTTCGTCGGCCCGACAGGGGGCGGCAAATCGACGATCATCAGCTTGGTGGCGCGCTTCTACGATCCCGTCTCCGGGGAAGTCAAGATCGACGGGACTAACATCCGCAACCACACCTTGAAATCGCTGCGCCAGCAGATTAGTTTCGTTTTGCAGGATACGCTGCTGTTCCGCGCACCGATCTGGGAGAACATCGCCTACGGCCGCCCGGAAGCCAAGCGCGCGGAGATCGTCCACGCCGCGAAACTGGCCAACGCTCACGAGTTCATCGAGCAAATGCCGGAGGGCTACAACACCATGATCGGCGAGCGCGGCGTGACGCTCTCCGGGGGCCAGCGCCAGCGCATCGCCATCGCGCGGGCGGTGATCCGCAATACTCCCATTCTGGTTCTGGACGAGCCCACGTCGGGACTGGACGCAGCCTCCGAGCAAGTCGTGTTCGAGGCCCTGGGCCATTTGATGGAAGGCAGAACTTCCATCGTCATCGCGCACCACCTGGCGACGGTCCGGCACGCCGACATTATCTTTGTGGTGAACGACAATACTCTCGTTGAGCGTGGCACCCACGAGGAACTGCTGGCGGCGGGCGGCCTCTATTCGGAGCTCTGCGAAATCCAGTTTCGCCAGGAAGATCCCCTGGCGGCGGACACGCCAAAGAGCTAGTTGTGGGTGGGGCGGACGATCGCCTTTGGTCGTCTGCCGGCCTCGCAGGCCACGAAAAACGATGGCCTGCGCCACCACTGGGCCGGCTATAGCTTTTTCAGCGCGTCGATGCGTTGCATCACGACCCCGGTATAGCCCTCGACTTCGGCGGACGAGAAGCCGGCGGTGCGGAAACAATCGCCGATTTGATCGGTGGAAAAGCGGCCTAGCAGGTCTCCCAGCCAGCGCGCATCCGCGATGGGAATCCGTTGGGTGATGCGCTCCATCTTCGTACGCTCGCTGTAATATTTGCGACTGACAATATACGGCAGGACGAAAGGCCGGCTGTGCATGACGAAGTCTACGTGTTCGGGCGTGACCTTGTCGACAAACTCGCTATGCGCGTAGTCCTTCAGCACGCCCTTGCTGCGGGAGAGGGTGCTGCCGGTGCGTCCGAAACTGGCGCCCAGATCGGAGACAACGTAACGCGGCCCGGCGTCGCCTTGGTCGTAGACGGAGTTATTGTCTTCTTTCAGGTCCCAGTTGTTGATGAGCGCCATCAGAACTCGGAGACCGTTGAACTCCCGCGTTCCGGCAACGCGGGTTTCGCGCCAGCTCCAGGCTCTCGATTTCTTCTCTTCGCCGGTGCGCTCCAAAAGTGCGTCGCGGACCAGGCCACCGTCTGAGATGTGCTGCTTCCCACGCGAGAGCGGTTGCATCCCTTGCACGCGGATTTCCGCCCGGTAGTAGTCCTCGTCGGCAAAGTAACCCGCTGCCCACAGGAGGCGAGTTGCCGCGACTTCCGACTTCACTTCGGGGCCGAGTTTTACCTTCCACTTGGCGCCGTTTTCATCTTCGACATCGAACTTGGGCGCAGTTCCGGTCATGATTTCACGGACGAATTTGAAGTTGGTCCCCGGTGCGCGGGGCGTACCTCCCGGCCCGTCCAGGAGGTTCAGCGCCGCTACGTCGCCCATGTCGCGCCACACTACGGGGATTGTCCCGGCCTGCTGGGCGAAGACGGGCAGCGCCAGAACAAGCGCAACAAAGCTCCCGAAAACCCTATTGGAAACTCTCATGGGCCCTCCTTAAACGAGCACAGTCCAATGCTCCAAGATTACGTTGCACCTGGCTGACCAATTGCCGGATGCACCCCGACAGGGGGGAAAGTGGCAGACTCGCGAAGGTCCGCGCGTCAGGCGATCCTACGCCCCTGAACGATTCGGAATATCACCACGATCAATGCGATCGCCAGCAAGGCGTGAATCAAGCCACCCATCGTGTAGGAGGTGGCCAATCCCAGCATCCACAACACGAGGAGAATCAAAGCAAGCGTTCAAAGCATGTGCATACGCTCCTTTGCGCGTCTCGCTAAAGTGCACGAATTGGCCCATACGGGAATCTGCGCCACTCCGAGGGCTGCAGGTCCCGATTCAGTGTGGCGGGTCGGCGGCCCGCCTGCTGCCAGATGCAGGACCTGCACTCGAATGCTTAATTTGCTGCACACCGGTCGTCCAAGTCCGATCTGAGCCGGTATTGCCAATGGGCGCCGGCAGTGCCCCGATCCGCCGCAGTATGGCCCCGAACACCCGCTGCGGCAGATGGCCCCGAACCTGCTAGTAGTATGCTCTTGACCTCAGTCGCCAATGAGGCTCTGGAGGGAGGATCGTGCGTTTGAGGCAGACGCGACGACTTCCGACCCCCAAAACCCGCCCTGAGCCTCGACCAGACGAATGGGTGAAGCGCCCGTGAACCTATTGATCCAACCCGACGACGGAATCGCGGCGCTGCTCGCTGGAATCAGAGGCGCCAAGAAGAGCATCGAGATCGTCATCTTCCGTTTCGACCGAGCCGAGATTGAGGCAGGGCTAAAGGTGGCGGTGGCCCGCGGCGTTTCGGTGAGCGCGTTGATTGCGTACACCAACCGGGGCGGGGAGATCAACCTGCGCAAACTGGAGATGGGTCTGCTCGAAGTGGGCGTCGCTGTGTCGCGGACGGCTAGCGATCTGGTGCGCTATCACGACAAGCTGATGATTATCGACCGCCGGCTGCTCTACATCCTGTCCTTCAACTTCACACACCTCGATATCGACCACAGTCGCGGCTTTGGCATCGTAACCAGGAAAGTCAGGTTCGTCCACGAAGCGGTGAAGCTATTTGAGGCCGATACCGCAAGACAACCTTATACGCCCACACTGGATAGCTTTGTTGTCAGTCCCGCGAACGCCCGCAAGGTGCTCGCCGCGTTTATCCGCAAGGCCCAGAAGCAGTTGCTCATCTACGACCCGTTGATCGCCGACCTGGAAATGCTGCGCGTTTTGAGCGAGCGGGCGAAGGCGGGGGTGGAGATCAAGATCATCGGCCGCGTCAGCAAGCGAAACCCTGGTCTGGAAGTCCGGAAGCTCGCCGGCATGCGCTTGCACACGCGCACGATCGTCCGCGACCGCCGGCAGGCCTTTGTGGGCAGCCAGAGCCTGCGCAGGGCCGAACTGGATTCGCGGCGCGAAGTCGGCGTTATTGTTCGTGAACCCAAAGCGGTGAACGGCTTAATTCAGACTTTTGAAGCGGACTGGGAGAGGAAAGAAGCCGAGCAACCACAGAGCTCCCAAGCCAAACCAAGAGTCTCCAAGAGCGCGGTGAAGGCGCTGGTCCAGGAGTTGTCGCCGCTGAATCCCATCGTGGAGGAAGCGGTCAAACAAGTGGCGTCGGAGACCGAGACCGCGAGTCTTGGCCTGATGGAGATGAAGGAGACGGTCAAGGAAGCGGTGCAGGAAGCGGTTCGGGAGCGTGTCAAAGAAATGGTAAAGGAATCTTTGGAGGAGGCTTAGCCCATGCGAAGCATCCATACTTGGGTTGTTCGCGTGCTCCAGTGGCTATCGCTTTGTGCGTTTGTGGCGTCCGGCTTTGCAGGCCAGGCGCGGGCGCCGCAGGTCGGCGAGGAGGAGACGCGCGTCTTCAAGGTCTTCGACGCCCGCGTCCAGCAATACGTCAAGCTTCGGAAAGACGTGGAAGCTTCGCTGCCGGCCCTGAAGCCAACCTTTGAAGCGGCGCGGATTGCCGAGAACCAGCAGTCGCTGGCCAGGAAGATTATCGACGCGCGCCGCGAAGCGCGTCAGGGTGACATCTTCACTCACGACGTGGCTGAGCGGTTCCGCAAAATCATCCGCAGTGTATTTCGCGGACCCGAAGGCCGGCTGGCGCGCAGGACCATCCGCCCGGACGACCCGTCCAAGGTCGTTATTCGCCTGCGTGTGAATGACGTCTACCCGGAGAACATCCCGCTGACGACCACGCCGCCGACTTTGCTGAGCAGGCTGCCTCAACTGCCCCAGGATCTGGCGTATCGGATCGTCGGACGCGACCTGACGCTCAAGGACACGAAAGCCGGCTTGATTGTGGATCTCATACCGAACGCCATTCCTTGAGACTTTCCATTATGCCCACTACGCGCCGCGCCGCCTTTTTCTCCTCTGTTGCTCTCGCCGCATTGGGCCTGTCGCTCTACGCCCAGGAACTGACCCTGCCGCTGAAACCGAACTCGGTGCGCTTCATGGCCATCGGCGACATGGGGACGGGAGAGAAGCCGCAATACGAGCTGGCCGGGAAGATGGTTGAGTATCGTCAGAAGTTTCCGTTTGAGTTCGCGATTATGCTGGGCGACAACCTCTACGGCGGGGATTCCCCAGCCGACTACGAAAGAAAGTTCGAACAGCCTTACAAGCCCCTGATCGAGGCGGGCGTAAGATTCTACGCGACGCTCGGCAACCACGACAAACCCAACGAGCGGTTCTACAAGTCCTTCAACATGAACGGGCAGCAGTATTACACCTACAAGAAGGGCAACGTCCGGTTCTTCGTTCTGGACACGACGGACATGAATCCGCGGCAGCTTGCGTGGCTGGAGAAGGAGCTCCAGAACGCAGGCTCGGAGTGGATTGTCTGCTACTTCCATCACCCGCTCTATTCATCCGGGGCCTTCCATGGCTCATCGACCGAGCTCCGCCTGGTGCTGGAACCCCTCTTCGTAAAATACGGGGTACAGGTGGTCTTCGCGGGGCACGATCACGTTTACGAGCGCGTGAAGCCGCAGAAAGGCATCTACTATTTCACCGAAGGAGCTTCCGGGTCGTTGCGGACGGGGAACCTGAGGAAGACGGCCCTGACCGCCGCCGGCTACGACCAGGACCGTTCGTTCATGCTGGTCGAGATCGCCGGCGACGAGTTGTACTTCCAGACCGTCTCGCGTACCGGGAAGACGGTTGATTCGGGGGTGATCCGGCGCGTGGCGCCGATCGGCGGCGCGGCATCCGGGCCGGCTGAGCCGGTTGGGCTGGGTGCTCGAGACAAATAGGTGCAAGCGGGAAGACGTGGGCGCCGGCTCACGACCGCGCCGGCGTCTTACGAAGATAGATCGGCTCTACCAGGGGGAGCGGATACGGCGCATTCCTGCGCGGGTTGTCCGGGTCGTAGAACACGCACAGGGTCGCGCCCACCGCGAGCGGCTTCCTGCTCGGGCCGCTTCGTCCCTTCCCCTGGGACCCGCTCAGCATCGTGAACTCGTAGTGGATCACCGTGCCCTTGTCGGTTTTGGCGTGGCGCGTGACTACTGCCAGCGCGGGCCGGCCCTCGGCCAGCAGCCACCCCTGGTACCGGAGCGGAATCGTGAACAGCCCGCCGACCGCTGCCAGAAACGCGGCCACCAGCCAGGGGACCCACAGGGGCAGAGGCTTCGGCGGGCGACTTCGCGGATGATTAACGGCCGGGTTCGACGGAAGATAGCGCACCGCCAGGTCCGATCCCGCTTGAAGGCTCTTCCAGACTGAGTGCGGAAGCTCTGCGCGCCCGGGATACGCGCGCCCTTCGAGGGTGAACCGGTAGGCCACCCATCGCTCGTTGCCATGTTCTCCGCCCCGCCACAGCCTGGTGACCTGGCCCTGGGTCTCCGCTCCCTGCTCGAGCAGGAGGCGTCGCTCTTCCGCCTGGCGAAGCGCCAGGACTTCGAGGGCGACGCCTCCGGCCAGCGCCCCAACGAAAAACACCACAGCCAAGGCGAACACGGTCTTCCCTGCGGCGGTCAAACGAATCGCGCGCGACCGGCAGAGTTCCAGACCATCCGGGGGCGTCCAGTGCCGCCCGAGTTCCAAGAGTTGGCTTCGAGGTTCCATGACTCACTCCTCCTCGGAGGCGGGCCGCGGCGGTTCCTCGCGAGCGCACGCCGGCAGGCGCCCGGCCTCGCGCAAAGCGCGGCGCAGCAGGAACTCGATTTGCGCGTTCAGGCTGCGCAGCTCCGCATCGGACCAGCGCTGCAAAGCTTCGTGCGTCGCCGGGTCCAGCCGAAGCAAAAATGTTTTTCGTGGCGCCATTGGCCCACCGCTGGCCTACTGATACAGCGTGCCCGCGTTGACGATGGGCTGTGCGTCGCGGTCGCTGCACAGCACCACCAGCAGGTTGCTCACCATGGTGGCCTTGCGCTCTTCGTCGAGCTGCACCACGTTCTTCGCGCTCAACATCTCCAGGGCCATCTCCACCATCCCCACGGCTCCCTCGACGATCTTCTGCCGGGCGGCGATGATGGCGCTGGCCTGCTGGCGCCGCAGCATCGCGCTGGCGATTTCGGGGGCGTAGGCCAAGTGGCTGATGCGGGCCTCGATCACCTCGACGCCGGCCTTGGCCAGACGCTGCTGGATCTCCTCGCCCAGCCGGTGGGAGATCTCCAGCACCGACATGCGCAGCGAGATCTGGCCTTCCACGTGCGCGTCGTAGGGGTAAGTCGTCGCCAGGATGCGCACCGCCGCCTCGGTCTGCACGTGCACGAAATGCTCGAAATCGTCCACGTGAAACACCGCCTCGGCCGTCTCCACCACCCGCCACACCACCACCGCGGCGATCTCGACGGGGTTGCCGTCCTGGTCGTTCACTTTCAGCTTGCTGCTCTCGAAGTTGCGTATGCGCAGCGAGACTCTGCGCCGCATCGTCAGCGGGTTCACCCACCAGAAGCCCTGCTCTTTGATGGACCCCTTGTAAACGCCGAACAACTGGATCACGCGGGCTTCGTTGGGATTGATCACCGTCAATCCGAACACGCAGAAGATGTCGACCACCAGAACTAGAAGCCATACCGTGAACCACAGCCCGGCTTCCGCCCTGGCCGCCGAAATCAGCATCCAGGTCCCGCCGGCCAGCACTGCGGCGAATAGGAACAACATCAACCAGCCCGGATACCCCTTGATCTGCTTTTCCTGTAGCATGGGAACGATCTCTCCTTTGACATCAGAATGATATCATTTTGATTTCACATGAGTCAAGAGAGATTACTCCCCTGTTTTCAATAGGAAAGGTGGAGACAGCCACCGCGGTCCCCGGCTGTGAGACTATTTCACACGCGGAACTTCGCCACCGCGGCTCAGCCTTGCGGAGAGCGGTGTTTGGCCTGCTCCATGGCGATCTGGTTGACGTGGGCCAGGGTCTTCGAGCCGGAGGCGCCCTCGATGGCCTTCAGGGCGATGTCCTGAACTTGCTGCTTGGCTTCCTCAAGCTGCTTCTGGAGCGCCGTCACCTGCGCCGCCTGCTGGGCCAGGGCCTCCTCGAGCGTCTTCACGCGCAGATCCGCCAGCCGCTTCTCGGTCTCGGCATCCTTGCGGAGCACCAGGATCTGCTGCTCGAAGCGCGCTTCGGCCTGGCGGTTCGCCTCCGCCGCCGCCCGTTGCACTTCCTTCTCGAGCCGTCCGGGGAACTGCCCGACCTCTTCGCGCAGCCGTGCCAGTTCGTCCTCCCTCTCGCGCAGCGCCGCCTCCCGCTGCTTCCAGCCTTTCTCCAGCGCCTCCTGCTTCTCCTGGTTCTTCTTTTCCAGAAGCCGCAGTTCCTCCTCGTACTTGTCCTGAGCTTTCTTGCGGTCCAGCGCCTTCTTGTACTCGTAGTCCTCGATCTCGCGCTGGCGCTGCTTCTTCAGGGCGTCTTCCAGCTCCTTGCGGTCCCGTTCCGCGGACTGGGTCTGGTCCTCCCAACCCGTGCGCTGGGCCGCGATCTCCTGTTCCAGCTCCTGCTTCTGCCGGGCGTACTCCTCGACCATTTGATCCAGCGCGGTGGCGGCCACGTCCATCTTGTGAAGCCGTTCCAGATCTCTCTTTTCCAACTCCACCGCTTCGCGCGTTGCCACCAGCCGGCTCACTTCCTCAGTCAGTTGATCGGAGAGGCCGGCGAGCGCTTTGGCGATGTCCCGGCCCAGCCCAGAGATGCGCTCGACCACGTTCTCTACGGTCACGCCTTCCACGGAACTCCGAGTCTCCGCTTCGCGCAGCCTCTCGAGTTCGGCCAGCTTGGGGCTGGCGTCCTCGCGGGCTTCTTCCACCTGCGCCCGCACCTCGGCAAACTCCTTTTCGACCTCGGCCTTGGTGCGCCTCCCTGGGCGCGCGATAGTCTTCTTGGATGTCGTCGCCATGCTCGGGTTCTCCTCGTTCCAGGCCAGCCTAACAGATTTGCGGCGCCGATTCACCGTGGCCGGCGCCAGATCCCTTCCCTCTGTTCCTCCAGCGGGGTCACCGGGTCGATGAATTTCCAGCACAGCGCCCCAAGCAGGTACACCGCCGCCATAATGTAGAAGTTGAGCGTGCAGCTCTTGGTTCCCTGGATCACGTAGCCGAACACAATGGGCGCGATGGCGCCACCCGCATTGCCCATCATGTTCATGGATCCCGAAAGCATCCCCGCGTGCTTCCCGCCGACATCCATGCAGGCGCCCCAGGCGCCGGGCATCACCAGGTCGTTGGCGAAACTGGCCAGGCCCATGACGATCATGGCCCACAGTGGATCGCGGATCGCGGTGTGCGCCAGCAGCAGCACGCTGGCGCCGCAGAAACCTGCGTAGGCCATCCGGCGCCGCGTGGTTCTCACGCTGCCGGTCCATCGCGCCAGGCGCGGCGAAAGGAACCCGCTGAGGGCGCAACCCAGACCGCCGAAGAACAGCGGGAAGATGGCCAATTTCGCGGCGTACTCCGGGTCCAGGTGCCGGTAGTCCTTCAGGTAGGTCGGCATCCAGGTGATGTAGAAGTACCAGGGATAGGAGAGGCAGAAATACTGCGCCCAGAGCATCCAGACGGTGCGGGAGGAGGCCAGCCTCTTCCAGGGCACGTCGCCGTGCCCGGAAGCTGGTTCCCCGCCGCCCTCCAGCAGGGCCAGCTCGCCCGCGTTTACGCGCTTGTGGTCCCGGGGGTTGTCGCGATACCACCAGTAGAATGCCAACGCCCAAAGCACTCCCACCAGGCCGAACATTTCGAAAGCGTGCCGCCAAGTTAGGTAGCGCAACACCCAAACCACCAGCAGCGGCGTGAAAGCGCCGCCCCACCGCGCGCTCATCCACATGATGCCCTGCGCGCGCACCCGCTCGGGCTGTGGCAGCCAGGTGGTGAACACCTTGGTTAGATTCGGAAAGCAGCCAGCCTCTCCCGCGCCGAACAGGAACCGCGTCACCACCAGCGAGAGCCAGCCCACCGCCCAGCCGGTGGCGGCCGTGAACAGCGACCACCACAGCACGATGCGGATCAGCACCCTCCGCGGCCCCATCCAGTCTCCCAGCCAGCCGCCCGGAATCTCGAACAGCGCGTATGCCCAACCAAACGCGCCGAACACGTAGCCCATCTGGACTTCGGTCAAACCAAGCTCGCCGGTGATCGAAGACTTCGCCTGCGAGATGCACACGCGATCGATATAGGTCACGATCGCCAGCGCCACCGCGAAGACGATGACCCAATGCCTGGCGCGGGTAGGCTTCACTCCAATGTGGGGCGTGGGCACGCGAAGGGTCATCACAACACGCGGGGGCGCCCTAGCGCAAGTCCAGTTCGGAGTCCAGCCATTCGAGGTAGCTCTGGGAGCCCGCGACGATGTCCAGAGCGACGATCTCGGGAGTCTCGTACGAATGGACCTTGCGCAGTTCTTCCTGCAGCGGTTCGAACAGCGCCCGGCTCGACTTGATCACCAGCAGCCACTCGGAGGCCTCCTCCACCGCGCCCTTCCACCGGTAGACGCTGCGAACTCCGGCGACGATGTTCACGCAGGCCGCGAGGCGCCGCTCGACCAGCGCGCGGGCGACGCTAGCGGCTTCCTCGGCCGATCCGCAGGCGCTCAAAACGACGATCTTGCCGGTCATTGAGGCCATCCTTTGAAAAAGTTTCGGGAAACAGTAGCAAAACTCTTCAAACAGGATTATAAACAAATGTAGGGATGAAACAAGCCGTACTTCGCTGGGCCGGCACGCTGGCCCTGGCCGCCTGCGTGGCGCTCTTCTTCGCTCTCCGGGTTCCGCACGGCGTTTCCGCCCTCAAGGACAAGCATCGGCAGATCCTCCATCTCGAGCAGGAAAACGCCGATCTGGCCAAGGACAACGCGGCCAAGCGCGACCGCATCCGCAAGCTCCGAGACAGCCGCTCGGAGCAGGAACTGGAAGTCCGCAAGCGGCTGAAGCTCCAGCGCGAGGGCGAAACCTCGATCCTCCCAGATCCTGGCAAGAAGTAGTCGGCCGGGCAGAGCCAACCCTACCGCTCCCCGACTTTGCGGATGGCGGCCGCGATCTCCCGCGTGGTGCCCTGGTCGCCCATCAGCACGCGATGGGGGAACCAGAACGCGTCGCGGACGCAGGCTTCCGCCACTGGGCACGGCTCGACGCGGCAGCCGCCCTGTCGATACAGCGGGTTGCCGTAGAGCGGGTGCGGATAGAACGGCGTGCAAGGGATTCCCGCGGCGAGCATGGCGCCGTGAAACTCGTCCCGCGTCTTGCCGAATTTCGCCGCATCGATCCGTCCGAGCAGCAGGTAGTGGGAGTGGGTGTTGACTTGCTTAGGCACTTCTTGGAAATGCAGTCCTTCGATTTCCGCCAATTCCGAACGCAGTAGCCGCTCGTTCTCTTCGCGCAGACGGATCTGTCCGGGCAGCCGCTCGAGCTGCGCGAGCAACACCGCGGCCTGCAGCGCCGTAAGCCGGTAATTCGTCGCCAGCGAGTAGTGGAAGAAGAATCCCTGGCCGGGCCGGCGTCCCTGGTTGGAAAAGGAATGGGCCCGCTCGGCGAATCCGGCGTCGTTGGTCGTGAGCATGCCGCCCTCGCCCGCCGTCATGATCTTGGAGTTCTGGAAGCTGAACGAGCCCGCCAGCCCAAAGCTGCCGGCCCGTTTCCCCTTCCACTCCGAGCCGTGCGCGTGCGCGGCGTCCTCGAGCAAAACCAGGTTGCGCTCGCTGGCCAGCGCCATGAGCCGGTCCAGGTCCGCGAGCGGGCCGCCGAAATGCACCGCCAAGATGGCGCTAGTCCGCGGTGTGATGGCGGCCGCCGCGCGTTCCGGGTCCATGTTGAAGCTGTACGGCTCGATGTCCACGAACACCGGCAGCGCCCCCGCGCGCGAAACCGCCGTGGCGGTGGAGATGAACGAAATGGCCGGAACGATCACTTCGTCGCCCGGGCCGATCCCCAACACGGCGAGCGCGGTCTCCAGCGTCACCGTTCCGTTCACCGCGCTGATTCCATACGCGCAGTGCTGGAACGCGGCGAACTCGCGTTCCAGGCGTCCCACCATCCCGTTGAAACCGCCCCACTGCCCGCTCTCCAGCACCTCGCGCAGCAGCTCGATCTCACGTTCCGTGTGGACAGGCCAGGCCGGGATGCGCATAGTCTCCTAGTGTACCTACAGCCTCTGGAGAAAGTAGTTGAACTCCTTTTCCCGGCCGAGCGTGGTGTTGTCGCCATGCCCGGGAATCACCTCCGTCTCATCCGGCAGGGGAAAGTACCGGTCCCGGATCGAGCGCAGGATCAGGCGCCCATCGCCCCCTGGCAGATCGGTCCGCCCGATGCTGTCCCGGAACAGAGTGTCGCCGGCCAGCAGCTTCTTCTCCGCCGGAATCCACAGACTGATGCTGCCCGGCGTGTGGCCCGGAGTGTGGAGAACCTCGAGGTCCGTGCCGCCGATCCGCAGGTGGTCGCCTTGGCGCAACGCCGTGTCGATGCGGGCGGGCTCGGGCGTCTCCATGCCCAGCCAGGCAGCTTGCACCTCCATCTGGTCGTACAACGGGAGATCGTTCTCATTCAGCAACACCGGCGCGCCAGTGGCCTGCTGGAGCTTGTGGGCGCCGCCGATGTGGTCGATATGGGCGTGCGTCACCACGATCTGCTTCACGCGCAGCCCATGCCGTTTGACGATCTTCAGAATCCGGGAGATGTCGTCGCCGGGATCGATCACCAGCGCCTCCCGGGTGGCTTCGTCGCCCAGAATCGAGCAGTTGCAGGCCAACATTCCTACCGGGAGGATTTCGTGTATCATTACTTGTCATTATGATTCTGATCGCGCAGGAAGTGCTGAACGTGCTGGTGCGCTGGCTGCACATCGTTTCGGCGGCACTGCTCGTCGGCGGCCTGGCTTACGCCCGGGCGGTGGCCGTCCCCGCGCTCGAAACGCTTCCGGACGAGGAGCGCGCCGAGGCCTGGCGCCGGTTGGCGTGGCGTTTTCGGCCGATGGTCTATGCCGCGATCGCCGGCCTGCTGGTCTCGGGCGTCTACAATCTCCTGGTCCATCCCGGGCACACCGTTTTCTACCACCGGTTGTTCGGGGTCAAGATTCTGCTTGCGGCGCACGTCTTTGCCGCGTCCGTCCTGGCGGTCAAGGAACCCAAACCCAGCCGGATGACCAGCGCGGCGATCTCGGGAATCCTCGTGCTCCTGCTGGCCGCTTACCTGCGACGCATCTTCTGATCCCTATGGACGCCGGATACCAAGCGCTCCGCGAGGGCGCCGCCTGGCTCGACCTCTCCGCCCGCGGACGCCTGCGCGTCACGGGTGAGGACCGCGCGCGCTGGCTCCACGCCATGGCCTCCAACCACGTCGAGCAGCTTCAGCCGGGCCAGGGCTGCTACGCGTTCCTGCTCAACGCGCAGGGGCGCATTCTCGGCGACCTCAACCTGCTGTGCTTCGAAGAATCCTTTCTGCTCGACACCGAGCCCGAGACGCGGCTGAGCTCGCTGGAACACCTGGATCGGCACATCATCGCCGACGATGTCACGCTCGCCGACGTCACCGGGGAAACCACGGAGCTAGGCGTCGAAGGACCGGAATCCGCGGGCGTTTTGAAGGCGCTGGGCGCGCCCGTCCCCGAGGCGGACTATTCGCACGCTCCGTGGGGCACGCGCGTGGTGGCGCGCTTGAGCGCGACCGGGGTCCCCGGCTTTGCCCTTTTCGCGCCCCGCGACGAGCGTACCGGGCTGGTCTGGCAACTCGAATCGGCGGGCGCCCTGGCCGCCGGCCCGGAGGCCGTCCGCACCGTGCGGATCGAGCTCGGCCATCCCCGCTACGGCGAGGACCTAACGGACAAACACCTGCCCCAGGAAACGCAGTTGCTCCACGCCCTGCACTTCAACAAAGGCTGTTACCTGGGACAGGAGATCGTCGAACGCATTCGCTCGCGCGGCGGCGTTCACCGTTTCCTGGTGCGCCTGGCCATCGACACCCGGGAGCCGCCTCCGCCGGGAGCCAGGATCGCCGCCACCGGCAAGGACGTTGGCGAGATCACCTCCGCGGTCTACTCGCCGGCCGCCGGCAGGGTCGTGGCTCTGGGCTACGTCAGGCTGGGCGACTACCCTGCCAACGCCCCGCTGGAGACCGCCGGCGCCAGAGTCCAGATTACGGCGTAGCCTCTTTGCCGGGCAGGTTCTTCAGATCGTAGTGGAGCGTGGAGCTCACCAGCTCCTTCAGTTGGTCCAGTGCGATCGTGCCCACGACGTTGACCACGGTCAGCTCTTTGGCCTCAGCCACCAGAACCAGCACCCCCGCGATCTGGTCCGCCTTGCTCTGCAGGTAGATCTCGACGCGCTCGTCCTTCTCCTTCACGCGAAGGAGCCGCGCCCAGGCGGGATCGCCCTGGACCTGTTTAACGACCGACTCCACATCGACATCCGAGTATTCGCCCGGTTTGGCGAACTCGAAGTGCCGGACGTAAACGCCTTTGAGCCCGGCAATCACCTGCTTGATTTGTTCGGCGTTGAACTGCTTGCCGGGTTTGACGAAGTTCTGAAGTCCGGACTTCAGCGCGAGTTCCAGCGCCGAACCATCCAGATCTACTTCCGCCGAATCGGAGGCCTTGGCTTTGAGGTGGTCGAGTTTCAACTCCAGCTTCTGGCCCCAGACAAAGGGGGGCGCAAGCAGGCTGGCGAGGATAAGGGGCAGGGTGATCCGCATTGTAATCTCCTACAAGACATATACGCAGTGGAGCCGCAGCGGATCGCACTTATTTTCGTGGTTACCGGTTCGCCCGCTGGCGCAGGTTTTCGAGCACCGAACGCGGCACCGCGACGTTTCCGTCGATTCCCGTGCCCAGCGCGACCGTGGGCTTGGCGCCGCCGTGAAAATCGGTGCCGCCGGTGACGCCCAGGCCCAAACGGCGAGCCAGCTCCAGGAACAGCCCGACGTCCCGAGGGCCGTGATCGCTATGGTAGGCCTCGATGGCGCCCAGCCCAAGACCGCGCATCTCGCCGAGCAGCCGCTCCATGACGGGAGAGTGCCTGGCGAGACGGATGGGATGGGCTACCGACGGCAGGCCGCCCGCATCCCGAATCCTGCGGATTCCTTCCGCCAGCCCAGGCTCGTCCCGTTCCACGTACGCCTTGCCCGATTCGCCGAGATAGACCTCGAAGGCCTCCTGGGCCGAGGAGACGTACCCCTTCTCGACCATCAGACGCGCGAAATGCGGGCGCCCCGCGAGGCTGCGCCCGAGCTTCTCGACCTCCTCCAAAGTGACCGGCAGGCCCAGCGACTCCAACCGTTCGGCGAGGCGGCAGTTGCGATCCCGGCGGCTGTGCTGGACGCCCCCGAGCCACACCCGGAAGTCCGTCGTGGGAATGCCGTTGAAGAAATAGCCGAGAACGTGCACCGCCTTCCCGCGTTCGCCGGGACGGCGCCGCAGCTTGGTGCCGAGTTCGATGCCGCACACCAGATCCAGTCCCGCCGAACGCGCCGGCGCCGACGCCCGGTCGTAGCCCGCCAGCGTGTCGTGATCCGTAATCGCCAGCGCCTCCAGGCCCAGTTCCACCGCCGCCCGCACTAATTGCGCGGGCGCGAGGGTTCCGTCCGATTCGTCGGTATGCGTGTGCAGATCGATCATTTCGAAGTCTTTCAGTGTACCGCTCTCTTGCGTTCGCGGTTCGGCGACTCTTGTCTCATGCAAGAT
>PLEM01000067.1 GCA_003137035.1 Bryobacterales bacterium | reverse complement strand
CCGGTTGGCCCGACGGCGCCTACGAGATCCGCTGCTCCACGCGCAGGATGAACGGCCTGCTGTGGGCCACGCACATCCCCTGGTACAAGGGAGACTCGATCACCGAGGCCCGCGCACTCATCGCGGCGGGAGCGAAGGCGGACTTGCGGACGCCCGTGGGGTTCACCACGAAGATGCTGGCGGACATGGTCCTGGATCGGCTGGGGAAGGAGGGCCTGAGCGTGACCGGCAATCCCTGGTGGGCCATCCATTCGCCGCTGATGGAGTTCGAGGAAATGCAGTTCGAGGCGGCGGGAAAGACGGCCATCGAGCGGCCCTACGGCTTCGTCCGGCTGGCGTATCGGGACGATACCGACGGCTCCCCGCAGTACTGCCGCGCCTATCTGCCGGGAGGCTACGACCGTTCGAAGAAGTGGCCGCTGGTGATTAAGCTGCACGGGTACAACCCGGCCAACCCCGAGTACGTGCGCTGGTGGGCGGCGGACTCGCGGCACTACGCTTTCAGCGACGCCGAATACCCGGGGCGCCAGGGGATCATTTACATGGAGCCGCACGGGCGCGGGAACACCAGCTACCTCGGCTTGGGCGACCAGGACGTGGTGCGGGTAATCAAGCTGGCCAAGGAGCGCCTCAGTATCGACCCGGACCGCGTCTACCTGATGGGCGATTCGATGGGCGGTTGGGGCGCCTGGAACGTGGGAACGAGGCATCCGGACCTGTTTGCAGCCATCGCGCCGATCTTCGGAGGAGTGGACTACCACTCGCAGCTCTCGGAAGACGAACTGGCGAAGCTGACTGGGGTCGACCGGTTCATCGCCGACAAACAAAGCTCGTGGTCGATGGGGGAGGGCTTGCTGCACCTGCCCATTCTGGTGCTTCACGGCGACGCGGATCGGAGCGTCAACGTGAACTTCTCGCGCTACGGAGTGCGCCTGCTGCAGCGCTGGGGATTCAACGTGGGGTACATCGAGTTTCCCGGCTACGGGCACGAAGATCTGAATGCCTGGCAGACCATCCTCGAGTGGTTCCTGGAGCACCGGCGGGATGCGAATCCGGCCAGCGTGCGGCTCCGCTCGGCGGAACTCCAGAACGCATCGGCGTATTGGGCCCGGGTGGATCAGGCGGCCAGCCCGAAGGAGTTCATGGTGGTGGACGCCGAGGTGGTCGCGCCGAACACCCTGCGCGTGGATACCCAGAATGTGCTGGCGATGACGCTCTCGCCCGCAGCGCCGCTGATCGATCCCTCGAAGGATGTGAAGGTGGTGTGGAACGGAGAGGCGCGGGTGGTCCGGGCCGAGGGCGGCCGGCTCAAGCTACGGGCGGCGGGCTACCAGCAAGGGGCGCTCGAAAAGAACTCCAAGATGGCGGGGCCGCTGGGCGACATCTTCAACACTCCCTTCGCCGTGGTGACTGGCACGGCATCCACCGATCCGGCGATGAACGAGATCTGCCGGCGCAAGAGCGAAGCTCTGGTCACCTCGTGGAAGCAGTGGCAGCGGCAACCTCCGCGGGTGTTCAAGGATTCCGAGCTGTCCAACGAGGATGCCGCGCGCTACTCCCTGATCCTGATCGGCGGCCCCGATGCGAATCTCGTGGCGCGCCGGCTCGCTGCTAAGCTGCCGCTCGAGGTGGCCGCGGACCACGTGAAGATCGGGGACCGGTCATTCGCTGCCTCCGATGCCCGGGTGCAGATGATCTTTCCGAACCCGCTCAACGCCCAGCGGTACGTGCTGGTGGTGGCGGCGACCTCCGCCGATGGCCTGTACTTCTGGGTTCCCGACCGCCTGCGCGACGCGGAATTCGACTTCACTATCGAGGACGGGCATGTGGCGGGGGGCAACCGGCGCGCGTCGCCCACCGAGGCGTGGGTGGCGGGAGGCTGGTTCAACCGGAACTGGCAGGTCGAGGATGAACTGGTTCTGCCGGGCAATGCCGAGACCAGGGCGAAGAGCGTGGTGTTGAATGCGCCCCGGCCCGATCGCGCCATCGATCCCAAGATCCTGGACTCCTACGTGGGCGGGTACCAATTGGGGCCGAGCATCGTGATCCAGGTGCGGAGGGCTGGGAACCAACTGACCGTTCAGGTGGCCGACCAGACGCCCGCCGAGTTAGTTTCAGCCACGGATACCGAGTTCTACGTGGTCGAGGGGCCGGTGAAGCTGGTCTTCGAGAAGGACGCAGACGGCAAGGTGGTCGCCCTCAAGGGCTGGCAGAACGGGCAGACGTTCAGGGCGAAGAAGACCCAATCCCCAGTTCCGTTTTGAGCACCGGCCTGAAGACTCAACCCTCGTAGTATGCTCATGCCGGTTGCGAGGCCACAAAGGAACTTCCGCGTACAATGTAATGAGCCGCCGGTCCGGAGATGGTTCCGGCGCCACGGTCCGCATCCTGCCCCTTATCGATAGGAGAAGAGAATGAGAATCCGGTTGGTTTCAGCGTGCCTGCTGTTCGCGTCTATCGGCACGGCTGTCGTCCCAGATGCCAAGAACATAGAGAAACTCAGCGCCGATTGTTCGAAGAAGGGCGATCCGAAGACCTGCGGCAAGCTGCACGACGCCATTGGAAAGCTGACTGACCAGGCCTTGCTGACCAAGATCGCGGTTGAAGCAAGAGACCCGGTGGCCCGCCGGACTGCGATCGCGAAGATCGATGACCAAACCGTGCTGGCCTCGATTGCGCGCAGTGAACGCGAGGTGGAGGCTCGCAAGGAGGCAATCGAGAAACTGTCGGATCGAGGCGTGTATGCGGCCGTCCTCGAGACCGAGACCGACCCTGCCATCCGGGCGTTGATGGCTGCCAGATTGAATGCCGTCGTCGTTGCCGGCAACCCTGTTCCGGGAATGGAACCATTACTCGCTCCCAACGTCCTGGATTCGGACTCCGCTTGGGAGGCTCATCTCAAACTCGGATGGAAGGTCTTCCGCGACTATCGCGAGTGGTATGAGACGAAGCTGTCTTCGGATCAGCGCTGGTACTGGGAAGCCTCAAATGCTCCGAAAGAACTGTCGATTGCCAGCCACGGAGACGACAGGCTGGCCCCGGAGCGTGGGCCGTTTGCCGTGGTTGCCATTGAATACATGCCCAAGGAGTACTCGCTCACAACCGACCGGCCGTCCATTCTGATCGGCGATCACTTTGACCCGGCCAGGCTCGATAACAGATCCGGGCCGGGCCGCCTCGACCCGTGGCCTGTCGGCCGTCTGAAGTGTTGTACCGGCATGGCGTACACATTGACCGACGATCACAGAGGCGTAATCATGTTCTACACCAAGAACGCGGTGGCAAGCGCGCTGTGGTTCGTGTCCGGCCGCGACATCGGGAAAGAGAAGTTCACCCTGTTCCTTATGAAATACAAGCCGATTCGGTTTACGATCAAGGCTTCCGAGCGGTAGGCGCAGGCGCGCCCAATAGGTGGGTTATCCCAGGCGCCGGCGACAGCGCTCGAGTGTGGGCTCGCTGCACAGCAGCACCGCGGGGATAGAGAACAGGGAGCGATCTATCTTCTTCGCGACCGCGCGCTCCGCCGTCCTGGGTGGTGCCGGCGGTCTTGCCGCCGGCNNGCAAGACCGCCGGCGCTACTCGACGATCATTCTAATTCGCCGGCTTGGCGAACTTTGCGTCGTCGATTTCGGCGCCGTGTTTCACATCGGTCAACTTGATGACCATGCTGAACGCCGCGCTTTCCTGACGGATGGTATGCGCCAGCTTCAGGCCGTCCACCACCTTGTAATCCTCCACGGTGGTCGTGGTCTGGCCGCCCGAATCGTCCGTTGTCTCGTTGCGCAGCAGCAAGCCGGTCTGGGTGTCGTAGTAGAACTTCTCCGCGGCTCCCTCGGTGGGCTTGGCCTCGACGATGAACGCCTCGCGATCGCCCACCTTGCCTTTTCCGGTGACCGTCATCTTGGCGTACTGGTCCTTGAGGTGCAGCGCGCGGTAGAAATCGGCGCCGCGCTTGACCCGCTCCAATTCCACGCCGCTCAACTCGCGAATACCGGCGTCCGGGGTCTTCATCCAGGCGGACTTGCCGTCATAACCCTGGACCACCTCGCCGTAGCCTTCGAAAGTGCTGCGGGTGAACATCTTGTTGGGCGCCTTGGCATAGATCTCGACGGGGCCGCTGACGCCGAACGTCACGACCTCGATGGTGCCTTTTGCCACGCGGCTGGTTATCTTCTCTTCCGCGGCCTTGCCGCCGGTCGCCTCGATGGCCTTGGCGAGGACCTGGTCCACGGTGGGAAGATCGGCCGCCGGCTGGGCTGGCGCCGCCGGCTGGGCTAGCGCCGCAGCGGCAAGCACGAAAGTGAGCGCAAGTAGGGATGCAAGTTTCTTCAAGGTTAAGCCTCCAGCATTCAAGTACGAAGTATACCGCGACGAAGTTCGGAGATTCTGCGCTCGCCCCGAAGACCGCTATTTTGGGGCCGCCGGTGTTTCAGCCGGCGGCGGCGCATCTGCAGCTGGCGGAGCTTCCGGCTGGGACTCCGGCTCTGCGACTGGCGCGCGCGCCCGCCTCGGCAGCTTGAGCGCCGGCGGACCGAGCGCGGAAGGACGGCCGGTCACTACGCGGATCGATTCGGTCACGCTCTTGCCGCTCTGGAGGCCCGACAGTTCCAGCCGGAACACCACGTCTCCGGTCGAGGGGCTGTACACCAGGCTGCCATGGCGGAGTTGCGCCAGATCCAGATCCAGGGTCTGTTCCTGCGTCCCATCCAGGATCGACAAGGTGGCCTTCTGTGCCGAGGCGACAGTGGGCGCGGACCGGTTCCAGCTCAACGACAACTGGCCCGAGACGCGCTCGACCTTCAAGGCCAGCCCATCGCCGGCGGCAGCCTGCACGGCGAGGCGGGGGCCACTCACCCGGTATCCGAGATAGGCGCCGCCGCCGACTAGCGCGGCGAGCAGAGGCAGCCACACCCAGCGTCTGGGGCGACGCGCCGGGCGCTGCTGGGCCGTGGCCCGGTCCAACAGGCGCAGATCCGACACCACCTGCTCCTTCGGCGGCTCGGCCGGCGGAACCGGGGCGGGAGTCCGGGGAACCGCAATCTCACGCTGCTCGATTGCGCCGCGCCGGAACGTGAATTGGATCGCGGGAGACGCGTAGCCATCCTCGCTCAGGAACCAAGCGCCCAGGCTGGCCTTCATCGAGAACGGTTTCAGCAGAAGAACCAGCGGCTTCGGGCACGTGAAGTGTTTCTCGACCACGGCAAGATCGTCGGAATCGAGGGCCAGGTCCTTACGGGTGTTGCTGCGGAAGAACCCGACCACGGAGAGCGAATCGCGCGGGAGCTCGATGGCCGCCTGGAGCTGCCGCTCGTCCGCCTCCGAAAGCTGGTAGAGCGGACCGCGGCTGTAATCGCAGGCGATGATCTCGTAGTCCTCGACGGTGACGGTTTGGGGATTGCGCGATACGCGGCCCAGCAGCAGTCCGCCGATCTCCGAGCCGCGCTTGGTGAAAGCGCGGAAGCTCTCCAGGGCTTCCCGTTCGAGTCGCTCGACCAGGTCCAATCTCAAGCGGATCGCGGTGGCTTTCCCGGCGGGCTCCCAGGCGCAGCAATCCGGATTGGCTTCTTGAGTCCGTTCCAGCAGTGGTGTTGCATTCAACATCGATACATGTCCCGCTGGTACTTATCGGCCAGGTTTCCCGAGAATTGCATGAAGAGGTGAGCGGGAGGGAAAACCCGCGGGTGGTGTATCATGGCTCTTCGAGCAGCCCCTGAGCAAGAATGAAACCTATGAAAAGGCAGTCTGCTGTCTCTAAGAAAGAGAGCCGGAAAGTTGGGCCGCCACCCTACCGGAACTCCAGTTTGCCGGTAGCGAGGCGGGTCCGGGACCTGCTGTCCCGGATGACCCTGGAAGAGAAGGCCGCGCAGATGCTGTGCATGTGGCAGCAGAAGTCCCAGACGCTCTTGGACGGCGACGGCAATTTCGATCTTCAGAAAGCCAAGGCGGCCTTCAAGGCGGGCCGCGGGCTCGGGCAGGTGGGCCGCCCCAGCGATTCGGGAGGCGGCAAGAATGCGCGCGGCATGGCGGAACTCACCAACGCCATCCAAAAGTTCTTCGTCGAGAACAGCCGGCTCGGCATTCCCGTGATTTTCCACGAGGAGTGCCTGCACGGCCACGCGGCCATCGACGGCACGAGTTTCCCGCAGCCGATCGCGCTGGGCGCGACGTTCGACCCCGCCCTGGTCGAATCGCTGTTCACGATGACCGCGGAGGAGGCCCGCCTGCGGGGAACGCACCAGGCGCTGACGCCGGTGGTGGACGTGGCGCGGGAACCGCGCTGGGGCCGCGTCGAGGAGACCTACGGCGAGGACCCGTACCTGGTCTCGCGGCTGGGCATCGCGGCGGTGCGCGGCTTTCAGGGCGACGCCACGTTCCGCGACAAGCGGCACGTGATCGCGACGCTCAAACATTTTGTAGGGCACGGGCAGCCGGAATCGGGTATGAACTGCGCGCCGGCCAACGTCTCGATGCGCGTGCTGCGCGAGACCTTCCTTTTCACCTTCAAACAGGCGTTGCAGAAGGGCGGAGCCATCAGCGTCATGGCGTCCTACAACGAAATCGACGGCGTTCCCTCCCACGCCAACAAGTGGCTGTTGCGGGACGTGTTGCGCAAGGAGTGGGGCTTCAAAGGGTACGTGGTGGGGGATTATTACGCGATCTGGGAACTCGGTTACCGCCCCGGCACCCACGGCCACTTCGTGGCGAAAGACAAGAAGGAGTCGTGCGCCCTCGCCGTCCAGGCCGGGGTCAACATCGAGCTGCCCGAGCCGGACTGCTACCTGCACCTGGTCGAGCTGGTTAAGAAGGGCGTGCTGAAGGAGTCGCAGCTCGACGATCTGGTCGCTCCGATGCTTTTCTGGAAATTCCAGATGGGGCTGTTCGACGATCCCTACGTGGATCCGGCGGAGGCGGAGCGTGTGGTGGGTTGCGAGCGGAATGCCAAACTCGCGCACCAGGCGGCCCGCGAGGCCATCACGCTGTTGAAGAACGAGAATAACCTGCTGCCGCTGAACCTGGACAACATCGGCAGCATCGCGGTCATCGGGCCGAACGCGAATCGCAGCCTGCTGGGCGGCTACAGCGGCGCGCCGAAGCGCAATGTCACTGTGCTGGACGGCATCAAGGCCAAGGTGGGCAGCCGGGCCAAGGTGCTCTACAGCGAGGGCTGCAAGATTACGATCGGCGGCTCCTGGCAGCAGGACGAGGTCGTCCCCAGCGATCCCGAAGAAGACCGCAGGCAAATCAAGCAGGCCGTCCGCGTTGCCAAACATGCGGACGTGATTGTGCTGGCCATCGGCGGCAACGAGCAGACTTCGCGCGAGGCCTGGATGCTCAATCACATGGGCGACCGGACCAGCCTGGACCTGATCGGAAGGCAGGAGGAACTGGTCCGGGCGATGATCGCGACCGGCAAACCAGTGATTGTCCTGCTGTTCAACGGCCGGCCGATCTCGATCAACTACGTCAGCCAGAACGTCCCCGCGATTTTCGAGTGCTGGTACCTCGGGCAGGAGACCGGTCATGCCATCGCGGATGTTCTGTTCGGCGACTTCAACCCCGGCGGCAAGCTGCCCATGACGATTCCGCGCTCGGCGGGTCATTTGCCCGCCTTCTACAACTACAAACCATCCGCCCGCCGCGGCTACTTGTTCGACGATGTGTCGCCGCTGTTCGCTTTCGGCTACGGGTTGAGTTACACGACGTTCGCCATTCAAAACGTCCGGCTGGCGAAGAAAAGGATCGCCCGCGACGGCTCGACTCAGGTCCTGGCGGAGGTGACGAACACGGGCGCGCGCGAGGGATCGGAAGTGGTCCAGATGTATGTGCGCGATCTGGTCAGTTCGGTGACCCGGCCGGTCAAGGAGTTGAAGGGTTTCCGGCGAGTCTTTTTAAAGCCGGGCGAAACGAAAACCGTCGCCCTGGACATCGCGCCCGAGTCGCTCGCGTTCTACGACGTGAACATGAAGTATGTCGTCGAGCCGGGCGAGTTCGAAATCATGGTGGGCAATTCGTCGCGCGACTGCGATTTGCAGAAAGTGGTGTTGCAGGTGGGGAAGTGATTGCCGTTCGGGTGAGGCCAGATTATGAGTGACAGCTTGGGAAGGCTCTCGATCAAAGAGAAGGTCGGTTACAGCCTGGGCGACGTGGCCGCCAACTTCATCTTCCAGACGCTGATGGTGTTCCAGTTGAACTACTACACCGACACGTTTGGGCTTAGCGCGGCGGCGGCGGGCACGCTGTTTTTCGTGGCGGTGGTGGGCGGCGCCATTTTCGATCCCATCATGGGCGTGGTTTCGGATCGCACGACGACTAAGTGGGGCAAGTTCCGCCCGTGGCTCCTGTGGACTGCGGCGCCGTTCGGCATTTTGGGTTTCCTCACCTTCATGACGCCCGGCTTCGGCCCATCCGGCAAACTGGTCTACGCCTATACCACGTTCATCCTCCTGATGGCGGCATACTCGGCTAACAACGTGCCGTACTCGGCGTTGAGCGCCGTAATGACCGGCGATTCCATCCAGCGCACCAGCCTGCTGTCCTATCGCCAGGTGTTCGCCAACAGCGCGGCGTTCATCGTGCAGGGATTGTCGATCCCCATGCGCACCTTCTTCGGAGGCGGGAACAGCGCCAGCGCCAAAGGCTGGGAGTGGACCATGGGCACGTTCTCGGCCCTTTGCGTGGTCTTCTTCGTGATCGCGTTTCTCAGCACCAGAGAGCGCATCCAGCCCGACCCGAGCCAGAAGACCTCCCTGAGACAGGATCTCGCCGATCTGATGAAGAACGGCCCGTGGATCGCCCTGTTCGCGCTCACCGTCTTCCTGTTCATCGCGCTTCCGCTGCGCGGCAGCATGATGTACTACTACTTCAAGTACTGCCTGGTCAACGAGAAGCTGTTCAGCCTGTTCAACGTCTTCGGCCTGGCCTCCTTGATCGTGGGCATCCTCTTCTCCACATCGCTGGCGGCGCGCTTCGGCAAGCGCAACGTTTTCATCGTGGGCCTCTCGATCGCCGCCGTGCTGACAGCGCTTCTGGTGGTTCTGCCGGCCGGCTCGATGAGCCTCATCTTCGTGGTCGAAGTGATCCGCCAGTTCGCCTATGGCTGGACCTGCCCGTTGCTCTGGGCGATGGTGGCGGATGTGGCGGACTATTCCGAATGGAAGACCGGGCGGCGGGCGACGGGCATGGTATCCTCGGCCATCGTTTTTGGCCTGAAAGTCGGTCTCGGCCTCGGCCTCGCGATCGGAGGCTGGCTGCTCTCTCTGTACGGGTATGACGCGAATGCGGCCGCGCAGCCGGGAGAGGCGCTGGTGGGCATCCGACTTACCGCGAGCGTGTTCCCGGCGCTTTCGTTCCTCATTGGAATCGTCTGCCTGTTCCTGTACAAGATCGACAAACAGCTCAACATCCGGATGATGGAGGAACTAACCGAGCGGCGGAAAGGATACGCGTCCTAGATCCCGCTGGCGGACGCTACTTCTTCTCGGGCGCCTCGGGCAGCGGTGCCGAGAAGTGGTCGTGCACCAGGCCCGGCAACACTCAGAACCGCGGCATCAGCGCGCCGGGCAGCATGGGGAAGGCGGGTTCGTCCTCCTCCCCCTCGAGGAAAACTTCAAAGAGCTGGATCAGAAGTCCGCTGCGCTTGGCAAGCTGGCGGCGCTGACGGGCCAGGAACGCGAAGCGGAACGGCGAGTGAGTCTCCAACTCCGCCAGGTATTCGGCGGTGTACAGGTCGGGCGTTTCGCCGGCGGCGCGGATCAGCATGGAGCGGGAACTGCGCTGGATCAACTCTTTGAGCGCCAGGCAGTCCGGCCCGCCCAGGCCATCCATCCACCGCATCACCATCTGCCCAAAATGCAGCGTGCGATTGGTCGTCTCGTCCAGCGGCTTCCTCCCGGCGTGCTCCGAGAAGACCGTGAGCATCCCGTCCTGGCGGTCCTGGCGGACGTCTTGCAGATCGTCGGCCAACTGCAACAAGACTCCCCAGCCGAAGACGAACCGGGCCTGCACGGGAGTGAGCGATCCGGCAGCCAGGTACCCGTCCGCCAGCACCGAGGCGCCCCCTTTGTCGAAGCTGAGCTTCACTACATCGATCCCCTGGCGGGAGAGACCGTGCCGCAGCAGGCGGATGCTGTTCTCCTGCGCGCGATGGATCTCGAGCAGGCTCGTGAAAACCTGCGGCCACTCGGCGCGGGCGTACTCCTCTTCAATCAGGCCGATCAGCCGCCAGATGGCGTCTTCGCGATGGTTCGCCGGGGCTACCGCCTGTCCCTCCAGCCGCCGCCCGAACCGGTCGCTGAAACCGAGCTTGGCCTCGCGGGAGATGTTGGGGGCGTCCAGGTAGTTGTCGGTGTAGGGATAGAGCATGCTGTAGGCGAAAATCGCCGGCGTCACTTGCATGGCGCGTCCCAGCAGCATCTGCAGGCCGCACGCGGTCCAGGCATTGCGGCTGGCTTGCAGGATGTCCGCGGTGCTCACGCTGGGATCGAAGCGCCGCGCGCGCCGCGCCAGCTCCGTGCCGATGGCCGAAAACCCGCGGTTCAGCCNNGTCCAGATGCCGGTCCTCGAGATCCAGGGCAGATCTGCCCAGACGCACGAAGGCGGACGTGATTCGCTCGCGCGCCGCATCCCGCTCGGGCCGGGTGCGCGGCAAACTGCGCAGCTCGGCCTGAAGGCTCGCGAGAAACCGCTCCAGTTGCGCTTCCCGAGCCGCCTGCTCGTCGGGAGTGACGGTGCGCTCGAACCGAGGCAGCGAGACCGGGCTCTCCTGCCAGAGAGCGATCGACTCCTGAAGCAATTCGGTCACTTGCTTCTAGGGTAGCGTCTCCATGGCCTCGGCGATCTCCGCGCCGGGATGCTCGTAGTCCTGCAATTTGCCGGAGAGATAGGCCTCGTAAGCGGCCAGGTCGAAGTGGCCGTGCC
>PLEM01000185.1 GCA_003137035.1 Bryobacterales bacterium | reverse complement strand
CGCCGCACCCTCGGCCGCCAGGCCCTCAACGAGTTCCAGCAGTTCTCGATTCCGGGCGACGGCCGCAAGTTCACCGAGATCTACAACGTCCAGCTACTCTCCGCAAACACCATCGATCCGGTCTGCCGCGTCGCCATCACCACCATCCAGCGCCTCTATTCCATCCTGAAAGGCGAACCGGACTACGACTCCGGCAATGAGGAAACCTCTGCCGCCTCCCTGGCGCAACTCCGCAAGACGCCGGACCCCATCGAGTACAACAGCGCCGTCCCCATCGAAACCTTCGACTTCATCGTCACCGACGAGTGCCACCGCTCCATCTACAACCTCTGGCGTCAGGTCCTGGAGTACTTCGACTCCTTCCTCATCGGGCTGACTGCTACGCCCTCGAAGAACACCCTGGGCTTCTTCAACCAAAACGTCATGCCCCCATACACCTACGCCGACGCCGTGGCGGATGGGGTGAACGTCGATTTTGACGTCTACAGAATCGGTACGCGTATCACCTCTTCCGGCTCGCGCGTGGAATCTGGTTATTGGATCGACAAGCGGGACCGCCTCACCCGCGCCCGTCGTGCCGAGCTCCTCGATGCCGATTTCTCCTACACCTCCGACGATCTCAATCGCGACGTCGTTGCTCCGGACCAGATTCGCACCGTCGTCCGCGAGTTTCGCGACAAGCTCTTCACCGACATCTTTCCGGGCCGCACCGAAGTTCCCAAGACACTGGTGTTCGCCCGAGACGACAGCCACGCCGACGACATCGTCCAGATTATCCGCGAGGAATTCGGCAAGGGCAACGACTTTTGCCAGAAGATCACTTACCGCACCGGCAAAGTCCGCGTTTCGAGGCAGGTCAAGCGTGAAGACGGAACCGAAGAGACCGTAACCGACTGGGTGGATGCGGGAGACAAGGCGGATGGCATCCTGAACTTCTTCCGCACCACCTACAATCCCCGCATCGTGGTCACGGTCGACATGATCGCCACCGGAACCGACGTGCGCCCGCTCGAAATCCTCTTCTTCCTGCGTGACGTGCGCAGCCTGAATTACTTTGAGCAGATGAAGGGCCGTGGCGTGCGCATCCTCTCCTCCGACGAGCTCCGTGGCGTCACGCCCGACGCCGAAACCAAGGACCGCTTCGTCATCGTCGATGCCGTCGGTGTCACCGATCACCCGCAAATCGAATCCGGCCCGCTCGACCGCCAGCCGCACGTTCCACTCGGCAAACTCTTGGAGGCCGTGGCCCTCGGCAGTACCGACAAGGATCTGGTGTCTTCGCTCGCGTCCCGCCTCGCCCGCCTGGACCGCCGCATGAGCAAGGCGGAATCCGAGGCCGTCCGTGACGCCGCTCACGGCGTCGAACTCACCGCCATTGTTCACGGCCTCGTCGATGCTCTCGACCCGGACCGTCACGCAGAGAGTGCGCGCCAGGAAACCGGTCTGGCCGAGCCTACCCCGGAAGACATCGAGTCCGCTGCCCGCCGTGCGATTGCCGACGCCCTCCAACCTGTCCGGACCAACCCCGCGCTGCGCCAGACCATCGCCGCCATCCATCAATCCCACGAACAGGTCATCGACATCGTCAGCAAGGACGAAGTGACCTCGTCCGGCTTTTCCCAGGACGCCAAGGACAAAGCAGCGGCGTTGACCAAAGAATTCGAGCGGTATCTCGTCGAGCACAAGGATGAAATCGAAGCATTGCAGATTCTGTACAACCGCCCTTACCGCTCCCGCCTCACATACAAACGGGTGCGAGAACTCGCCGACGCCATCCGCAAGCCCCATCCCGCATGGACCACCGAAGCGCTCTGGCGGGCATACGAGACCCTCGACCGCTCCCGAGTTCGGGCCTCGAATGAGCGGGTCTTCACCAACATCGTCTCCCTGGTCAAATTCGCCATTAGCAAAGAGGGTCAACTCGAGCCCTTTCCCGAATCCGTCCGCCAGCGTTTTGAGAACTGGATCGCCGAACAACAGGCCAACGGTAGCAACTTCACTGACGAGCAGATCCAGTGGCTGACCGCCATCGCCGAACACGTCGGAACCAGCATCGAGATCACCCCCGACGACCTGGAGAGTCTGCCGTTCTCGCAAAAAGGCGGCCTCGGCCGGGCATACCAATTGTTCGGGGACCGCCTTCAGCCGCTGTTGGATGAATTGAACGAGGTGCTGGTTCAGTGACGCAAATGCCGCCTGGGTGGATTGAATCCACTATCAGCGATCTCGTGTCCGACGACGGGGTTTTCGTCGATGGTGACTGGGTTGAGACGAAAGACCAGGACCCGGATGGAGAGGTGCGTCTCATACAACTTGCGGACGTAGGCGATGGCGCCTTTCTGGACAGGTCATCCCGTTTTCTGACTGCGACCAAGGCTGGGGTTCTGCGTTGCACAATGCTACGGGAGAACGACATCCTCATCGCCCGGATGCCGCAGCCGTTGGGACGGGCGTGCATCTTCCCTGGAAGCACCCGCCAGTGCGTTACCGTCGTGGATGTGTGCATAGTTAGTCCGGGAAGCATGGGCCCCGACCCGAGGTGGCTGATGCACGTCGCCAACGCTCCACAAATGCGTTCTGCCATGACAGCTCTACAGAGCGGCTCAACCCGGCAGCGGATCTCAAGGGCGAATCTTGCCCGCATCCCTATTCCCGTTCCACCAGTTCCAGAACAACTGCGCATCGTCGCCGAGATCGAGAAGCAGTTCACACGTCTTGACGCCGCCACGGCCGCACTGCAACGGGCTAGATCCAACCTGAAACGGTGCCGGTCCAGCGCGACGGAGGCTGCCTTCGTCTCGCACTCCACCGCACCAATTCGGCGTCTCGGAGACCTCGGCGAGATCGTTGGTGGGTTGGCCAAAGGGCAGAAGAGGAAGGTTGGAACAAGGACCCGACCCGTTCCGTACCTTCGCGTTGCCAATGTCCAAAGGGGACACTTGGATCTGCACAACATCAAGCTAATCGAGGCTACCGAAGAGGAGATCCGCAGCTTGCAGCTCATGCCTGGGGACGTGCTTCTGAATGAAGGCGGTGATCGAGATAAGCTGGGCCGCGGTTGGATCTGGGAAGGCCAGATCACGGGATGCATTCATCAGAACCACGTCTTTCGAGTTCGCCTTGATCCACTGTTAGCAGTGCCTAAGTTTGTGTCCCAATATGCGAACCACTTTGGGCAAAAGTATTTTTTTGAGGAGGGTAAGCAAACCACGAACCTCGCGTCAATCAATATGACTAAACTGGGCGCGCTGCCAATTCCCTTGCCGCACGTCGAAGAGCAGGAGACACTGGTGACCGCCCTGGAGGACTATCTGTCCCTGCTTGACAATCTGGATCACTCTATTGATACCGACCTTCGTCGCACAACTACCCTCCGCCAAGCCATCCTCAACAAGGCTTTCGAAGGCAAGCTGGTCCCGCAAGATCCTAACGACGAACCCGCATCCATTCTCCTTGGGCGCATTCGAGCGGCACGCGCGCGGACCCCCGTGCGCCGCGCCCAGCGCAAACGTGAGGTCCACGCCTGATGTCCTCCGCCGCTTCCAATCTCGTCAACAAAGTCTGGAACTACTGCAACTTGCTCCGCGATGACGGGGTCTCCTATGGCGACTACGTCGAGCAGCTCACCTATCTTCTCTTCCTAAAAATGGACTACGAGCGGACCCGCCCGCCATACAACCGCAAATCCAGCGTCCCCGAAGAATACAACTGGGCCAGCCTCATGGAAATGGACGGCCTACCGCTCGAAAGACATTACCGTAACACCCTCGAGAACCTCAGCAAAGAGCCGGGCATCCTCGGCATCATCTTCCGGAAAGCCCAGAACAAGATCCAGAACCCAGCCCACTTGCGCCGCCTGATCGTCGATCTCATCGATAAGGAGCCTTGGAGCGCGCTCAGCGCCGACGTCAAGGGAGACATCTACGAAGGCCTCCTCGAAAAGAACGCCCAGGACACCAAGTCCGGCGCCGGCCAGTACTTCACGCCTCGCGTCCTGATCGACGCCATCGTCGAGGTCATGCGCCCGCAGCCGGGGACCACGATCATCGATCCCGCTGCCGGCACCGGCGGCTTTCTTCTTTCGGCCGCCAGCCACATCCTCAAGGACTACAAGCTCGATCGCGACCAGGTACGCCACCTGCAGTCTCAAGCGCTCTACGCGGTGGAACTTGTAGCATCTACCGCGCGCCTCTGCGCCATGAACCTGCTCCTGCACAACCTCGGCAATGAAAAGAACATCGCCGCGGGCAAGGACAGCCTCGCCGCCAAGCCATCGGTCAACTACGACATGGTGCTCACCAATCCACCATTCGGCAAGAAGTCCAGCGTCACGATTATCAACCAGGATGGCGACGAGGTGAAGGAGCGCCAGGAGATTCTGCGCGACGACTTCTGGGCCACCACCAGCAACAAACAGCTCAACTTCCTCCAGCACGTCCGCAGCCTCCTCAAGATCAACGGCCGCGCCGCCATCGTTCTGCCCGACAATGTGTTGTTCGAGGGCGGCGCCGGCGAAACCACTCGCAAACGCCTCCTGCACGATTGCGATGTCCATACCCTGCTGAGGCTGCCCACCGGCATCTTCTACGCCCAAGGCGTCAAGGCCAACGTTCTCTTTTTCGACCGTAAGCCGGCCAGCGAAACGCCCTGGACCAGCACTCTTTGGATCTATGATCTCCGCACCAACGTGCACTTCACACTGAAGACTAACACCCTAACCCGCGCCGACCTGGACGACTTTGTCCGCTGCTATAACCCCGACAATCGCCACCAGCGGAGTGAAGGCGAGCGTTTCCGGTGCTTCTCCTACGAAGACCTGATCAAGCGAGACAAAGCCAATCTCGACATCTTCTGGCTCAGGGACGACAGTCTGGGCGATTCGTCCGATTTGCCGGACCCCGCCGTTCTGGCAGCCGAAATTGTCGAGGACCTGCAAGCAGCCCTCGACCAGTTCGCTCAGATCGCCGCCGATCTAGGCGCATCTGAACGCGGCTGAGAACTGCCAAGCGTCCTCGCGCCGTTCCCACTCCTCCCAAATCCGCATCTCCCCCCCCCTCAACCACTTACCCATTTCGAGACCCCGGCACCCGCCAACCTCATGCTAACTCTGGGCCTAGGAGGCGGGTTTCTCACCCGCCCGAGGTGTCTCATGTCTTCACAACTCAAAATCGAAGCCAATCGCCGTAACGCCCAGCTCTCCACCGGCCCCAAAACCCCCGAGGGCAAAGCCAAAGTCGCCACCAACTCCTGTACCCACGGACTCTGCTCCCGCAACGCCATCCTCCCCGAGGAAGACCCCGCCGATTTCTACGCCCTGCTCGACGGTCTCATCGAGGAATTCCAGCCCGCCACCGCCCGCGAGGAGTCGCACGTCCGCGAACTGGCCTCCGCCGAGTGGCGTCTCCGCCGCATCGTCCGCCTCGAGACCGGTATCTTCATCACCACAATGGAGAAGATGCGCGAACGCGAGAACTGTCCCAACACCGCCCGGCAGCCCGCCCGCACCCCCGAAGAGCGCCGCTACGACGAGAACACCCGCCTGCTCGGCCTCAGTTATCGCCTCCATTGCAGCGGTGAGGCCTTCACCAAGCTCACGCGCTACGAAAACTCCATCCGCCGCGCCTACTACAAGGACCTCAAGGAGCTGCACGCGCCCTCGCCCCAGCACAAAACAGAAT
>PLEM01000079.1 GCA_003137035.1 Bryobacterales bacterium | reverse complement strand
ACCGGCTGGGCTCGGTGCAAACCGGGTCCCGGACGACCTACTACCCCTACGGCGAAGAGCGCACCGCCACCAACAACGACACCCAGAAGTTCGCCACCTACACCCGCGACCGCGCCACCGGACTGGACTACGCCAACGCCCGCTACTACTCCAGCCAGATCGCCAGGTTCACCACCGCCGACCCGTACAGCGCGAGCGCCGGCCCTGCCGAGCCTCAGAGCTGGAATCGGTATGCTTACGTCACAGGTGATCCCGTGAACACCTACGATCCCTCCGGGCTGTGCAACATCATTCCCAACGGGATGTCAATCGGGTCCCCGACGAATTGTAACGCCGTAGGGTACGCCGCTTGGTCCCAAGGCATCGACACGTGGACCGCCCCTCCTGCGGGCGGTTTTTCGCAGCAGGGATCCATTACCCGAGTGAACCCGGGCGCCGTGGATCAGCAGATGTACGCGTCGTTGTACTCGGGCCTGTTCTGGGCGAATTACTGCGGCAGCCAGAGCGAGGACAAATGGGACGATTGCATGGCGTTATCCGGTGGCGCGATCAAACCAATCAAGGACGACGATGGGCAAGTTGTTGGGTTCCAAGCGATCATACCCTTTCCAGACACCGCGCCAACCTGGGCTCCATTGGGGCCCGCGCAGCCCTGGGCCTGTCCCACCGGATCTCACCCCAATCTTTCAACTGGGTCGTGCGATTCGAACTCTGCTCCGCCACCTCCCTGCCCGGAGGGTTGGCATCTGGACCCCACAACCGGAGTTTGTGTGGTCCCTAGTACCAGAAGCTACCCTCCTCCGCTTCTGCCGCCGGCTTCTGTTGTTGTGGTGCAAGGACCGGCGGACGGCTATTTCCCGTGGGAGCCAGTCGGCAGCCGCAGGTAGCGAGCTTCGGGCATGGCGCCAAAGCCCACTGACGCTGATCGTGGCCGGCGCGGAGACTGGGATGCGCCGAATCGCGACTCGGGAGGCACGGGCGCGGGCCTTATAGTAGCCTGGACGTGAGGCATGAAACCCCAGCCCACTAACTCGGCCTCTCCGGATGGAACCCGCGCCAGGAGCGCCGACGGCGCCGGCTCGCGCCCGGCGTCCGCCCCAGCCCCGTTCGCTGGGCGACTGCATGCGACGCGCCGGAAGACGCTGCCAGTCGTGGGCGCCGGTCTTGCACTGATTTGCCTGGCCGGCATGCGAACTGCTGGAGCCTGGCAGTGGGAGAAGCCGCGAGTCACTTTGCCTCCGCGGGTGGAGCCACCGAGTCGTAAGTTTCGCCAGCTTCGGCTCAGTCCGGACGGCCGTTACATCCTTGCACAAGACGATTCCAGAGTGACGGTTCTCACCTCACAGCCTCTCGCTGTCCTGTTCCATCTACCTGCCGAGCACGCTGCCGTGGCTACATTCGCACCGGACTCCAGCGAGATTCTGTTCGTCAGTTCCCCCTACGTCATCTCAAGCCACGTTGTCTCCGCTGGATCCTCCCACCTGGAGCGCTGGAGCATCCGCGACCAAACTCGCATCCAGTTCACCGAAATCCCGTTCCACGCGTGCGAAACCACGGGGCTGTCCCCGGACGGCCGCGCTCTCGTTTGCGTCGACCGTAACGGCACGATCCAGATTATCGATCTCCCTTCCGGCCAGACGATCTTCGAAAAGCAGAAGTTCGCTCAAAAAGAGGTATCGTTCTTTCCGGACCGCGAGGAGTTTCCCAGCTTCTACGGCAATCCAGGGGCCGCCAAGATCGACTTCTCGCCCGAAGGCCGCTTCTTGATCGCCGGGCCCGCGGGGCGCGTGCAGTGCTCCGCCCTGATCTTTGACCTGCACGAGAGAAGAGCGTTAGCTCTGACAGGAGAGTTGAAGAAGCTGCGCGGGAGCGTGAAGGTGGGGTCCGTCTGGCACTTCGCACTCCTGGCTTCCGACAGGGTCATGATATCGTCACCTCATCCCCAGATCGCCTCGCACACTGTCGCCGCGACCCTCCTTGCGTTTCCCTCGGGGAAGGCGCTGTCGAAGTTGAGCCTTCCCCCTGGCCAGTTGTTCCCTGCGGCGGATCCCCACTACGTTCTTGTCCGTCCCTTCGGACAGCGCGACCCTTTCAACCCGAACCCGAAGCCCGAACGGGCTGCAGCGGTGGACTTCGGCACCGGGCTGGTTATCATCAGCGATACGCTCGCGCTGGACGTTTTCGGGACCTACTATGTCACCGAGCGGCCCGGTGGCGAAGTAGGGCTGTATGAAATAGGCAAAGGCGTCCAGGCCACGGTCGTGCTTGGCACAACGCCGAGCGCGACCCAGAGCAAGAAGCAGCCTTGAGAGGAGATCCGGGCCCCCAAGACCGGAAACTGGGAGTATGAGGTTCCGGAAGAGTGCTCGGACGAAGCCGGCGATCGGATCGGAGAGATCTCGTCCATGGGTGAGGCGGTCCGAATCCACGACGGCACGGCAATCGCATTGGAGGCTGCTGGGACATGGTGCGGATCCATCGAACAGGAGGGACTGCAAAACGTCCCTCTGCCACCGGGGCAGGAACGGCGTCAGCACACGCTTGGCTGACCCGGGAAGCGGCCTCGCTGGTCGTCACCATCGTGGTTGTCCTGCTCTGCCTCACCGCCACCGGAAACGCCTTCGTCCACTACGACGACCATCTGTACCTCCAAACCCAACCCGCCTCCGAGGGCCTCAGCGCCCGGTCCGTCGCGTTCGCCTTCACCACCGTCGAAACCCTCTACTGGCATCCGCTGACCTGGCTCAGCCATGAACTCGACATCGAGTTGTTCGGCTCCAACGCCGCCGGCCATCACTTCACAAGCATCCTCCTTCACGCGCTCGCCGCCGGTCTGCTCTGCCTCATCCTGCTCCGCCTGGGGCTCGGCGCGCTCCCCGCCGCCGCGGGCAGCCTGCTCTGGGCGCTGCACCCGCTGCGCGTCGAATCCTTCGCCTGGATCGCCGAGTGCAAGGACGTCCTCTGCGCCCTCTTCTTTCTCGCCACCATCGCCGTCTATCTCCGGTACCTCGACCGGCCCTCGCGCGCCCGATACGCCGCCTGGCTCTGCTTCGGCGCGCTGGCGCTCATGTCGAAGCCCACGGCGGTCACTCTGCCCATCGTTCTTCTCCTGTTCGATTTCTGGCCGCAACGCCGCAACACGACGCTCGTTCGCCTCCTCGCGGAGAAGCTCCCGCTGGCGGCCATGGCCGCGGCCGTAACCGCGCTCACCATCGTCGGACAGGTGCGGGCGGGCGCAACCACCTACCTCGCGGACGTGCCCCTCGGCGCACGGCTCGCCACCGCCGCGGTCTCCTACGCGCGGTATCTGGGCAAGCTCCTCTGGCCCGTCGACCTCGCCTGCTTCTACCCCTACCGCCGCGACTGGCCCGCCGCATCCGTCGCCGCTTGCGTGGTTCTCCTGGCCGCGATCACCGCGCTCGCCATCGCGCAACGGAAACGCCGGCCCTGGCTGCTGGTGGGCTGGTGCTGGTTCGTGGCCGCGGTGCTGCCGAATTCCGGGATCATCCAAGCCGGGCAGCAGAGTATGGCCGACCGCTTCACCCACCTGGGAACCATCGGCCTCACCATCGCGGTTGTCTGGACCGCAGTGGATTGGGCCGGCGTCGATCCGCGCCGCGGCAAACTGACGGCCTGGGCCGCGGGCGCCGTCATCCTTGCCCTATCGGCTCTCACAGTCCGGCAGATCGGATTCTGGCGCGATACCGAGACTCTGTTCACGCACGCCATCGCTGTCGAAGACAGCGCCACCATGCGCGCCAATCTGGCGGAGACGCTGACAGCGCAGGGGCGCAACGCGGAAGCCGAGCGGCACCTGGTCACCGCGGTGCGGCTGGCCCCCCTCCGCTTCGAGCACCACAACAACCTGGCGAACCTGTTCTTGAAGGCCGGCCGGCTGGACGAGGCTGCGCGCGAAGCCGCCGTCGCGATGCAACTCAATCCCAATCACCTCGCGGTGGTCCAGACGGCGGGCCTGGTGTTCCTTCGCAAGGAAGACTACGCCGCCGCTTTGGCGCAGTTTGCCCGCGCCATCCCTCTCGGGGGCGACCCTGTAGCCATTGCCGCGAAGCTCAGCGACGCGGGAGCCTCGCTGGCCTCGCGTGGCCGGCCGCGCGAAGCCGAGCCGCT
>PLEM01000355.1:4518-4796 GCA_003137035.1 Bryobacterales bacterium | reverse complement strand
CAATGACGGAAACGATCGTGCTCTTCATTGCGGTTGCTCCTTTTCCAGATGGTGCTTGAGCAAGGGCCGTGCCGACGCCGGGTGCGCCACGAACTTGCGTGCTATCAGGGGGATAGCCGCGAGGCAGGGCCGTTCGATCTGACCGTGAGGATCACAGGGTAACAGCGAGGGTTACGTTCGGCCGACGCTCTCCTACGCCTGGGTGGGACACGACGGGGAAAACTGCAACCGGTGTCCCTGGTGGGAACTGACCACCTCGGCTACACTGTAACCGCGGA
>PLEM01000355.1:0-4426 GCA_003137035.1 Bryobacterales bacterium | reverse complement strand
CCTGGGTCGACGACATCGAGGCCGGCGCGGCTGAGCTGGACAAAATCTTCACCCGGCAGATCGTACCGGCGGTGCTGTCCGGCCGGACTGCGGATGCGCATGTCGAGCATGCGCGCGCCCTGGCCGTGGTCAGTCGCATTCAGCAGCGGACCGACCTTCTGGCCAAGCGCTTCGAAGACGCCATCGGGGAGTTGCAGTCGTTCGCGCAGGCGACGCGCGACCGGACCGTGGCCTGGAGCGTGTTCTTCCTGGTGCTGGCGCCCCTTTTGGCGGCAGGCGTGGCTGTCTATCTCGGCCGCAAGGTGGCGCGGCCAGTGGCTCTTCTGCATGCAGGGGCAGACCGGTTGGCAGCCGGAGACCTCGACACGCGCATCGCGGTCGGCGGCAACGACGAGTTCGGCGACCTGGCCCGTCAGTTCAACACCATGGTCGCCGCGCTCAAGGAACAGCAGCGCCGTCTCTTGCACAGTGAACGCCTGGCGGGCGTGGGTCGCCTGGCCGCCGGCGTGGCGCACGAGATCAACAATCCGTTGGGCGTGATCCTGGGATACACGCGCTTGCTGCACAAGAAGGCGTTCGGGCCGCTGGCCGACGATCTGGCGATCGTCGAGGAGGAAGTCCTGCGCTGTCAGGAGATCGTGACAGGGCTTCTCGATTTCTCGCGGCCGGTCGAGGTCGGATCGGAGCCGGTGGATCTGCGCGCGTTTTGCGACGACGTGGTGGCACGGCTTGCGGACGCGTCGCCGACACCGGGCGTGGCCGTGACGGTCGCAGGGCAGGGGGGCACCACGGGCACGGCGTCCAAGCTGCGCCAGGTGTTGCTCAACCTCGTCAAGAACGCGATCGAGGCGGCGGCGCCTTCTGGACGCGTCGACATCCTTGTCGGGGATGACGGCGAGCGCTCGCAGGTGACGGTTCGCGATTCAGGCGCCGGCCTGGACGCTGAGGCGCGTGAGCGCCTGTTCGAGCCCTTCTTCACCAACAAGCCGCGCGGAACCGGTCTGGGCCTGGCAGTCTCGCAAGCCATCGCGCGCGCCCATGGCGGCGAGATCGTGGCTGAGCCGCCCGGACAGGGCGGCGCCTGCTTCACCTTGCGCCTGCCGCGCCCCAAAGGAGGAACGACATGAACCGGGCTTCCGTGCTGGTGGTGGACGACAAGGAGAACATGCTCAAGCTGTTCGCCAAGATCCTGGGCGAGGAGCACAACCTCTCCACGGCCGGCGATGGCAGCAAGGCGTTGGCGCTGATCGCGGAACACGAGTACGACGTGGTGGTGACCGATCTCAAGATGCCGGGGGCCAGTGGTTTTACAGTGTTGGAATCGGTCAAGGCGCGCTGGCCCGAGACCGAGGTGGTCTTGATGACCGCTTATGGCTCGGTCCCCGATGCGGTCGAGGCCATAAAACAGGGCGCGTACGACTACATCCAGAAGCCCTTCGATCCTGACGCCGCCGCGCTGGTGGTGGCGCGTGCCCTGGAGCGCCGGCGGCTGCGCGCACAGACGGTGAGCCTGCGCAAGGAACTGGAGGGTGTGAACTCCTTCCACAACATGATCGGCAAGAGCCCGCCCATGCACGAGGTGTACGGCCTGCTGGAGCGAGCCGCGGGCCTCGACGTGACCGTGCTGCTCACCGGGGAGACCGGCACGGGCAAGGAGCTGGCGGCGCGCGCCGTGCACTACCACAGCGAGCGCAAACACAATCGCTTCGTCCCGGTCAACTGCGGCGCGCTGCCGTCTGAGCTGGTGGAGAGCGAGCTCTTTGGCCATGCCAAGGGTGCTTTCACCGGCGCCTCGGCCACCAAGCCCGGCCTGTTCGAGGAAGCCAACCGCGGCACCCTGTTCCTCGATGAGGTGGGGGAACTGCCCTTGCCCGTGCAGGTGAAGCTGAATCGGGCACTGCAGGACAAGGAGATCCGCCGGGTGGGCGAGAACACGCCGTTCTCGGTCGACGTGCGAATCATCGCCGCCACCCACCGCAATCTCCAGGCGATGATCGAGGACGGCGCGTTTCGCGAAGACTTGTATTACCGGCTGGCGGTGATACCTTTGGATCTGCCTCCACTCCGCGAGAGACCGGAGGACATCCCCGAACTGGCGGAGCGCTTCTTCCTGAAGGCAAAAGAAAAGCATGGCCGGCCGGACCTGACCTTGCCGGCATCGCTGCTCGCCCATTTTGGCGGGTACCGATGGCCCGGGAACATCCGCGAACTCGAGAACGTCATCGAGCGGCTGGTCGTGCTGACGCGCGGGAACGAGATTACCCTAAACAACCTGCCCGAGTTCCTCCGCCGCGAGCGGGGGGTGCTCGAGGAGTTACGCCTGGATCTTCCGCCGCAAGGAATCAGCCTGGATGCCATCGAGAAGGAACTGATTCTCCGGGCGCTGAAGAAGTTCGACTGGAACCAGACGCAGGCGGCCCGCTATCTGGACCTCAGCCGGAAAACGCTGATCTACCGGATGGAGAAGTACGACATCCGAAGAGAGCAGGAGCCGGGCGATCCCGCCGCTCTCCAGTCCTGAGACGGGCTGACTGGAATCCGGCCGCAACGGCAACGGTTCGGTGTACACTAACGAAGGCCGGACGCCAAAATGGGAACCCTCACCTACAGGCGCGTAGTGCTGGTCCTCCTGTTGGGCGCGACCGCCAGCCTGTACGCCGCCGACGCGAAGCCTGTCCCCTTTGGTTCCGACACGACGCTGGCGCAGCTCGTCGGCGCGATTCGCGCCAAGGCCAAGACTCTCGAGAACAGCAGCGGCATGCAACTCGGCTTCCGGTCCTTCACCTCCGCCAACAAACTGCAGCCCGGCAGCGTCAGTCTCTCCGGCTACGCTATAGTGCGCCTGCTGTTTGAAGCGGCCAGGGATGCGGGGTTTTGGAACCTGCATTGGGCCATCACCAACCTCCCGCCGAATTCCGACAACATCTGGCGCCAATGGCGGTCCGCGAAACCGCCTGCCCCACTCGCGCCCACTGCCACTGCGGAATGCGATGAACTTTCGGCCCTCTACGCATTCCTGGTTGGGCGCGCGGGCGTCCGGGGCGTCGGCCTGTTCTGGCCAGCCGCAAATCACACGGTCGCAGTCTGGGTATTGCGTCCGTCGGCGGGCGCGGCTGTCCGCGTGGTCGTACCCACCACGCAGATCTTCCTGGGTGAGGCCGATTTCTTCGGCACCAGGAGATTCAACCCCTGGAGTCAGAAGACCATTTACGAATACACGCGGCGCGACGTCCCGGACTCCTTCGAGCTTCCCAGGCCGCTCTTCGACTTCTTCCTTCGGCAGGTGGACAAGTACGCAGGCGCCTCGGACGCCACTCTGCAACGCCTGAGATACCTGCGGGAAGGCGTCTTTCTGAAGTTTTGGACTCCCGAAGCCGCGGCTCGCGAGGCGCTCGAGGCGCGACGAGACCTCGGCTCCGGCCCGCCCGAGGACCTGGCAGCCTTTCAGAATTTTGCGCGGGACATGCGCCCGCCCTCCACCGCTTCCCGGTGACTCACGGTCACCCGTCAGCGCCTTCAGGCGAATGGCGTGGAGAGGACGCTTCTGAGGATGACTATGGCCAGCCCGAGCAGAACCCAGAACACGATGTTGCGGTAGCGGGCCCTTCGCTCGCGGATCTGTTCAAAGTCTTCCATGGTTCAGCTCCCTTTCAGCATACCTACCACGGCGTTGACCAGCACCGCCGCCATGCCGATGGGGATGAGGCGCTTCCAACCGATGTTCATCAACTGATCGTAGCGGAAGCGGGGCCAGGTGCCGCGGAACCAGATCATGGCGTAGAGCACCGCCGCCACCTTAAGGAGGAACCAGAACGGGCCGATGGCCGCGCTATTGACCGCGGGCACGAGAAACAGCAGGCCGCAGACGACCAGCAGTGCAGCCACCGCCAACAGGAACAGCCGCTGTGGACGGCTCACTACCCGCCGCAACAGCGGAAGGCACGCCACGCCCGAGCCGGCCAGCGCCACCAGCGGAAAACCGTAGTTGAGCGGATAATCGAGCCACGCGACGTTCGGGAAGGGCCGCAGCCAGCCGCCCCAGAACAGGGTCACCGCTACCGAGGAGATCACGAAGATGTTGATGTACTCGGCCAGGAAGTAGAGCGCGAAGCGGAACCCGCTGTACTCGGTGTGGAACCCGGCCACCAGCTCGGACTCGGCCTCGGGCAGGTCGAAGGGCGCGCGGTTGGTTTCGGCGATGGCCGCGATCAGGTAGGTGATAAACGGCAGCAGCATCAGCCCGTAGTTCTCGAAGGCGAACCACACGTGCCGTTCCTGTTGCGCCTTCACGATGCCGACCATGCTCAGTGTGCCGGCCATCATCACTCCCGAAAGCAGCGAGAAGGCCAGCGCCACTTCGTAACTCACAAGCTGCGCTCCGGCGCGCAGCGAGCCCAGCAG
Source organism: Bryobacterales bacterium (assembly GCA_003137035.1). GTDB lineage: Bacteria > Acidobacteriota > Terriglobia > Bryobacterales > Bryobacteraceae > Fen-330. The sequence goes on along the minus strand of PLEM01000355.1, from coordinate 25 downwards.
CGCGTAGTGGCTGTTGGAAGACCAG
>PLEM01000209.1 GCA_003137035.1 Bryobacterales bacterium | reverse complement strand
GACGCCGGGATGGAGGTCATTTATACGGGCCTCCGCCAGACTCCGGAGATGATCGTGAACGCGGCGCTGCAGGAGGATGCGCGGGTGATTGGCCTGTCGATCCTCTCGGGCGCGCACAACGCGATCGTGCCGCGGGTCATGGAACTGCTTCGCGGCAAGGGCATGAGCGACGTGCTCGTCGTCGTCGGCGGCATCATCCCGGACGGAGATGCCGCGGAATTAAAGAGACAAGGCGTGGCGGCGGTGTTCCAACCGGGCGCCTCGCTAGAGGAGATCGTCCAGTTCATCCGGCGCTCTGTAGCAGAGGCCGCCTGAGCGGGACGCTCCACAAAAGAGATCAATAAATGACAGACAAACTAAAAATCGCCGTGTTCGTCGACTACGACAACATTGAAATCGGCGTGAAATCGACATTGCAGCGCGAGTTTGAAGTAGCCGCGGTGCTGGAGTGCTTGCGAGAGCGCGGAGACATCGTGGCGAAATTCGCCTACGCGGACTGGGGCCGGCAGGAAGGCGCCAAGCGGCAGATGGCCGAGAACGCGGTGCAGATGGTGCAGCGCGTGCCGTCGCCGCGTGGGGACAAGAACGGCGCCGACATCAACCTGGCGCTGGACGCGCTGGAGATGGCCTTCACGCACGACCACATCAACGCATTCGCCATCGTGAGCGGAGACAGCGACTTCATCCCGCTGCTGAACAAACTGAAAGAGTACGGCAAGATGGTGTTCGTGGTGGGCGGCCGCGCGTTCACCAGCACGATCTTGCAGAAGAACTGCCACGAGTTCATCAGCTTCGAATCGCTGATGACGGACGAGCCGCAGCAGAGAAGAGAGCGGCAGCAGCAGCAACCGCCCAAGGAACAACCGCCGAAGGAGCAGGCTCAGCAGCAACAACAGCCACCGCCGGCGCAGCAGCAACAGCACTCGCACCAGCAGGGAGGCGGAGGCGGGCGGGGAAGGGGACCGCGGCACCGGCCGGCGCCGCTGGAGCTGTCGCAGGCCATGCCGCTGGTGGAGCGCGCCTTGCAGGTGCTGGATCGCCGCGAGGTGACTCCGCAGCTTGGGCTGCTGAAATCGACCATGCTGCAACTGGACCCCACGTTCAGCGAGAAGGCCTACGGGGCCGGCAGCTTCACCGAGTTCGTCGAGAGAATGAAGGCCGCCGATTACGTGAATGTCACCGGGGCGGAAGGCCGCTACGTGATCGAGCGCAAAACCGCGGCGCAGCCCGAGGAGCCGCCACACAAGCCCGAGGAGGCGCTGCCGCTGCTGCGCGACGTGCTCGAGACGCACCGGTTGGAGATGGATGCCGGGGCGCTGGCCGAGGATCTGGAGGGCTGGGTGCGCGCCGAGCACGATGGCTTCGAGCCGCAGAAGTTCGGGTTCCAGGAATTCCAGGAGTTCCTCAACTACGCCCAGGACAAGCTGCTGGTGCGTGTTGAGCCGCACGAGGAACGCGGGCTGATGGTGTCGCTAGGCGCGGAGTTCTATCCGCCGGCTCCGCCCGAGCCGACGCCCGAGGAGCTGGAGGCCGCGGCGCTGACGGAGCTGGACGAGAAGCAGCCCGAGAGCAACCAGACCCCGGCGCTGATGGAGAAACCGAAGAGGGCCAAACGGCCTCGGCGCACCGCGCCCGCCGGCACTACCACCCGCCGCACCAGGAAGTCGGTTGCGACCCACAGCCCCACACCGACGCGCGCTCGCCGGCCGCGGAAGACCGTGGCTCCGCCGTCCGGGGAGTAACCACATGATCGAAAGGCTCGGCCCGCCGGGCGTTCCGTCGCCCCGCGGGCCATACTCGCCCGCAGTGCGCGCGGGCGACTTCCTGTTCGTTTCCGGTCAGGGGCCGGTGGACGTGGCGAACGACCGGCTGTCGAACGGCGATATCCGGCACGAAACGCGGCTGGTGCTGGGCAACATCCAGCGGATACTGGAGGGCTGCGGCGCGTCCATGGCCGACGTCGTGAAATGCACGGTGTACCTGCTCGACGGGAGTGAGTTCGCCGCCATGAACGAGGTCTACGCCGAGTTCTTCGGCGAGCGGAAGCCCGCGCGCACCACGGTGGTGGCCGGGTTCGTGGCCCCCATGCGGGTGGAGATCGACGCGATCGCCTACAAACCCCGGTGAGCGGCATCGGGCGGCGCGGGCCCTACTGCCCCGACTTCAGGACGTCGTGCTTGTGTTCCTGTGGCGTCCCGTGGACGAGCAGGCCGTCGCTCTTGGGAAACCGAACCTCGGAGAGGAACCTGCGGGCGCCGATTCTGTCGAAAACGAGCCGCAGATTGTCGGACGGCGGGTCGGCGCGGCACGATGGAATTCCACACGACGACGAGCGGCCAGATCGGCGTGCTCGGCCTGCGCTTCAAAGCAGTCGCGTGCACAACCATTCCCGTGATGGCCAAGTAGATTGGCGCGGAGCCGGAACGTACCGGGTGCGACCCAAGTACGGTCCTTGCATGAGACTAAGACTCGCAAGCCGCTATGTTAACATCGGGATTCGAGGAGCAGGCGGGTGTGACCGAATTCCTGAAGGTACGCGTGGCCGCGGTGCAGGACTTCTACCTGCTGGCGGGGCGAGCGCTGCTGAATGTCGTGCGGAAGCCGCACTACGCCAACGATGTCTTCATGCAGATGGACATCATTGGCGTGGGCAGCCTGCCGATCGTGATCATGGTGGGATTCTTCAGCGGCGCGGTCATGGCCATGCAGATGGCCAAGGCGCTGGCGCAATACGGGGCGGTGGGCCAGACCGGCCAGTTGGTGACGCTGACGCTGGTGCGGGAGCTCGGCCCGGCTCTGACCTCGCTGATGGTGGCGGGGCGAAACGCCTCGGGCATGGCCAGCGAGCTGGGGTCGATGAAGGTGACCGAACAGATCGACGCCATGCGCGCGCTGGGCACGGACCCGATCCAGAAGCTGGTGACGCCGCGGCTGATCGCCACCTGCGCGACGCTGCCGCTGTTGACCATTATCGCGGATTTCGTGGGGATTTTCGGCGGGTGGGTGATCTCGTTTTTCGTGCTGAACCTGGCGTCGACGCAGTACTGGAACACGGCCTGGCAGGCCCTGGATTACGCCGATGTGGCGCAAGGGCTGATCAAGCCGTTCGTTTTCGCTTTCGCCATCGCGCTGACGGGTTGCTATTTCGGCCTGAACGCCACGGGCGGCACGCAGGGAGTGGGCCGCGCGACGACGCAGGCGGTGGTGGTTTCCTCGGTGCTGATATTCTTCCTGACGTTTTTCATCACCAGGATTTTTGTGAGCTAGTAGCGCCCGGATGAGCGACGATCAAAGCCAACCCGTGCTTCGATTCGAGCGCGTGACGGTGCGTTTCGACGAGTACAAGGCGCTCGACGAGGTGTCGTTCGCGGTGGAGGCGGGCGAATCGCTGGTGATTTTCGGGGCGGCGGGCGGCGGGAAAACGGTGCTGCTGAAAACGGCGCTGGGACTGCTCAGGCCGGACGGGGGCCGGGTGTACGTATTCGGACAGGATATTACGGACCTGCGCGAGCAGGAGCTGTTCGGCATTCGGCGCGACATTGGCGTGCTGTTTCAGGAAGGCGGGTTGTTCGATTCGCTGACCATCGAGGAGAACGTGAGTTATCCGCTGGAGAACCTTGCGGGGTTTCACTGCACGCCGGAAGAGATGCACCAGCGCGCGGAAGAAGCGCTGCGGTTCGTGGAACTGGAGCACACGCTGGAGAAGTTCCCGAGCGAATTGTCGGGCGGGATGCGGCGGCGGGTGGGGATCGCGCGGGCGGTGGTGACCGAGCCGCGGCTGGTGCTCTACGACTCGCCGACGGCGGGGCTGGACCCGATCACGGCGTACACCATCATCGCCCTGGTGGCGAAGCAACGCGACCTGAAGAACACCACCACGGTGATGGCCACGCACCGATACCAGGACGGCCACTTCCTGGCGACCTCGCGGTACAACCGCGAGACTGGGCAGATCGAGCAACTCGGCGAGCGGGAAGGCGGGAACGGAGCGCGCACGACGTTCATGGTCCTGCACGAGGGACGGCTGGCATTCCAGGGAACGCTGGCGGAGTTGAAGGCGTCGGCGGACCCGTACCTAACCAAGTTCGTAAAGCGCGAAGATTGAACATATGGCTGCGGCTAAAAAGGTGAGATGGGCGCAATTGCGGG
>PLEM01000469.1 GCA_003137035.1 Bryobacterales bacterium | reverse complement strand
CGATCGAATTCGCGTTCCGGCGGAGTCAGCTCGGCAAGGACCACCCTGTGGCGGGGCGTATCCTTGCCAGGCATGAAGCGCCTGGCGGCGCTCGTTTTCCCGCTCGGGCGGAGCAGGCTCTCGCGCCGGCTTCCGTGGCGGTGACTGAGGACCGGGTCGCGGTGAACCTGTGTGCGCCGGACGAGGCGATGGCCCCTCCCGAGCCGGCCAACCCCGTCCCCGCACCCGCGCCGGCTCCACCGCAGGGGGCGATACTCGCACTGCCGCACCCGGAACCGGACACAGCGGGGCCTGCGGCGCGACGGAACAGACGCCCGCTGTGGGTCCTGCTGCTGGCCGCGGCGCTGAGCGGTGCAGTGTACTCGGGCTACAACGTGAGTGGTCCCGGCCTCCGGGCTCCCGTTCTTGCGGACGATGCGCTGGCCCTGAAGGTCGAGCGCGCCGTCGGCCAGTTACGGTTGAACTGGAATCGGACTGCCTCCGTCATCGCGACGGCACAGAAGGCGACCCTGTCCATCGTCGATGGGACGCAGGAACAGACCCTGAATCTCGATCTGGGCCAGCTCCGCACTGGCAGTCTGGTGTACAGCCCCTCCACCCCCGACGTGAGCTTTCGACTGGAATTGATTGACTTGAAGAACGGCAAGAGCGTGGCGGAGTCCATACGGGCGGCGGCCGGGCGTCCCTCGCCGCTGGGCCTGCTGCTGGTCAGGCAGCCCGACCGCCGCGATAGAGAGAGGGGACTTTCGCCTCAGATCGCTGCCCCGCCGTCTTCGACGCGACGGCTCGCGCCGATTGCACTCAGCCGGCCTCTCCGCCCCCGAACTGCTTCGGATCGCTAAGGATCACGGCCGCAGCCGTGCGCTGGTCACCTTCGAAACGTTCGGCGGCGCAGCGTCTCAGGGTGGTTCGGCTCCCCGACCTCCCGCAGGTAGGACAGCACTGCGTTCACATCCCTCGCCGGGTTCCTCGTTTCATAGACGACGCCCACTATTCCCGAGGCCGAAAGCAGTTGGCCCCAAGAGACTGCCATCCCCATCTCGGGCAACTGGCACCCGAGCGGGTTCTGCACGCCCATGTCGGGGTTTCCGAGCACCATCGCGACCGCGGGCGTTCGCGCCTCGCCAGCCGCGCGCCAAACGGAGTAGGAACCGGAAGTCGGCCAGCATCCGGTGAGCGTAGGACCGATGGCCACTCTGCCGAGAAACGCCCAAGCCGCTGGTGTGGCCGCTCAGGCGAGCACGGCGTCCCCCCTCGCTTCCGATATCACCACTTAACGCCTTCCAAAAAGCCACTTGCGGCGCGCAGATGGCCAATCCGGGGCCACTTTCCGAGTGGCCGACGATCCTGAAGTTGAGCGACTCGTTCTGCACCACGACGGTCGGCGAGGTGGTATGCCGTTGACCCGCAGCCTGACCGGACGTGGTATTGTTGGCCTCTGGTGCAGATTGTCGCTCCGTCGTGGGGCTATTTCCTGGACAAGCTCGCGCCAACACCTCACGGCCGGGTGGTCAGAAGATCGCTGCCGTGGGGGGTGGCCAGGAACGGTTTCGCCTCAGGCTGCCGAGAACCGGTTCTATCTGGGTCAACGTAGACGAGAGCCAGGCGGACCGGGGAAGATAGGGCAGGAATGAACTACTCACCATCAAAAATCCGATGGCTCCGCGTCCTCGGCGCCGCGATTGCAGTCATTGCGTTGAGTTTCCTTATCCTGATGGCCGTAGTCGTCGTCTACGCATTTGTCTTGGCCTTTAAGGCTCGGGGCGCTCCCGACCAAAATGCCATTAATCGCTTCGCCGCGTGGGTCAGCCCAAAGTTGATGCCGTGGCTCGAGATGTTGCTGACATTGGTTGTCACCCTCAAGGTTGCTCAAAGAGCCGAGAACGCCATTGTCATGCACTGCGTTCTCACAGGCATTCTGGCTGGTCTGCTGGGTTTGGCGGTGACACTCGCTTTTGGTGGGCGGCTTGGTTCACATAACTTGCTCATCGCTCTAGTGGTTATGGGGTTGGGATGGCTCGGCGGATTTGTCGGAGAAAGAAGACGGGTAAAACGTGAACTCGTCGCCTGACTAAACAAGCGCCTTGTTCTCCCCTTCCGCTGTTCTCTGAAGTACCCCGGCGAGTCCATCCGGACGGAGATTGTCAACCCTGCGGGTCTGTCCGTCACAACGGCAGCCCTTCATGTATTCCGTCCTGCCTATCCAGCCTGCTTGACGACAGGGCCGGCCTGATGATCCGTCGCGCAGGGCCCATGAACATCCCGCCCAGTTCACGAGCAAACCGGAAGTTGGGCTCGGCAACCTCTGACGCCGAGGGTCGTCCAAATTCCGCACGACGGCTCAGGACTCTGCTTCTGGGATGTTGCTCCCCATGGGCGGGTCGGCCAGGACGCCAGGCCAATCGGCTTCCGATATCACGAAATAGCGCCACACCTGCGCCTCGTGCGGCAGTCCCTTTCGACCTCGTCCCCCGCCTAGCCCTCGTGCCACAGCTCTCGCCAATCTCTCACAACGCCGTCTCAGGCTCAACGACGCTCTTGCGCATCTAGATCAAGCCGAGGACCACAAGTGCTAGAATCGGGTTCGGAACCAGGAAGTCGGTGGTTCAAGTCCCCTCGCCCCGACCAATCATCCGGCAGGGGCTCGGCTCCCGGGGGCAGCCAGGAATCCCAAGCCAGTTTAACCGGACACAACCTTCGCGCGGCGTCCGTGGTCCGAAGTTTCGAGAATCGCTCATGAAAGAAACCTCTAAAGTCCGCAAGATCGCTTTTGTTGGCGACTACTTGCCACGCAAGTGCGGCATTGCTACGTTCACGGCCGACCTGCTTGCTGCCGTCGCAACCGCGCATCCCCCAAGCCAGTGCCTCGCGGTGTCGGTCAACGACATTCCGGGTGGCTACGAGTACCCGGAGGTCGTTCGCTTCGAGATCGAGGAGCAGGACCTGTCGTCCTATCTACGTGCCGCAGATTTCCTCAACATCAGCAACGCGGACATCGTCTGCCTGCAGCACGAGTTCGGCATTTACGGCGGGCCCGCCGGCGGTCACATCCTGGCACTCCTGCGCGAATTGAGAATGCCCGTTGTCACAACGCTCCATACCGTTCTGCGTGAGCCGAGAACAGGCCAGCGGCGCGTGATGGAGGGGTTGATCTCACTCTCTACCCGGCTCGTGGTTATGGCCGAGCGCGGACGACGAATGCTGCAGGAGATCTACCACGCACCGCCGGCCAAGATCGATCTCATCCCACACGGCATCCCTGACATAGGTTTCGTCGATCCGGCCTATTTCAAGGACCAGTTCGGGGTGGAAGGAAGGGTGGTGCTGCTCACGTTCGGCCTGCTTTCGCCGAACAAGGGCATCGAGCATGTGCTCAATGCTCTGCCGCAAATTCTGGCAGAGTTCCCCGAGGTTGTTTATATTGTCCTCGGCGCCACCCATCCGAATGAACTGCGGGAGCACGGTGAAGCTTACCGGCTCAGTCTCGAAATCCTCGCTCAGAAGAACAAAGTCGAAAAGAACGTCATCTTCTACAACCAATTCGTGGATCTTGAGAATCTCAAGGAGTTCATAGGCGCAGCGGACCTTTACATAACGCCCTACCTGAACGAGGCGCAGATCACGTCGGGCACGCTCGCCTACGCGTTTGGCGCTGGCAAAGCAGTGATTTCCACACCGTACTGGCACGCCGCGGAATTGTTGGCGGAAGATCGCGGCGTCTTGGTGCAATTCGGCGACGCGCCAGCCATAGCACGCGAGGTGATCGGGTTGCTGCGGGACGACACCCGCCGGCATGCCATTCGCAAGAACGCTTACAGAATCGGCCGCGAGATGGTTTGGAGCAACGTGGCACAGATGTATATGCACTCCTTCGAGTGTTCCCGGCTGGAGGTGGCGGCACATTCGCGAAAGTTGCTTGCGACCAAGACACTCGATCAAAAGCCGCGGGAACTGCCGAAGATGAAGCTGAACCATCTCTCGCGGATGAGCGATTCGACCGGAGTCTTCCAACACGCTGTTTTCAGCGTTCCGAACTTTTCCGAAGGCTATTGCACCGACGATAACGCGCGTGCGTTCGTCCTTGCGGTGCTACTCGGTGAATTGGGCGAGGATCCGGAGTGCGTGCGGGCACTTGCCACCACCTCCGCAGCTTTTCTCCATCACGCTTTCGACCTCAAAACGAAGCGCTTCCACAACCATCTGAGTTTTGACCGGCGTTGGCTGGACGAACAGGGATCGGAGGACTGTCAAGGGAGGGCGCTCTGGGCGCTGGGCACAGGCGTGGGGCGTTCGCCCTCTCGGAGCTTCCACATGATGGCTGGACAGCTCTTCGCGCTGTCGTTGCCCGCGCTGACGGGGTTCACCTCGCCCCGGGCGTGGGCGTTCGGCCTGATCGGCATCCATGAATATCTGCGCCGGCTGAGCGGCGACAGCCTGGTCAAGCAGACCCGAGAGGCGCTTACTTGCCGGCTCATGGATCTCTTCGAAGCGAACGCGCATCCGGACTGGCAGTGGTTTGAAGAGGAACTGTCGTACGACAACGCGAAGCTCGCGCACGCCTTGATTGTGAGCGGACATGCAAGCGGACAACAAGCGGTGATCGAGCGTGGACTGAAGGCCCTACGCTGGCTGACGGAATTGCAGATGTCCGAGAAGGGTCACTTCCGGCCCATTGGAAGCAATGGGTTCTACCGCCGCGGCGGCACGCGCGCCAATTTTGACCAGCAGCCCGTTGAGGCGCAGGCAACGGTCTCGGCTTGTCTTGAAGCTTATCGCGCCACATCGGACTTCTGGTGGTACGAACACGCGCAACGCGCCTTTGACTGGTTCATCGGCTGGAACGATCTCGGACTGGAACTTTACTCCCCCGAGACAGGCGGGTGCCGCGATGGGTTGCATGTAGACCGCGTCAACGGGAACCAGGGAGCGGAATCGACCCTGGCCTTCCTGCTTGCATTGGCGGAGATGCGATTAGCGCAAAACATACTGACGAGTTTCAAGGAACCAATCGTCATAGAGGAATAGTAGCCAGCCCATGTCAATCCACGTCAAACGCACGTCCACGATCCTCAGGCCCGACCAGTCACGCGTTCTTCTCCGCCCATTCAGTCCAGGGGGCCCTGAGCGGATGGCCTGGATCATCGCCAGGATCATGGCGCTCCCGGAAGACAGTGTCGGGCCGCTCCTGGACGAAGTCGCCGCTGAGTTATCGCAGCGACACCAGCATATCCGCAGTCTCTTCCTCGAGCGCTTTGAAGAAGTCCGCGAGTTGATGCTGACGGATCAGGAGGTGTCCGAACCGAGACAGCTCTTGATCGGCTCCTATTTCCTGGCCGAGTACTCCTTAGAATCCGCCGCTCTGTTCAATCCATCGATCATCCCGCACCCGGACCAGACCGATCTGCCGTCCGGCGCGGTGCGGTTCATTCTCAGCTTGCGCGCCACTGGGGAAGGACACATTTCCTCCATTGTTTTCCGAGCCGGCATCATCCACGCCGATCGGCGGATCGAGGTATTGCCCCCCACCGGATTCCTCACCGAGCCGCGCCAGGTCCCCAACCCCCTCTATGAAAAGGCGCTGTTCGGGCGGAAACTCTCCGAACTGGGATTGACCGGCGAGTTTACGCGCCGGGTCATGAACGGACTCGGGGAGTCGTTCGCGCTCGAAGAGCTTCGCACTGCTCTCAAAGCCGAGCAGTTCCGGCTGCCGGATGGAATGACCCCTGAAGATCAGAACGCTTCGCAGGGGATTTGGATGCTGGCGCGGTCCAACTACGAAGTTCAGTTCGAGCCCGAACAGCAGATCTCCGAGCGCGTGATCTTCCCCGTCACGCCCTCCCAACGCAACGGCATCGAAGATGCCCGCTTCGTGCGCTTTCAAAACGACGACGGCACCCACATCTACTACGCGACCTTCACCGCGTTCGATGGCAAGATCGTGGTGCCGGAGCTGGTGGAGACTTCCGACTTTCTCCTGTTTCGCTTCAGAACCCTGAATGGACCGGCCGCCGAAAACAAAGGCATGGCCATCTTCCCCCGCAAGATCGGCGGCCTCTATGCCATGCTCTCCCGCCAGGACAACGAGAGCATCTATCTGATGTTCTCCGACAACGTCCACTTCTGGAACGAGCGTAAGGTGCTCCTGAGACCTACCTTTTCCTGGGAACTGGTCCAGCTCGGGAACTGCGGATCTCCGATCGAGACCGATGCCGGATGGTTGGTCCTCAGCCACGGCGTCGGCCCTATGCGAAAGTACTCGATCGGGGCGTTCCTCCTCGATCGCGACGATCCCTCCAAAGTGATCGGCCGTCTCCGGGAACCCTTGCTCGCGCCGAACCACAACGAGCGCAAAGGCTACGTACCCAACGTCGTTTATACCTGCGGCGCTCTGGTCCACAACGGCGAGCTGATCATTCCCTATGGCATGGCAGATCACAACACGGGTTTCGCAACCGTCCCACTCGCTGAGGTGCTGGCTGCCATGAATTCATGACAACTCCCCACAGAAAAGTGGCCATCCTGTCGCCCGTAGCCTGGCGAACACCTCCCCGGCAATACGGCGCCTGGGAGACGGTAGCCAGCAACATCGCCGAAGGACTGGTCTCCCGAGGCTGGGATGTGACGTTGTTCGCCACCAGGGATTCCGTGACCCGCGCTCAGCTGCACGCCGTAATGGACCGGGGGTATGAAGAGGATCCCACCATCGACCCCAAAGTGGCCGAGTACCTTCACATCTCCGAAGCTTTCGAACACGCTGCCGAGTTTGACCTTATCCACAGCCATTACGACTTCATGGCGCTCGCCCACACCCGGCTGGTAAAGACGCCGGTTCTGACGACCATCCACGGATTCTCGTCGCCCAGGATCATGCCCGTCTACGACAAGTATCGTGACGGGTATTTTGTCTCCGTCAGCGACTCCGATCGCGCGCCGGGACTGAATTACCTGGCGACGGTCTATAACGGAATCGACCTCTCGTTGTACCCGCTCCAGGATCGGGGCGGTGATCACCTGATCTTCCTCGGCCGGATTCACCCGGACAAAGGCGTCCATCTGGCCATCGAGGTTGCTCGCCTCAGCGGGCGGCCGCTGCTCATCGCGGGTATTATCCAGGATCGGACCTACTTCCGGGAGCAGGTGGAGCCCCACCTTGACGAGACGATCCGCTACATCGGGCCGGTGGACGTGGCGGGCAAGAATGAGTTGTTCGCGCGTGCCCGGGCGCTGCTCCACCTGAACACGATCCCGGAGCGATTCGGACTGGTGCTGGCGGAAGCCAATGCCGCCGGCGTGCCCGTCATCGCCATGGACCTCGGCTCGTGCCGCGAGGTGATCGAAGACGGGCAGACGGGCTTCCTGGTCAACGGCGTCCACGAAGCCGTGCAGGCCCTCAGTCGCGTCTCGGAGATCGATCGCGCTGGCTGCCGCCAGCGGGTCCAGCAGTGCTTTTCTATCGAAACGATGGTGGCGTCCTACGAGCAGGTTTACCGGACGATTTTCGATTTGGAAGCGAGGAGGCGATCTTGAAGCAGGACATCGTCAGACGATACCGCGGCAACCCCATCCTCACCAAAGCCGCGATCCCGTACCCGGTGGAGACCGTTCACAACGCGGCAGTGGTGAAGCACAGGGACGAATACGTCATGCTCTTCCGCTCCCACCTCCGCACGGGGCGGTCCATCATCGGCCTGGCGCGCAGCCCCGACGGATTCGGGTTCACGGCCGATCCGGAGCCCTTTCTGACTCCTGCGCGGGACGGCCCTTTTGCGGCCTACGAAGAGTTCGGCGTCGAGGACCCGCGCGTGACCCTGCTCGAAGGGGAGTACGTCATCACCTACAGCGCGTACTCGCGCAACGGAGTCCGAGTCGCGCTCGCCAAGACGAAGGACTTCAGCCGCGTGGAAAGGGTCTCGCTCATCACCGAGGCCGACTATCGGAATGTGGTGATCTTCCCCGAGAAGTTCGACGGCCTTTATGCCCGTCTTGATCGTCCCCATTCGGAAATCGCTCCTTGGTCGATTTGGATCTCCTATTCTCCGGACCTACGTTTTTGGGGTCAATCACAGCTCATCATGCGGCCCGAACAATATCACTGGGACGAGATGAAGATCGGTCCAGGCGCGCCGCCGATCACCGACGCCGACCTCTACTGCCACCTCATGTACCCGGAGGTGTATGCGGAATTCACCCGGTTCCAGCGCGCCTACGAGGAGGTGACCATGCTGCCAACGAGCGCCTTTTTCTACGGCCTCAAGCCCGTCGATGAAATCTCCATCGAGATCGAACCCGGCAAGACGCTCTTCCTGAAGCTCATTCACGTCGGCGAGCCGGACAAGGACGGCTA
>PLEM01000249.1 GCA_003137035.1 Bryobacterales bacterium | reverse complement strand
TGGGATGTGAGACTGGATGAACTGCTCGGTAATGAATCCATCGGGCGCTTCTGAAATCGCCTTCAGGTTCGCGTTAAGCGCCTTGAGATCGCGACTCGCCTTCCAGAGGTCGTTCAAAACTCCAATTAGGCCAAGTTGTCGCTTCACAGCCTCTTGAGCGCGAAGCAGAGCTGCCATGGCCTCATGGAACAGAATCTGCCACCGGTCAAGCGTAAGGGTCACACTCGGTTGGCTCATGGAGACGCTCGGGGACCATATCGACGGTCCTCGACCAGAAGTGCAACACACGCCTCTGTCCCCAGCAGTTCCCGCACCGTCCCGCAACCCCCGGGGACGGCGGGCGCTGTGCCGCTATTTCCGGGCCTGCTGCTCCAGGGCGCCGTTCATGCCTTAATGTCGTCTCGCGTGAAGTCCCACTCCACCAGGCGCCTCTGCTTGGCCGAGAGGTTGATCATGTGAGCGCAGGCGGCGGCGTGGTGGCCGGCCAGCGCGTCTTCCCAATAAGGTTGGCGGGTGCGCAGCGAATCGATCCAGTGCGTGAGGTGGGATACGGTGGCGTCGAGCCCTTCCTGCCGGTATTGAGTCGGGCCGTCGATCAACTTCGGCGGGCGCGTGCGCGGCAGTTCGCTCTGGCGAATCTTGGGATCGCGGTAGTAGGCGTCGGCGAGGGCGCGGGGCCAACTGTCGATAATCCAGCGGTTATCTTCGGCCGCCGCCTCGGGGTAGTAATAAAGGTTACCGCCGAGGGATAGGCCGGCCTCGGTGCCCAGGAACTGGAAGCTGGCCTCGTTGCCGGTCTGGTTGTTAAACGTCGAGCTGAGGTTGACCACGAAGCCTTCGGGATACTCGAGCACGGCGTTGAGCGTGTCCGGGACGTCGCGGCTTTCCTTGCGGCGGTAAAGCTGGCCCATGGCCATCACCGAGGAGGGCGCCTGGGCGCCCATCAGGTAGTGGATGGTGGTCACGAGGTGGACGAACAGGTCGGTCGAGATGCCGCCCGAGTAGTCCTCATAGCAGCGCCAGCGGAAGAAGCGCTCGAGGCTGAAGGGCCGCTTGGGCGCGGGTCCCAGGAACATGTCCCAGTTCACGGTTTCGGGCGAGGCGTCGGGCGGAATGGGGTAGATCCACGCGCCGGAGTCGGTGTTGCGGTTGTAAGCCGCGCGGACGATGGTCACCTTGCCGAGCTTGCCGGACTGGATCATTTCCCGGGCCTTGTTCTGGAGCGGCGAGCTCATGCCGTCGCTGCCCACCTGGACGATCCGGCCGGTGGCGCGCGCGGCAGCCACAATCTCGACGCCCTCCGAGCTGCGGTAAGTCAGCGGCTTTTCGCAGTAGACGTCCTTGCCGGCCTGAAGCGAGTCGAGCGCCATTTGCCGGTGCCAATGGTCGGGAGTCGCCACCACCACGGCGTCGATGGACTTCTGCGCCAGCAGGTCCTGGTAAGTTGGGAAGGCCTTGGCGCGGCCCCGGGTGCGCTGGATGGCGCGCTCGATGCGGCCACGGTAAGCATCGACGACCCCGACGACCTCGACTCCGGGCATCGCCACCAGGTCCTCGATCAACTCGTGCGCGCGCGCGCCGACGCCAATCACTCCGATCTGGATGCGGTCGTTGGCGGCCGCGCTGCTCGATGGCAAGCCGGCCGCGAGCGCCGCACTGGAACCGACAAAGGCGCGCCTGGTTAACTTCATTGGGAACCTCCGCAAACCCGATTATACAGGCTGCTAAAAAAGTCCGTGGACAAGCTGAAGCATGCCCCACGTCCCACGTGAACTCGTTGAATTGCCGTGTGGGACATGCTTCAGCTTGTCCTCTTCGAACATCCAGAAGGACTTTTTCAGCAGCCTCTATATTCCGGCGCGGCGACGTCCATGGCTGGCTCGAGCTTCGCGGCGATGCCGACTAGGTTATACTCGGCCTTCTATGGTCCGCCTACTCATTCTCTCCGTCCTTGCTGCCGGCACCGGGATGGCACAATCCCCGACCGGCCTGCCGGCCAGCGGCTTCGAGGACGTGGACGCCGCTGTTCAGCAGGCTATGTCCACCTACCACGTCCCTGGCGTCTCGCTGGCCATCGTCAAGGACGGCCGGCTGGTTCTGGCACGGGGCTATGGCTTTGCGGAGTCCGAGTCGAGTCAGCCCATGCAACCGGGCACGCTGGTCCGCTGGAACAGCATCAGCAAGACCATCACGGCTACCGCCATACTCAAGCTGGTCGAGCAGGGCAAGCTCAATCTCGACACCCCGGCCTTCAACTACCTCAGCCGCATCCAGCCCTACAACGGTACCTGGGGCGATTCGCGCATCCGCTCCATCACGCTCCGCCAGTTACTCGGGCACACCGGCGGCTGGGACAGTGCGCGCAGCGGTGAACCGATCACGTCGCCTCTGCGCGACCAAATCGCCGCGGCCGTGGGCGGCCCGTTCCTGCCCACCGCCGAGAGCACCCTCCGCTACATGATCGCGCGCCCGCTCGACTTCGTTCCCGGCGCCCGCTACGCCTACAGCACCTTTGGCTTCATGATCCTCGGCATGGTGGTCGCGGAAGTGTCCGGGCAGTCCTATGAGCAGTTCATGCGTGCCAACGTCTTCGAACCCGTGGGCTCGATGGACATGCATGTTGCCGGCAACTTACTCGCGCAGCGGCTCCCCGACGAGGCGCATTACTACGCCTGGCCGGGCGCGAGCCTCATTCCCTCAACCTTGTCCACCGACCACCCGATGGCGCCCCTCCCCTACGCCACGCTCGACTACCCGGATATCCTCGCGGGCGGCGGCTGGCTGGGTTCCGTACTGCACTTGGCGAAGTTCGTAGCCTCCCTGGACAGCCAGCGGCAGCCCGCCCTGATCCAGCCCGCGTCGCTGCAGCAGATGTTGGCGCCGACGCCTTCCTACCTCTGGCTCGACCCACAAACCTGGTATGGACTCGGCATCGCAGTCTACTCGCCGGATGGTTTGCTCTATTGGTCGCACCCCGGCGGCTCACCGGGCAGCCGGACCGACTATGTGCACCTCCCGAACGGAGTTTCCTACGAATTCCTCGCTAACGGCGACACCCAGGATTCGAAGTTCTTGGATCAGATGACCGCCCAGCTCAGCGCGCTCTGCCTCAGCCCTCGCTCCTGGCCGGACGGCGACCTGTTCTTCAACTACTTCGCGCCCCACCCCGCAGCCACCGTCAGCGCGGCCAGTTTCGCGGGCGGCCCCGCGGCGCCGGATTCGCTGCTCGCTCTCTTCGGAAGCGATCTCGCCAGCAGCACGGAATCCGCCACCACAATTCCGCTTCCGCAAAGCCTGGGCTCCTTCTCCGCCCGCCTGGTGGACAGCAACGGGACGAACCATCCCGGATTGCCTCTGCTCTACGCCTCCGGCAGCCAGGTGAACTTCCCCCTGCCGCCCGGCGTCG
>PLEM01000272.1 GCA_003137035.1 Bryobacterales bacterium | reverse complement strand
GTGAGCACAACGGGCGCCATCAGCACTTGCCGGTCCTGGAGTGCCCTGTCGAGTAACTCTGCGTCCTCGCCGCCGTCTCCTTGCAGGAATCCGATCCAGGTGCTGGTGTCGACCGCGATCATCGGTCGGCCTTCAACTCGGCTAACGTGCGCGTGAAACGAACCTTGCCCCGCAGTTGGCGCAGCCGCGCGTAGGCGTGCGACGCCGCAACTAGCTGCAGGCCTGTACGAACGGTCTGGGTGATGCCGCTACCGCTGGCTCGTTGTGCCTTTTCGAGAAGTTCCGGCGGCACCTCGACGGTGATCTTGCGCGCTGCCATGACGCCTCAATATACCATATCCGACACCAGCATTGAATATGGCCTCGCCGGGATCAGGACGCCGGCGCGTTCTCTTCCAGCAACTCGGCGACCTTGGTAATCAGCTTGTATTGCGTGAACGGCTTGCGCAGCAGACGCGCCTCGCCAAGCGACCGGCCCGTGCTTCGCAGCAGGATCTGATCCGTGTAGCCGGACATGTACAGCACCTTGGCCTCGGGTCTGGCGGTCCTCAATTGCTCCGCGAGTTCGTATCCGTTCATCTCCGGCATCAGGATGTCGGTCAACAGCAGTCGAATCGGCTCGGGGTGCTCGGTCGAGATGCGCAGAGCCTCGCCGCCGTCGGAAGCCTCCAGCACTTGATAGCCGGCCCTCATCAGCATCATCGATACAAGCGCGAGAAGCGGCGGCTCATCGTCCACAACCAGAATTGTGGAGCCGTGGCTAGCGGCCGCTGGCTTGTCTGCATCGGACATAAGGAGATTCTAGCACCTAACTCTCAACTATCTGGCCGTCCAGCATGTGGACGATGCGGTGGCCGTAGGCGGCCACGTTGAGATCGTGGGTGATCATGAGAACGGTCTGGCCGAGCCGCTCGTTCAGATCGCGCAGCACGCTCAGCACCGCGCCCGAGTTCTTCGAGTCCAGGTTGCCGGTGGGCTCGTCNNGCTCGTCGGCCAGCAGGATGGCGGGATGGTTGACGATGGCACGGGCGATGGCCACGCGCTGCTGCTCGCCGCCGGAAAGCGCCCGCGGCTTGTGATTCAAGCGGTGGGAGATGCCCAGCAGTTCGAGCACCTCGCGGAATTTCGGGTCCTCGGTGAGGCTCTGGCCCGCAATGTAGCGGGCGATGGCGATGTTGTCGGCGGCGCTGAGGGTGGGCAGCAGGTTGTATTTCTGAAAGACGAACCCGACCATGCGCTTGCGAAGTTCGGTCCGCTCGGCGTCGGAGAGCTTGGAAAGATCGCGTCCGTCGATCAGCACCTGGCCGGAAGTGGGCGGCGTCAACCCGCCCAGAATGTGGAACAGGGTGGACTTGCCCGAGCCCGACGGCCCCACCACGCAGAGCAGCTCGCCGGCTTCCACCGTCAGGTTCACGCCGCGCAGCGCTTCCACATCCACGTCGCCGACGTGGTAGATCTTGCGCAGGTCGCGGACTTCGATGATCGGCTTACTCATAGGACAACGCCTCGATCGGGTCCTGCCGGGCCGCGCGCCACCCCGGGTAAGCCGCGCCCACCAGCGCGCCGGCCAGCGCGATGGCGCCGGCGATCGGCCACCAGCCGTACACGATGATCTGCGACAGCGATGCCGGCACCAGCGTCATGATGAGCCAGCGTGTGACGTAGGAGAACCCGATGCCCAGGGCCGAGCCGCAGATCGCCAGCAGGAGCGTTTCGCGGAACAGAATGCCCAGGACGAAAACCGGCGAAGCGCCCAGGGCCTTCAGAATGCCGATCTCGCGAGTGCGCTCCAGCACCGCTGTGTACATGGAGAGAAAGACCACCAGGAAGCCCACCGCCACCGAGAGCCCGATGATTACCCCGATGAACTCGCGCAGGCCCGGAACCTTATCCACCGAGAACAGGGAGACGAACTCCGGGACCGAGTAAATGGGGTAGCCTACGAGTTTGGACTTCAGGTCCGCGATGACGTCGTCGATATCCTCGGGATCCTCCACCTTCACGTAAATCTGGCTGATCTTGCCGGTACTGCTGGCCACATCCTGGAGCACCGGCAGCGGCATCACCAGGCGCGCCAGCATGCCTTGCTCGATAATCCCGCTGACACGCCAGCCGCGGCCCCACAGGTTCACGATCGAGCCGACCCGCAGCTTGTTCTGCCGGGCGTAGTACGTGTCGACCAGGATCTCGTTGGGCTGCCGGGGCGGACGGCCCGCCTGGTAGCGGAATCCTCCGCTCATGCGCGTGAAGCGGTCCAGGTCGATGCCGGTCATCAGCGTAAGACCGGCTACCGGGTGGTTCATCGCTCCGACCGCCATCTTGACGTGCGGCTGCTGTTCGACCCAGTCAACCAGCTTCTGGGGCAGTGGAGCCGAACTGAGGCTCAGGGCAGAAGTGTTGGGCGGCCGGATGATGATGTCGGCGCCGACACCCCGCACCCGCTGCTGCGAATCGGCCAGCATGCCCTCGCTCAGCCCCACGATGGTCAGCATCAGAGTGACTTCCAGGCCGATGGCGACGATGCTCAGCGCCGTGCGGACGGGCCGGTACTTCAGGTTCTCGATGACGAGTTTGTTGACCAACCCACTATCTTATGCGATGGCGGCAGCCCGTGGTGAAGGTCCTCCGGGGTGAACAGGGACGCAAGCTGAAGCTTACGCTACAGCCACAGGCTGCGCCGCTTGGAACGCAGCAGCCAGATGAAGAACGGCCCGCCCAGCAGCGCCGTCACCACCCCCACCGGCACCTCGGTCGGCGCCAGCACCGTGCGGGACAGCGTGTCGCAGACCGCCAGGAAGGCCGCGCCGAGCAGGAACGAGCAGGGAATCAGCACGCGGTGGTCCGCGCCCAGCCGCAGGCGCAGAGCGTGCGGGACGATCAGCCCCACGAAGGCGATCGGCCCGGTGAGCGCGGTCACCGAGCCGGTCACGAACGAGCCCAGCAGGTACCCGGTGAGCATCAGCCGCGAGACGTTGACGCCGCGGGCGGCGGCCCACTCCTCGCCCACCGCCATCAGGTTCCAGTCGCGTGCCTTCAAAAAGATGAGCGCCACCGCGGGCAGCGTGGCCGCGGCCAGCCAGGCGAGCGTCGAATACTCCACCGCGTCGATGCCGCCCATCAGCCATCGCACGATCGCGAAGGTCTGGCCGAAATTGGCGATGTACTGAAGAAACAGGATCGCCGCCAGGCAAATAGTGTTGATCGAGATGCCGGCCAGTAGCAGGGTGAACGACGACATCCGCCGGCCCTCGGAGGCGATTCCGAGCACCAAGAGCAGCACCAGCGCGGACCCGGCGAACGAGCAGATCCACACGGCGGAAAGGCCCGCCACCGCGCGCCAGCCCAGGCAGATGGCGATCACCGCGCCGAGCGAAGCGCCGCTCGAGATGCCCAACGTATAGGGAGTCGCCAGCGCATCGCGCAGCAGCGCCTGAAACAGCACGCCCGCAACCGCGAGGGTTCCTCCCGCGAGCAATGCCAGCAGCACGCGCGGCAGCCGGGTGTAGAACAGGATCTCCTTGTCGGGCGATTGCCCGGCGAAGGCGCGCGCGTAGTCGATCGAGGTCGAGCCGATCAGCGGCGCGATGCACAACGTCGCCAGCGCCACCGCGGCGGAGATGGCGACCGCCAGCCAGACCCGCCTACTCCCCATAGAAGATCCAGGGCTTGCCGCCCGGCCCCCGTTGAATGGACGATTCCACGCCGAAGACGCGGCGAATCGTATCCGTCGTCAGCACCTCGGAGGGCGCGGCGTCGGCGGCCACGCGCCCGGCGTCGAGGACCAGGATGCGATCGGTAAAGCTCGCGGCCAGATTCAGATCGTGCGTGACGGCGATCACCAGCAGCCCCTGGCGGCTCAAATCGCGCAGCAGGCGGTAGATCGCCACCTGGTGCTTCACATCGAGAAAGGTGGTGGGCTCGTCGAGCAGCAGGGTTTGCGGCTGCTGCGCCACCGCCGAGGCCAGGATCACGCGCTGGCGCTCGCCCCCGCTCAGGGTCCGGAAATCGCGGCCGCGGAATTCGAGCGAGTCGGTGGTGGCCATGGCCCGCTCGACCTCGCTCCAATCCTCCGGCGATTCAAACAGGCCGTCGCAGTGCGGCGTGCGGCCCATCAGCACCACCTGTTCGGCGGTGAACGGAAACTCCATTTTGAGGCTCTGCGGAAGGAAGCAGACCTGGCGCGCAAAGGCGCGGCGGCCCCAGCGCGCCACCTCCGTTCCGGCGTATTCGCAGCGGCCGGAATACTTCGGGCGCAGCCCAGCCATGATCCCCAGCAGCGTGGACTTGCCGGCTCCGTTCGGCCCGGCCACGGCGACGAATTGCGCCGCCGCGAAATCTAGGTTCGCGCCGCGCAGCACCTGGGCGCCGTCGTAGCGCATGCCCACTTCCCGCAGCGAAAACAGGTTCACAGACCCGCCTCCGGATGGAACATTCTGGCAAATTCGCGGGCGGCGTCCACCACCCTCGGGCCGGGCACCATGAAAAAATCCGAGGCCACCGCGAACACGCGCCGCCGCTGGACCGCGGCCAGCGACGGGAAGCGGTTCCACAGCGCCACTACCGCGCGTTTGTCCCGCTCGGTGACGCCGGTGGTTTGCGCCATCTCGCCCATATCCACGATGACCTCGGGATTGCGCGCCAGCAACTCTTCGAGCGTCACCTTCGGGTACGGAGCGATGGTGTCGCGAAAGATGTTGTTGCCGCTGGCAATGGCCATTACTTCATCGAGGTAGGAGGACTTCCCGGCCACCACCAGCTCCTCGATGCGCCCGGGCGCACGGCCCACCACGAAGACCACGCGCACCGGCGTGAGCTTCGCGGTGCGCTCGCGGATCTGATCGAGCGCGCCGCGAATGCGAGCCACCAGCGCGCTGGCCGCCTCGAGCGCCCCGGCCGCGCGGCCGATGCGCTGGATCGAATCGTAGATGCCCGCGATGGTCGCGTCATCCACGTCGATCACGTTCAGCTTGAGCGAGGAGAGATGCTCGGAGCGGCGCACGCCGCTGACTTCGGCCACCACCAGATCCGGCCGCAGCGCCACGATGGTCTCCAGATTCGGTTGCAGGTAGTTGCCGATCTTGGGCTTGCTGGCGGCCTCGGGCGGGTAGTGGCAGAACGTGGTGACACCCACCACGCGCGC
This sequence comes from Bryobacterales bacterium, assembly GCA_003137035.1. GTDB lineage: Bacteria > Acidobacteriota > Terriglobia > Bryobacterales > Bryobacteraceae > Fen-330. Next base: position 5,431 of record PLEM01000272.1, on the reverse strand, counting down.
GCCCAGTCCCAGCGCGTACAGCATCTCGGTGATGCTCGGCGAGGTGGAGACAATGCGCCCCGGTTGGCCGGCGCCGATGGCCGCCGAGGCGCATAGGACAGAAGCGAGTAACTTCACCATTCCAGGCGCAGCCCTCCATGCACGCTGCGGGAGAGCGCCGGGTATCCCAGGATCTCCTGGTAGCGGCTGTTGAGCAGGTTCTCGACGCGCAGGAACGGAACCACGTTGCGGCTCAACCGCAGCGACCCGGTGGCGTACACGTTCTGGTAGCCGCGGCTGCGCGTCACGCCGAACAGGTCCAGGTCCTGCCGCTCGCCCACCAGCACGGCGCCCGTCTGGAGCCACCAGCGCTTCCGCGTGAGCGAGACCGAGACCGCGCCGGAGTTGCCCGGCCGCCGCGCCAGCTCCTGTCCCGTGCCGTTGAACAGCGAATCCGGCGAGTTCGAGCGGGTGATGCGCGTCCACATGCGCGTGTAGTTCCCGGCGAGCGAAAGCCAGGAAGCGGGCTTCGCTTGCATCGAGAATTCGAGCCCGCGCGCGCGGCTGGCCTCGACATTCTGCCAGGTCGATGGGATTTGCGCGAACACGAATGTGATCAGGTCCTTGTAAGAGTTCGCGAACGCCGAAACCTCGGCGCGCAGCCTCCGGCCGAACGCCTCCTGAACCAGGCCCGCCTCGAAGCTGGTGGTTCTCTCCGGGCGCAGGTTGGGGTTGCCGACGCTCCACGCGTCGCGCGAGAAGTTCTGGATAAGACTGGGTTCGGTGATGCCGATGCCGGCGCTGGCCCGCAGGTAGGTGGAACCGGCGATGCGGTAGCTGGCCGCCCCACGCGGAGTCGCCTTCGTTCCGAACGCGCTGTTCCGCTCGAGGCGCACGCCGCCCGAAAGAAACAACCGATGCCCCACCGCCAGTTGCTCGTGCAGGAAGAAGCCGTGGTTCTGTCTGTCCACCTGGCTCCCGCTGACCTCCGCGTCCTGCCGCTCGTATTCATAGCCGAAGACCGCCGCCCCGCCCGTATGCGTCAGCGTGCCCTGGTAGGCGAAGTCCATGCGCGAGCTGAGGCTGAGATAGGGGTCGTAGGGCCACAGCGTCACCGATTCCGTCACCAGCCGCAAGCCCGGCGGAACCGGCGCCGACGGATCGGCGAGCCCCTCGAAGTAGACCCGCGGCACGGGCTGCGTCACGTCGCGCACCAGCGCGGCGATGTTGTACGGGCCCTCGCCCTGGTTGTCCACGGAAAGATCGCGCGAGCGGTGGTAATTGAACCAAACGCTCTGAACATAGTGGCTCCCACGCACGTCGTCCAGGCGGATGCCCGCCGCCGTGTCCCGCGTCGCTTCGTTCGCATCCAGATCGTAGAGCCCATAGGCCACCTGGCTCGGAACCCCCAGCATGGCGTCGAAACTGCGAAAGCCCCCACGAAGTTGCGTCGAGGGCGAGAGCCGGAATCCGAGATTCGCGGTGCCGCTCGAGTTCCGGAAGTAGTCGTTGGGATACTCGCCCACCGTGTGGAACTGCTCGGCGCCGAGCGAGTAATCGAAGCGCGCGCCGGAGCCGCCCGCCAGGCTGACCGCCCAGCGATCGGTCTGGAAGCTGCCGCGCTCCCAGGACAGCGAGCCGTGCGGGCGCGTGCTCTCGGGATCGCCCCGGCGCGTGAAGATCTGGATCACGGCGGAGGAAGCCTCCGCGCCGAACAGCGCGCTCTCGGGGCCGCGCACCACCTCGATGTGGTCCAGCGCGCCGGTGGTGAAACCCGCCAGGTTGATTTCGCCGCCCGGATCGTTCATTGGGATGCCATCGACCAGCACCAGCGCGCCGGTGCGCTGGCCGCCGCGCGCGAACACCTGGGTCAGGCTGCCCGGCCGCCCGTAGCGCACGACATCGAGCCCGGGCACATCCCGCAGCGCGTCGGCGAGCGAGGGCGACTGGCGGCGGTCGAGATCCGCGCCGCTGACGATGGTTGCGGCGACGCCCGCTTCCTCCGCCGTAGTCTCGCGCCGCGTGGCCGAAACCACCACCAGCTCGGAGAGCCCGGCGATCTTAAGCTGGATGCGGGCCTCCGAGCCCGAGACGATTTCCAGGCGCGCGGTCTCAAAGCCCGGAGCCGAAACGGAACCCTGGCAGCGATCGATTTGAGGGAAAGAGAATCGGCCGTCTGGCCCGGTGGTGGCGGAGGCGCCCGCGCACTCCACCATTGCGCTGGGAACCGGCCGTCCGGAAGGATCGACCACGACGCCGTCGGCGCCCGAGGCCATGCCTGCCGCTAACAGAAGGGAGGGTACAGCAAGAAGAAAGGAACCTGCGTGATGCATGAGACGTTCTCCCGCGGAACGACGTTCTCATCCACGAGGAATCGGTCTCCTGACTCGCGACACGGCCTGATCCCTGAGGGTGGGTTGCCCGGCCTTCCCGCTTTCGCAGTGACCGGCGCAGCCGTTACCTGTCGCTTACAGTTGCGGGGCAGTGGCGGATTTACACCGCCTTCCCTTGCATTCCTCGCTGATCGTTGAGGGTTGCCCTCCAGGGCAACCAGGTCGAGTATAACAGATCGGCACAGAACCGAGCCGCGACCGCAAGGGAGTGGTCCGGGCGGGACGTCTATTCGGCCTTCTCCCGGTTTCGGTTCATCACTCCCGCGGTGTGCCAGGTCACCGAAAACTGTCGACCAGCATCAGTTCGGAGGACACACGGTCCGCCTGAGACCAGACGACGAACCGATCGTTCGGGGAGACGCAGAGGCCATTCCATACATCTTTCTCCAACGTTGCCAGCGTGCTCACTCTGCCGTTGCCTGGGTCCAGAAAACGGATGGTGCGTGAGTCCGGCATGAAGTAGACGCCCTTGGCGGTCACTCCGAAGAAGTTATAGTCGTGCAGGCGCGGAACTACTTCAACCTCCTGGCCGCCCTCGACCGGCATGCGATAGAGAGAATCGGCGCCGCTCTCTGGGTTCCTGTCATGGTACAGGTACTTGCCGTCAGCGGATTCAAATGCCCCGCCGCCGCCGTTCCTGGTCACCTGCGCCGCCGGGCCGCCGGCGGCCGGCATCTTCCACACCTCCAGGCGGCCGGAGCGGCCGGAAGCGAAGTAGATCCAGCGGCCATCCCGCGACCAGCTCGGAATGTACGCGTCGTCGGCCAGCAGGCGTGGCGTGCCGCCATCCGCGGCGACCACGTAGACCGCGGGTTGGCCGGTCACCCGGCAGTCGAAGGCGATGGACTGGCTATCGGGCGACCAGCGCGCCGTGCCGAGCATCGGCCCTCCGTACGAGGTCAGTTGCATGCAGTTCGATCCGTCGGCATCGCACCTCCAAATCTCCTGGCTCCCGGAACGGTTGGACTCGAACGCGATTCTGCGGCCGTCGGGCGAGTATTGCGGGTCCTCGTGATCCCGGCCGGAGCCGGAACCGATCAGCATCCTTCGCTCCCCCGTGCGGGTGTCCAGCCGCCAGAGGTTCGCCTCCCCCCTGGACCACGAGTAGACCAGCCTGCGCCCCACGATGACGGGGCGGAGAGCATCTTCAGCGGGGTAGGGCAAGCGGACCGGATCGCTCCGCCCGGAGACGGCCAGCCGCCAAAGCTGGAATGCCGTGACAGCGCCCGCCCCAAACACGATTTCCCGGCTTTCGGGCAGCCATGCAATCCCATTGAACGAGCCATAGAACCGGTCGCTGAGCCGTTGCGGTTCTCCCTCTGGCCTCAGATCGCGCGAAAGGCTCAGCGCGTAGTGGCGGACAACCCAGTCCTTCTCCCCTCTACTGAAGGCCAGCATGCGCCCGTCCGGAGAAAAGGCAGCGTTCAGGTCTCCAAAGGCGGTGGGCGCCACCCGAGGGGAGGTCAATCTGCGCCGCTCGCCGGTATCCACCGAGACCGCCCAGATGCTGTTAGGCTCCCCCGGCGAATTCCGCGCCGAGAACGCCAACCACTTGCCGTCCGGCGTCCACGACAGGCAGCATGGAGCCCAAGCGTAGATGGAGATTTCCGCGAGCTTGCGCTCCGACCCGCCGATAGACGGGACCAGCATGATTGCCGTCCGATCTCCCTCGACCGTCCGCAGAAAGGCAATATGCCGGTCATCCGGCGACCACGCCAGGCTGAAGGGCCTCCCTGGCTGATTCGTGATGCGCACCGGAGTGCCCCCGCCGATCTGCATGACGTAGATCTGAAAGCTGTCCTGCTTCTCTCCATTCCATACGAACGCCACCCGGTTGCCGTCCGGCGACAGCGAGGGGGAAGCCTGCGCGCCCGGATACGACGTCAGGGACACCGCCCGAAGCTCGACCGCGGCGGGCGGCTCGCGCCGCAACCACCAGATCAGCGCCAGGGCCAGGACTACGGCGCTGGCTGCGCAGAGCCACACCCACCGCCGCCAGCCCGGCAGCCTTTCTGGAGGCTGCCGCAAGTCTTCGAGGAGGACCTTCACGTCATCGATGTGCTGGAAGCGGCGCGAGGGGTCCTTGCGCTGGCAGCGCGCGATGATTTGTTCGAGCTCCGGCGGCACGTGCGCCGCCACCTCGCGCACCGGTTTCGGCTCCTCGTTCACGATGGCAGTCAGAGTGGAGAGGTTCGATTTGCGTTCGAAGGGTCGGCGCCCCGTCACCATCTCATACAGCAGCGTGCCGAAGCTGAAGATATCCGAGCGCGCGTCCACCGGCTTGCCCTCGGCCTGCTCGGGCGACATGTAGTCCACCGTTCCGAGAACTGTGCCTTCCGTCGTCAGTTGGGTCGGTGTCTGTGTCTCCGGCGCCCCGGTGAACTTCGCCAGCCCGAAATCCAGTACCTTGACCAGCCCTTCCGCCGTCACCATCAGGTTGCCGGGCTTGAGGTCTCGGTGTACGATGCCGGCGCCGTGCGCGCTAGCCAGCGCATCCGCGATCTGGACCGCGCAGCGCAGCGCTTCCGTCACCGGCATGCCCTCGCGCCGGATCAGCTCGGACAGCGGCTTGCCGGCCACGTATTCCATGACCAGGAAATCGATCCCGCCCTCGCTGCCGATGTCGTGGAGCGTGACGATGTTGGGGTGGTTCAGCGCCGAAGCCGCTCGGGCCTCGTGAGTGAGCCGGGCCTTGCGGGCCGGATCGCCTGCCAGCTCGCGCGGCAGCACCTTGAGCGCGACGCGGCGGCCCAGGCGGGTGTCCTCGGCCAGATAGACCTCGCCCATGCCGCCCTCACCGAGCTTCTCGAGGATTCGATAATGCGACAGCATCCGCCCGGTGAGCGGTTCCTCCGAGCGCGCCTGGTCGTGCGCGAGCGCCCGGGCAGCCACTTCCATCGCCTGCCCTTCCAGGTACCCATCGGCTTGGGTCTCCAAAGCGAGCAGAGATTCGACTTCGCGAAGCAATTCCGAATCCCCGCCGCAGGCGTTGGCGAGGAACTCCGGCCGCGCGCTCTTCTCGAGATCCAGGGCCGCGTGGTACAGCCGTTCGATCTGCT
>PLEM01000275.1 GCA_003137035.1 Bryobacterales bacterium | reverse complement strand
TCCCACGTGCGGATGGAAGCCAAGCGGCGCGCCCTCGACGAAATCGCCACACGCCAGCGCGCGGCCGACGAGAAGCGCAGACAGGATGCCGAACAGCGCGAGCCGGTGGTAACGGCACCGGCCAACTTGGTTGTGGACATCCAGTAAGGGGTGTCATTTAGGCAGGGCGTGGTCAGAACGCATAACGTCGATCCGCACATCCTGGCGCGCAAACCCGTGATCCGCGCGGGCGACCCTGTTGGCGCTTCCGTCTTGGAAGTGTGGTCACGGTGCCCAAGGAAAAGCCCCCGCCGGAGCAGCGGGGGCTAGTGAGGAGTTTGGGCTGGACGTTGAAGTCTCAATGTCGCTCCCTACTCACCTTCATTAGGGGCGGCATCGAAGTCGGAAGCCGGTAGCTTTCCACTTCTGCTGGGGCCAAAACGGCGGCGAGCCATGGAGCGATCCTGAGGATTTGGGCCCTCTTCGCGTTGAACCGCGCGGAGGCGGACACGCCGGGGCCCATATCAGCCCTGCTGGGGATCAGAATAATAATCACTGTGCCGCCGGCCGTTTCCGGCGGTGCCGTGAGCTCTTTACTGCAGCTATCCTCCGTGTCGGACACGAGCGCAATAAGGTTTCCGGCGGGTGCATGCGCCGCCGCCGCCAGCGCATCGTTGAATGCGGTGCAACTGCTATGCTTTCGATCTGCCAGCGGTTCAGAACGCCAGGCGCCCGCAATCGCTTTTGTCAGGTCCGTTTGAATGCGGTTTAGGTTCGTAGCCTTTGCCCGCCGGCAGGCCTCGTTCATCTTTCTTTGAAGAATGTCATCGATTCCACGGAAGATGCTGCCCTCGCTTTTGCCGGACGGCGTACACTCGCTCGGAGTGTCGCCGACCGCCACCTCCGTGATGATGCGCGGTAGCCACCCATCGCGTTCAAAAGCCGACACACGCAGGCGATGCACTCCCAGTTGGCCGGCCCAGGCGTAGAAAGAACTGGCGAGGATCGGAGTAATAGTGGCGGAGATGGTCGGGTACACGCTGCTCGTAGAATCGATCTGCGCCTCCCCTACAGGATTCGGATTCTGGGACACCACCGCGCCAACGGACGCGATTGCTGGGCGCGCAGTCTGCGCCCGAACCGGGATCGCAGATGACAGCGCCATGATCATGACCGCCAGCATAACCGTCGGACCATTCAGGCGCGACGGAACGCTCGGAGAACCCTGCGGCTCGCCCGCCGGAATGGCGGCTTGGGCACCTCTGCCGGGCTCTCCCGGCACGGGTCCCAGGGATACCGGGATCTGGGCTGTGCCATCCTGTCCATATCCGCGCAGCCGGTTCCGGGCGGCCTCAGATTGATGCTCGAATTCATCACAATCCGTCGTGAAGTCGTGGTAGTTTATGACGAAAGGTGCCGCCCAGCCGTACAACTGCGCGTAAGCGTGGGCAGTCCCCATCAAAAACAGCAAGACGAGATCGCACAGGCTCAGCAGTGGCAGGACCAGGAGCGCTCCGACTACCGCAAGCGGGCCGGCAAGACCTCGCAGCAAGAAAAGGCCGCCGAACGAAATCGCGAATGCGATGAGTCCGGCGACGACGTGCGCGTGCAATCGCTTTTCCTGTTGCTGCGGCGTGAGGCCGGGCTTCAGGATAAGGCTCGCGACCAACGGCTTGACACCCAGGCTTAACGGCACCGAGATGGCCAGCGCGATGATAACGGCCGCCCAGGCCAGCACGGAGAAGTAAGCCGGTCCGAAGATGACCCAAAACACGATTTTGAGGATGAACAGGAACTGCTCAGCGACCCGGCCTCGTTTGGCCTTTGCAGCATGATGCGGGTCCTCGCGCGGCGTGAGCGGTACAGGAGGCTCACCATGCCAATCTTCGTAATGGCGGGCGAAATCGGCGTCGTTCGCCACCCTCGATTCTGTCGCCTTTCGCATGCCTTGCGCGGACTTCCGGGCGACTTCTTCATCGGCCACCCGCCTGTTTCCTCCGGACCCTCCGCGGTTCAGCGCATCCTTGATCTCCCCTTTCAAAGTTTCCAACGGCTTCATCGTATTCTTCCTTTCTTGAGGCGTTGTCGGCCTCCACTCGCAAAGTTTACCAGTTTGGCTTTTTGTTGTCAAGCGCAATTTTTGTTGCCCTTCTGGCTCAGTGTTGCCACTCTGCCGTCGCAAGACATTCCGTTGAACAGTCTCACTGTGGGAAACCTATTGACAGCCCATGCGTCTTCGGCTAATCTGGTATCTGTATGTCAGAATCGATTCGCACGGTGGCTGAGGTGCTAGACCGGGAGTTTTCGAAACTCCGGGCTAAACGCATCGAGAGAAACCTAAACGTCCCTTTGGAGACACTGCAGGATCAAGCGGCGTACCTCCGCTTGGACAAGGCGGCCCTGAGCAGATTCCGATCGGGCCGTCGCCCGCTAACGCAAGAGCGTGCTATCGCAATTGCCAGGTGGCTAGTAAACGGCGACATACCAACCGACGCTGCCGAGAAGGATGTACTAGAGCTAGCGGGCGAGCTGCTTGTCGCGCGTCGGGAATTGAAATCCGATCAGATACCTGTCGAAACGTGGTTCCAAGACAAAGCGCAGAAGAGCACCTTGATGCTTGTGGAATTCCGCGAAGCTCCGGCGATCCAGCAACATGGGGAAAGAGAATACCTGGTCGACGTGGTCGGAGGGGCAATCGTAAAGGGCCAGTGCTATGGCATACTTTTCCCCTACCACTTGAACGGACCGGGGTCGAAGACCCTCTCTATCCCCGTTCGTAGCTACCTCGGCGACCTTAGGATCTCGGTCTACGATCTCTATCGATTCGTGCTCAGCGACGTGCTCCAGCGCGCTCGCGACAGTTTTGAACCTTCCACGGCGACGAACACCCTGGAAGAGCACCTTCTGGCGTTTACTCGTCGGCTCAAGCTGTATGGATTGAAGGAGTCCGCCTTTCACGCATCCGATGATGGCAGGTGTCCGGCTATTGGCCACAGGTTGTTCTATGTCGCCTACCCTGACCCCGACGTCTCTGGTCCAGAACGGTGGGAGTGGATAACCTCAGGAGGCATTGTCAACATGGTTCAAAAGGAGACCACGCCGACGGAATTGCCGGCTATCGCCGCCCGTTACTTTCCGATAGTCGAATTCTGGCATGAAAAGGCTCATCTCCCCGAGACCGATGCCGCCATTGAAGCTTTCTCCAACCAACTTGAGGCCGAGAACCACTACAGAACTACTCGGGAGTTAGGCGAACCGCAATGGGAACTAATGGACCCTCGTCCCCCAAAGGTCATCGTGTCTGATTTTCTTAAGGATGAGCGGCCTAAAACGCATTGGTCGTTCAGAACACTCGGAACCTAACACTAACAGGAGTAGCCATGACTCTAAAACGATATGACATTCCGTGGAACGTTGTTGTTGTTGCTGCGCTGGGATACTTCGTAGATTTGTTCGATACGTTCCTAGTCCCGGCGTTTCGTGTCGCGACTTTGAAGGATCTGGGCGTCGCTAGCGTTGACTCTCTGCGTGTCTACACCAATCTCTTTAACCTGCAACTCGCGGGAATGTTCCTCGCTGCGATCCTCCTTTGGGGTCCATTTGGAGACAGTCGGGGACGCCGGAAGATCCTCTTCGGGTCAATCATGTTATATGGCGCGGCGAACTTTCTAACGGCATTCGTCGTCAACGTTCCCCAGTTTGCGATCATTCGTTTCGTAGCTGGGATTGGATTAGGCGGTGAGCTGGGCGCGGGGGTAACTCTTGTGGCCGAGAGTATCAGCCAGGAGCACCGTGGAATTGGCACCGCGATTATCGGCTTCGTTGGCATGCTTGGTGTTGTCGCCGCAGCCACACTGGCCATGGTGGGCGTGAACTGGCGCGTGGCATATATAGTCGGCGGCGTGTTAGCGTTTGCTATTCTCGGCCTCAGGCTGAGCGTCCGTGAGTCGCAGCTATTTGCAAAGAATAGCGCTGCCGTACGAAGTTATTGGCGGATTCTGATGTTCCTGGCTCGCCCCCGAAACTTACTGAAGTTGTTTGCCTGTGTCTTGGTCGGCGCCCCGACGTTCTTCGTCACCGGGCTGTTGGTTCCCGGTGCCCCTGAATTTGGGGCTGCTTTTGGAATGAAGATACTTCCATCACCTGCCACGGGCTTGATATGGACATACCTGAGCATCTCTATTGGCGACATATTCTGTGGTATGCTCAGCCAGGTGGTAAGGTCACGGAAAACAGCATTGCTTGTCTTCCACGCAATAACGGTGATTGGGATTGGGGCGTTCCTCTTTCAGCCGCCCACGACCCCCGACGGTTTCTATGTGCGATGCGTCGTCGCAGGGTTTGGAATCGGCTTTTGGGCCAACATGGTAACGAACGCTGCCGAACAGTTCGGCACCAACGTGCGAGCGACTGTCACAATAACGGTTCCTACCTGTGTGCGGTTGTTGCTTTTCCCAATTTCGGCCGCGTTTCTTTCGCTGCGCCCGCTCTTAGGTATCATACCAGCCGCCGCCATTGTTGGATTCTCTGCCTCGGCGCTAGCAATTGTGTCGTTGCTGTGGCTGAAAGACGGCTTCAGTCGCGACTTGGACTTTAACGAGCGCCTAACTCCGAAGGAGCCCGGCGTGGCCGCGGGCGCCCAGGCAGTTGCACAGATCTAGAATGCTAGAGGGGACAGTCGCTTGGAGATGCTTTACGTTGGCGAGCGCTTCGAAACCCGGATACGTCTGAGCCAAGCAGAGGTCGAAGAGTTCAGACGGTTCTCTGGGGATAGCAACCCAATCCACGACGATATCGAGGGTGCAGAACGCAGCGCAATCGGAAGGGAAGCCGTTAGATCTGTTCACGGAATGCATGTGGCGTTAGTTTTCACCAGGATTCTGGGCACGCAATTTCCTGGAGCAGGTACCGTCTACCGATCCCTGATGCTAGAGTTCGATGAGCCCGTTCTGGTGGATACCGAGTACATCGCAGAGGTAAGTGTGCTTTCGGTCGACCGCAAGAGGCATCGCGCCAGGGTTCTGACCCTCATTCGCGAAGCAACTGAACCCGAAAAGACAAATGTGTTCGGGATCGGCCTCGTCATTCACAAAGAGAGAATCTAACGCCGGTTCCTGGAACGACCTTTCATAGGGCGGTAAGATCCAGCCTTCCGCACCCTTGGCGCGCGGCAACTCGCCGCCCGACGCCGAACTACTCAACTCCGCCGCCGCAGGTAGAGGATTGGTCCCCCCAGAGTCCCCCCAATTAACGCGATAATCGGTTTTTCGTGCTCGTAAGCCTAGTGTTTGCAATGCGGGGCGGCTACAAGCCGTTCGGCTGTTAACCGAAGGGTTGTAGGTTCGAGTCCTACCTGAGGAGCCAAACTAAGTCCTTTAGTTTCAACGCACCCCCTAGCAAACACGCCAGTTGCCGCGCCACGCCCAAGCTGCGGCCGAGATTTGGAATTACCCATCCTTACCCAAATTTACCCATCCGTAGCCTCCGGAGTCCCCCCAGAATCCCCCCAGTGCTTCGCCAATGCTCCGTGCAAGAACAGGCGCGCCCGTTGCGCCGGAGCCGCGGCCTGGTAGGACGAGCCGTCCCGCCGCGCTGGGGCGCAACGTGGGCCGAGTGTGCGCGAACGGCAACGCAACCACCGCATAACGGGATAACCGCGCCTCAACCCGCGTTCCTCCTCCGCGCCAAGTCAGTGCGGGCATTGAACTGGGCGTCCATGCGCGCAGCGGAGTATCATGGTTCGTTACAAGCCTCTAGCGCAAACGCTGCGTGAGACATCGTCTCTGGCGCATCTGTCTAGGTGTGCGGGGGCGGTGATATTGGTTTGTGCGCAGCCGGTCGAGGCGACGAATGAATCTAAAGGACATTTCGGCAGGCCAAAGCCTGGCGGGCGTCGAGCTCACCCAGATCGTGACCGTGGTCGCCACGGTGCCACATGGCGACAGCGCGCTCCAGATCATCTACCGGCTTCCAGATGGCGCCATCAAAGAGCGGCTCCTTGGTCTAGCCGATGAATCTTCCATCGCGTCTGCAACTGTCGAGCGCCCGTTCTCGTTCGACGGAGACGGTGCTGCGTTCCAACTCACTTGCGAGGCGAAGCGCTTCGACCTTGCATTTCTCTTCGACCCGATGATGGCGGTTCACAGCTCGAATGTCGAGCCGCTGCCCCACCAGATCACCGCGGTCTACGAGTCGATGCTGCCGCGCCAACCGCTTCGTTACGTGCTGGCCGACGATCCGGGCGCTGGCAAAACGATCATGGCCGGCCTCTACATTCGCGAACTCGTGATGCGGGCCGATTCCCGGCGAATTCTGATCATTGCCCCTGGAAGCCTGGTCGAGCAATGGCGCGATGAGCTATTCGAAAAATTCGGCCTGGAGTTCCGCATCTATTCACCAGGCCTGGAGCAGGCTTCGCCCAGTGGGAATCCATTTGACGATTCCCATCAACTGATCGTGCGCCTCGACCAGTTCTCCCGCAACGAGGAGATGCAAGAGAAGCTCTGCAATGCCGGTTGGGACCTCGCGGTGTTCGACGAAGCGCACAAACTCGCCGCGCACTACCTCGGTTCCAAACTCGAAAAAACGGCCCGATTCTGCTTCGCGGAGAAGCTGGGTCGCAGTGTGCGCCATCTGCTACTGATGACCGCCACGCCCCACAGCGGCAAGGAAGCGGACTTCCAGTTGTTCTTGTCCTTGCTCGACTCGGACCGCTTTTACGGCAAGTTCCGCGATGGCGTGCACAAGGTCGACACCTCCGATCTGATGCGGCGCATGGTCAAGGAGGAACTCGTAAAGTTCGACGGCACGCCGCTCTTTCCCGAACGAAGGGCCTACACCGTCAACTACACACTCTCGGATCTGGAGGCGGCGCTGTACGAGGCCGTCACCTACTACGTGAAGACCGAGATGGGCAAGGCCGACGAGATTGGGGGAGCCCGCAAAGGCTCAGTCGGCTTCGCCCTGACGTCACTGCAGCGACGCCTGGCATCGAGTCCCGAAGCCATTTACCAATCGCTCAAGCGCCGCAGAGAAAAGCTTGAGGCGCGTCTGCGAGAGGAAAGGCTCGGCATTCGCGGCGGTCTCGCCATGGCTGAGACTTTGACCGACGTGCCTGAGGACGACGACGACCTGAACGCCGAGGAGCAAGAGAGCCTGGAACAGACCCTGGTCGCTGAGTCGACGGCGTCCTTGTCGCTCTCTGAACTCGACGCGGAGATCCATATCCTTGAAGCGCTGGAAGAGCAGGCCAAGGCAGTGGTCGCGTCCGGCCTTGATCGCAAGTGGGATGAGCTCTCCAAGATCCTTCAGAACGAACCCGCGATGCGTGACGCTTCCGGCCGCCAGCGCAAAATCATCATCTTCTCCGAACACCGTGACACGCTCAATTATCTGCATGGCAAGATTGCTGGCGTCCTCGGCAACAGCGACGCCATTGTGACCATCCATGGCGGCACGCATCGGGACGAGCGCCGGCGCCTCCAGGCGCTCTTCCGTTCTGATCCCGAGGTGCGAGTCCTGGTGGCAACCGACGCTGCTGGCGAGGGCGTGAACCTCCAGACCGCGAACCTCATGGTCAACTACGACCTGCCGTGGAATCCGAATCGTCTTGAGCAGCGATTCGGGCGCATCCACCGCATCGGTCAAACCGAGGTCTGCCACCTGTGGAACCTGGTCGCCAAGGAGACTCGGGAGGGCGACGTTTATCATCGTCTGCTCAAGAAGCTGGAAGTAGAAAGCGACGCGCTCAGGGGCAGGGTGTTCGACGTCCTTGGCGAAGTCTTTGAAGACATCAGCCTGAAGGACCTCCTTATGCAGGCTATTCGTTACGGCGATCAGCCGGAGGTCCGTGCCCGCCTGACGAAGAAGATCGATCAGGCCATGAATCATGACCATATCAAGGCTCTGCTAAACCGCAACGCGTTGGCGCAGGAGATCATGAGCCCCGAACGCCTCTTTGCCGTGAAGGAGGAGATGGAGAAGGCCGAAGCTCGCCGCCTGCAGCCCTATTTTGTGCGCTCGTTCTTCCAGCGTGCTTTTGATGCACTGGGTGGTTCGGCACATGCGCGGGAAGCGGGCCGTTTCGAGATTACGCATGTGCCGACCTCTATTCGTGAGCGCGACCGGCGCATCACGGGCCGGAACCGCCGGGAGATAGAACCGGTGCTCAAACGCTACGGACGGATTTGTTTCGAGCGAACCGCCATCCAACCGTTCGACAAACCCGGCCTCGAGCGCGCGGTACTCATGCATCCCGGCCACCCGTTGATGCTGGCCATCACCGACATGCTGTTAGAGCAGCACGCCAACTTGCTGCGCCAGGGCGCAGTTCTCGTCGATCCTGCGGACGAAGGCACTGACCCCTGGCTACTGTTCCTCCTCACGCACGAGGTGAAGTCCGGCGATGGTCTTGTGATCTCGAAGCGGCTTCAGTTTGTTCGCGTCGAGGCCGACGGCGCTTCCTCATTCGCCGGATGGGCGCCGCATCTTGATCTTGAACCACTGGCCACGAGCGAGCGTCCGCTGATCCACGATGTCCTGCAGGCACCTTGGATCAGCGCGAACCAGGAGAACCGGGCGGTGGCGCTGGCTGCTGCAACGCTAGTCCCCGAGCACTATAGCGAAGTTGCCAGCCGCCGCATTGATCACGTCGACCGGACCCTTGCGGCGGTCCACGAGCGGCTGACCAAGGAGATCGGTTTCTGGCAGGACCGCTGGTTGAAGCTGAACGAGGACAAGGGGGCCGGCAAAGACGTACGGCTCAACCTTGAGAACGTACGCCGCACGCTGGCTGACCTTGAGGGCCGTCTGGAGAATCGCAAGAAGGAACTGCAGGCCATGCGGCATGTGGTCAATGGCACGCCCGTAGTGCTCGGAGGCGCACTAGTGGTTCCGGCTGGCCTGATGCACAGCCGGAGGGGCGACGACCCGATTGATCCGGTCGCGACGACATTTGCTGCGGACGCCGCCGCCCGCGCTCGGATCGAACGCCTCGCGATGGATGCGGTTCGCAAGGCGGAGGAAGCCCGCGGCTGCTGTGTCCTGGATGTGTCCCCCCAGAAGTGCGGTTGGGATCTCACCTCCTATCCGCCTGCTGTGGACGGAAAGCAACCCGACGCCCTCCATATCGAGGTTAAAGGGCGCGTCGAGGGCGCGAGTACGGTCACAGTCAGCCGCAACGAGATGTTGTATGCCCTCAACCAGGCGGACAAGTTCCGGTTGGCGATTGTACTGGTGGGCGAAGCCGACTCCGTTCACGGACCGTATTACCTGCGTAACCCCTTTGACGTCGAGCCTGGCTGGGGTGTCTCTTCTATCAACTTCGATCTCAAGGCGCTGCTTGATCGCGCGGGGGCTCTATGACCCCCAATACCCTGCTGCGTCTGGACCAATTGAGCGTGCGTAACTTCCGCTGCTTCGCCGAGTGCACTGTCGATCTGCATCCAAAGTTGACCGTGCTCGTCGCGGAAAACGGTCAGGGCAAGACCGCGATTCTCGATGCGATCAATGTCGCTTTTGGACCGTATGTTGACGCCTTGGCCGGCACGGGGCAATCAAAGGGGTTCGCGCGCACCGACATTCGTCTCTCACCCGGCGAAGGTGGAAGAATGAAACCCGAGTTGCCAACTGAATTCGTTGGAAAAGGTGTCATCGCGGACGAACCCGTTCGGTGGAGTCGATCTCGGCGCAGCGACAGCTCAAAGGCCAACTCTACTCAAGGAAAAGCAAACGAGATCGTTAAGCCAGCACAAGCACTCCGGCACAGAGTAGAGATCTCTTCGGGGGCGCCCGGCACCGAAATTCCGATTCTTCCACTGATTGCATTCTATGGAACGGGTCGCCTTCGAGGGGAACAAGCGACGAGGAGAAAGTCCTTTCTGCCTCCCAATGCTCGGCTTGCAGGCTATGCCGAGTGCCTGTCGTCATCTCTATCGGAGAGTGCCGGCCGATGGTACGAAACCAAATGGAATGAGACTCGCGATCCCCGATTCTCAGCAGAGCTCACAAACAACCTGCGTTTGCTTGGGGCTGTAAGGCAAGCCATCGACGAGATCATAGGACCACCCACAGGGTGGCGGAATTTTGAGTGGGACGCTGAACAAAAAACATTGGTGGTTGAAAACTCAAGCCAGGGCCGACTCCCACTCCGTGCGCTCAGCGATGGCGTCCGCGGGATGCTCGCCGTCATCGCAGACATAGCAAGGAGATGCGCCACTCTCAACCCACAGTTCCTGGATGACGCCGCACGAGCCACCCCGGGGTTGCTGCTGATAGACGAAGTCGATATGCACCTGCATCCGCGCTGGCAACAGGTTGTGGTGGATTTGCTTGGGCGAGCATTCCCCCTGCTGCAAGTGATCTTGACCACGCACAGTCCGCACGTGCTGTCGACCGTTCACAAGGACTCGATTCGAGTGATTCGGCTCCGCGATGGCCGAGGGCTGATTGAGACGCCAACCATGCAGACCAGAGGCGTGATGAGCGCTGACGTGCTGGCTTCGATCATGGGGGTTGATCCTATTCCCCAGATTGAGGAGGCGCAGCAACTGAGCCAATATAGAGCTTTGATCGAGGATGGCCTCGCAGAATCAGAGGAGGCCCTGCCGTTGCGCTCAGGACTTGTCGCGCACTTCGGAGAAAACCACCCGCTGATCCTGGATTGCGACCGACTGATCCGCTTCCAAGCCTTCAAACTCAAGCGAAACCGCCCGGAGGAGGTTTAGCGGATGCGCAGGCTGAATCGGGGCGACGTCGACGTTCCTGCATGCCTGGTGGAGTTTCGCCACGGCGAACACACTTGGGACGACGTCCGAGCGCACAAGGCTGAAATTCACGCGTGCTTAGAGCAAATGCAGGGCCGCAGATGCGCCTACTGTGAAGGGCCACTCGACACGCTCGGACAACATGTCGAACACTTCCGTCGTAAGTTTCATTTTCCCCTGCTCACATTTGTTTGGACCAACCTTTATTGGTCGTGCGACCAGAAAGACTCGTGCGGTCACTTCAAAGATCATGGAGCGGGGGCATACGATGTCAACGATCTCATTGATCCGTGCAGCGACGATCCGGATCACTTTTTCCGCTTCCGATCAGATGGGACGATCAGCGTTCGCCAAGGGCTTTCGGCCTCGGACAAACGCAAGGCAGATGAAACGCTCCGTGTGCTCAATCTTCACCCAAAGTGGGGTCGCTTGCGGAATATGCGAAAGGCCGCGCTGTCAAACTACGTGTACTTGGTAGACGAGGCAAGTGGGTTCGCCCCGGCTGAACTGCAAGAATTGTTCCGAGACGAGTTAAATGCGGCACGGCATCTCCCGTTCTCCACCGCCATCCGGCATGTTCTCACAGCAGCGTAACCATGTCACATCTAATCAAATCGCCACGCAAACTGATCGAGGTCGCTTTGCCGCTCGATGCCATCAATGAAGCGGCGGCGTTGGAGAAGCAACCCTTTACACGCCATCACCCCAGATCTTTGCACATATGGTGGGCACGACGACCGTTCACAGCGGCTCGCGCGGTCATCTTTGCTCAGCTCGTAAACGACCCGGGCTATCAGCAGGGCGGCGGATTCAAATACGGAAAGAACAAGAAGGAGGCTGCTGAGGAACGGAAGCGACTATTCGACATTATCGAAGACCTCGTTCTGTGGGACAACACCGACAATCAGTCTGTACTGGATCGCGCCCGGGCCGAGATTCGCCGCTCGTGGCGTGAGGTTTGCGAGCTGAACAAAGACCATCCGCAGGCCGCCGAACTTTTTGATCCCGAAAAACTGCCCGGACTGCACGATCCATTCGCGGGCGGGGGTGCAATCCCACTGGAGGCGCAACGCCTCGGGCTTGAAGCCTATGCCTCGGACCTCAATCCAGTGGCTGTCCTCATCAACAAGGCCATGATCGAGATTCCCCCCAGGTTTGCCGGGCGAGCTCCGGTCGGGCTGGTGCCTCCCGACGAAAGAGAAGCACGGCTCGACTTGCCGACGACTTGGCCTGCCGCGACTGGACTCGCCGAAGATGTTCGCCGCTACGGCACTTGGATGCGTACCGAAGCTCAGAGGCGCATCGGCGACCTTTACCCGCCCGTGGATATTACGGCGGAGATGGCGCGCGAGCGGCCCGACTTGAAACCACTCGTCGGCCAGAAGCTCAGAGTCATCGCCTGGATCTGGGCGCGCACGGTCAAGAGCCCCAACCCGGCATTCTCCCATGTAGAAGTGCCGCTCGCCTCTAGTTTCATTCTCTCGAGCAAGGAGGGGAAAGAGGCCTACATGCAACCGGTCGTCGAAGGGGACCGTTACCGGTTCACCGTGAAAATGGGCCCGCCGCCGCCGGCGGCGAATAATGGTACCAAGCTCTCGCGTGGGGCCAACTTCTCTTGTCTCGTTTCTGGGGTACCCATTGATCCCAACTACATCAAGGCCGAAGCTATCGCGAAGCGGATGGGGGCCAAGATGATGGCGGTGGTCGTGGAGGGTCCCCGTAGACGCATTTACCTAGAACCGACGACGGAGATGGAAACCGTCGCCGGGAAAGCGGAGCCGATGTGGACGCCCGATGGGTGTCTGGCAGATGATGCACGCGCGTTTACACCGACGCTATATGGGCTCAAGCAGTGGCGAGATCTCTTTACACCGCGGCAGACGGTGGCATTAACGACGTTCAGCGATCTGGTCGCGGAGGCCCGGGAGAAAATTCGTCAGGACGCTTTGGCTGCCGGTATGTTCGACGACGGCAAGGGACTAGAGGGCGGCGGCACCGAGGCGACTGCCTACGCCGAGGCGATTAGCGCCTATCTTGGGATAGCAGTGTCCCGCTGGGCAGATATGAATAATACCATTTGCACCTGGAACACCACTAACACAAATATTCGGGCTCTCTTTTCCCGGCAAGCAATTCAGATGACTTGGGATTTCGCGGAGCTTTCCGCGTTCGCACCAATAGCGGGTTTCGATTCAGTCGTTAATTCGTTTGTTGAGCTTGCGCAATCTCTTCCCGCATCTGTCGGCGGCTGGGCTGTGCAGGCCGACGCACAAACCCAGCGAATCTCTTCGAACAAGGTAATCTCCACCGACCCGCCTTACTACGACAATGTTCCCTACGCCGACTTATCTGATTTTTTCTACGTCTGGCTGAGGCGAACGCTGAAACCGACTTTCCCTAGCCTTTTTTCCACGCTTGCGGCGCCAAAAGCCGAAGAGTTGGTGGCGCTCGCCTATAGGCATGGCGGAGCTGAGGGTGCGAGAAAGTACTTCCTTAACGGGATGACGCAGGCGATGCACAGTTTGGCCGACCAAGCGCATCCGGAAGGACCGATCACCATCTACTATGCCTTCAAGCAGTCGGAAACAGAAGGCGAAGTCGGCACTGCGTCAACGGGTTGGGAAACTTTCCTTGAAGCCGTGAACAAGGCGGGGATGCAATTGACAGGAACTTGGCCTATGCGAACCGAACGCGCACAGCGGTCCCGTGGCATCGGGTCCAACGCCTTGGCGTCTAGCATTGTTCTCGTCTGCCGCAAGCGCCCCGTCGGCGCCGCGACAGTTTCCCGCCGCGAGTTTCTTCGGGAGTTGAACGCCGTGCTGCCCGAGGCTCTCGACGAGATGACCCGAGGCTCGGGCGATGACGCTTCGTCCGTCGCACCGGTGGACCTGTCGCAGGCCATCATTGGCCCGGGCATGGCGGTTTTCTCCAAGTACGGTGCAGTGCTCGAAGCCGATGGCAAGGCCATGACGGTGAAGACGGCGCTCCAGCTCATTAATCGCTTCCTCGCCGAGGACGACTTCGACGCCGATACTCAATTCTGCCTGCACTGGTTCCAGCAGTATGGCTGGAAGGAAGGTAGGTTCGGTGACGCCGACACGCTAGCTCGCGCAAAGGGCACAAGTGTAGACGGCGTGAAACAGGGAGGGGTACTCTACGCCACAGGCGGCGTGGTTCGACTACACAAGTGGGCAGACTACCCTGCGGATTGGGATCCAAGGAGCGACGGGCGCCTTCCGGTTTGGGAGGCGTTGCATCAACTCATTCGCGTCTTCAGAACCGACGGAGAGAGCGGCGCAGGGGCCCTGTTGGCAGCCGTGCAGGCGAAGGCTGAAGCGACTCGCCAACTCGCTTACCGACTCTACACGTTGTGCGAGCGAGCCGGTTGGGCGGAGGACGCCCGCGCGTACAACGAGATCATCACGAGTTGGAGTGCTATCGAAGCCGCTGCCGCGAGAGTGCCCGGCCCGCAGCAAGCAGGACTGTTTGACGTGTAAGGAAAGAAAACCATGAAGCCTTGGAGAGAGATTGCTGTTCCCCATTGTGACGTCCTGGAAGGTACTTTCCAACAGTCGGAGTTCGCCGCCGACATCACGGCAGTGCACACTGGCAAGGCGACTAATGAGTATCAGGATGCCTCAGCCTTCTTTGAGCGCACCTTCATCACGGAAGGGATGCGGCTGCTGCTGACGCAAGTTGCGCAGCGGCTGGCGGGAAGGGGTGGCGAGCCTGTCATCCAACTCCAGACCGCGTTTGGCGGTGGCAAGACCCACACGATGCTCGCGGTCTATCACCTGGCAACACGCCAGTGCGCTATTGCTGATCTTGCCGGCATTCCAGGTTTGTTGGACCAAGCCGGCTTGATGGACGTGGCACCGGCCCGGGTAGCAGTCCTTGACGGTCATGCTCACGCTCCGGGCCAGCCATGGAAGCATGGCAAGCAGGCTATCCGGACGCTATGGGGAGAATTGGCCTGGCAGTTGGGAGGTAGCGAGGGCTTGGCGTTGGTCAAGGATGCGGATGCAACCGGAACGTCGCCGGGCAAGGAAGTGCTGCGAGATCTGCTCTCTGCTTACGCCCCTTGCATCATCCTAATTGATGAGTTGGTGGCCTATGTCCGCCAGTTTTCCGAAGGGCAGACTCTGAGCGGCGGCAGCTACGACAGCAACCTGTCGTTCGTCCAGGCCCTGACCGAGGCGGTGAAGCTGGTGCCGACCGCCATTGTTTTGGCCTCGTTGCCGGAATCCGAGGTCGAAGCAGGCAGCCACCGTGGGGTCGCCGCGCTGAGGTCTCTCGAAAAGACGTTCGGTCGCATTCAAGCCTTGTGGAAGCCCGTGGCCACCGAAGAAGCCTTCGAGATTGTGCGCCGTCGTCTATTCGAGCCGGTACGCGACGCAAAAACTCGAGACGCCGTGTGCCGCGCGTTTGCGGATGCCTACATCTCCGAGGGCTCTAAACTTCCGACCGAGACCCAGGAGGTTCGCTATTTTGACCGTCTGACACAGGCATACCCCATCCACCCCGAGGTATTTGATCGGCTCTATGAAGACTGGACCACCATCGATGGATTTCAGCGTACCCGCGGCGTGCTGAAGCTGATGGCCAAGGTCATTTACCGGCTGTGGAAGGACGACAACAAGGACTTGTTGATTCTTCCGGGGAGTCTGCCGCTTCAGGATGGCAGTTGCCGCAATGAACTGACCTACTACTTGCCTGCAGGATGGGACGCCGTGATCGAGCGCGACATCGACGGTGACCGCGCAGAGACCACGGAAATGGAGAGCAAGGAGCCGCGTTTTGGACAGGTCGGCGCGGCACGCCGTGTTGCCCGAACGCTCTTTCTCGGCAGTGCGCCTTCTTCGGTAGCCACGAAGATGGGTATCCGCGGCCTGGACCGCGCCCGCGTTCTGCTGGGGTGCCTTCAGCCAGGCCAGACCTCGTCGGTTTACTCAGACGCGCTGAATCGGTTGGGTGACCGCCTCCACTATCTGAACAGTTCCGGAGACAAGGCGCAGGATGCGACTCGTTTCTGGTTCGACACCCGGGCAAACCTCCGCCGGGAAATGGAAGATCGGAAGCGCCGCTTCGATGAGAAGACCGAAGTGCGGGGCAAGATCGCAGAGGCGTTGAAGCGCGGCGCCGGGAACGCCACGTTCTTCGACGGTGTCCACATCTTCACCCCGAATGGGGATGTCCCGGACGATTCGGCGCTCCGTTTGGTGGTCTTGCCACCGGAGAATTGGTACTCGCGGGAGGAATCCCGTCTCGCTTTCGAACCTGCGCTGGAGTTTATTCGCAACAACGGGGCAAAACCGCGTTATCGCGGCAACCGCCTGATCTTCCTTGCCGCTGATCAAGGCACACTACCACGCGTGAGTGACGCAGCTCGAGTAGCGCTCGCTTGGGGTTCCATCGTGGCCGACGTGAAAGAGGGTCGGCTAAATATCGATTTACTTCAGAAGAAGCAAGCGGAGAAGGAGCAGCAAACCGCAGAAGAGGTGCTGCCCCGTGTCACCCGCGAGTGCTACCGCTGGCTGCTATGCCCACTGCAGGAGGCCCCGACTGATCCGAAGCCTGCAATGGAAGCCTTTTCTCTAAATACCGGTGGGGGCTCCGTTGGTGCAGAGATAGAGCGCGTCTGTTTGGAAAACGAACTCGTAATCACCACATGGTCGCCGATCCATCTCCGGACGAAGCTCAAGGAGATCTATTGGAAAGAAGGTCAGCCTGCCGCCGGGGCGATGGCGTTCTGGGAGGATACGCTTCGCTACCTCTATCTCCCGCGTCTCAGGAACCGCGATGTACTGGCGCAGGCAATCCGCAGTGGTGCGGCAAGCCGCGACTTTTTTGGAACAGCATATGGCCAGCGTGATTCCAGATTTGAGGGATTTCAACTCGGCAGCTCTGCCATCCAGTTTGACGACACGCTGCTGTTGATAGAGCCAGAGGCTGCCCGAGAGTACGAAGCAAGCCAGGCCAAGCCAGTTGAAGTTCCACCCAGCGAAGGCGGCGTTTCCGCAGACAAGACTGGGCCCACAGTATCCCCCCCGGAGCCCGGTGGCGGCTCGACGGCCAAGGCACCGACCGTCCCGATTCCCGAGGCGCGCATGCGGTCATTTCACGGCACCGCGGATGTGCCCGCGACGACGGCGAAGATGCGCCTTGTTCAGGTCGCTGAGGAGATCATATCTGTGCTTCTCCAAGACCCAAGCGCGTCGATAAAGGTTGTGGTGGAGATCTCCGCCGAGTTCCCAGGAGGGGCGCCGGACAGCGTCAAGCGCGCGGTGTCCCAGAATGCGGAGATCCTCGGTCTCAAGGCTGCGGACTGGGAGTAGAAGGACGCAGTCGCGTAAGCGGTGGACCGGCAAGGCATGAACCAGTCCCAAGCACAGCGAGACGAGGAGAGGGCGGTATTCGAGGCCTTTCTCGTGCTGCAGCCGGCCTTCGCCGGCGAACCGATCGCGCATTGGAATCTGGCGGAATCGGATCCGCCAGATATCCTCTGCTCAACGGTCTCGGACCGAACAGTCGGCGTCGAACTCGGCGAGTGGCTGCACTTCGCGGAAATGAAGGCGGGCAAGTTGCGCGAGACGATTGACCGGCAACTCCTCGATGCGATTGGGGCCCCGCAGCCGTTGAACACGTCCGACCACTTCGATATGGTAATTCTCCATCCGAAGGACCGAGTCCGGATCGACGCCGGTCCCGACCGGGTGGCGTTCCGCCAAGCGGTGTTCAGGTTAATCGCCGACGTCGACCGGCGCTGGCCCACAGAGCGGTCCTGGCATTACGCCGCTGGGTGCCGCATCAGGGAACTGACCCCATGGCCGCCCCTCAGTGTGTACCTCAGAGAGGTGCAGTTCCATCCAGGAGCGACAAAATGGGGAGAAGGCATCGATTGGATACTGCCGCCCGCGCCTTTCGACTCGTTCGATGATCAGACAATGGTCGAGCCGTTACTGCAGTTGATCTCAGACAAGCTCGGCAAGTACAGGAAGCGACCTATGGGGACGTCCTGCGACGAGCTTGTGCTCCTGGTCTTTTTCAACCAAGGGCTGATGTACAATTCGCCGCTTGGAACCGCCCTACGCGACGCAGCGCGAGTACGACGCCGCCAGCGGCTTCAAACCGGTGCGTCCCGAGGAATATGTGGAGTGGTTTGGCGCGGTCGCGGCCGGAGTCCAGTCGATTCTGGCGCCCGATGGCTCCTACTTCCTCAACATCAAGGAGCACGCCGACGAAGGGGAGCGCAATCTGTACGTGAAAGACCTCGTAATCGCGCACAGGCGGCAGTGGGGCTGGCGATTCGTCGACGAATTCTGCTGGCGCAAGACCGACAACGGCGTACCGGGCGGTTGGGGAAGCCGGGCCGCGGCTCCTGGCCGTACCACGCGATGAACTCGTCCAACCCGAGATTGTAGACCCTGCGGGTAATCGGGGAAGAAACGCTATCCAAAACCAGGGCCTTCAGCCTTTGCCAGTCTGCGGCCCGGTTCGCCAACGTTAACTCGTTCATTTCACTCCTCTTAATGGGCAATATCGGTAGCCATCTGGACCTTACCTCGGGGTGGCGAGGACAGCAAGCCTCCGGAGTGGAGTGCTGTCTATTCGGCGTCAACCCTGGTGAACACGCACGAGTTCCCTGTGGGGGGACGTGCCACGGGGAGCAGGTGGAGAACGTCTAAGCGGGCACTCTCGCTGGAGGAGCTGCGGAACACCACGGTCTCGCCTGTGAAGCCCTCGACAACCGTGCAAAGCCGTTGGAAACTCCAATTTAGGAATTCGTAAGCCACGAAATTGAAACTTAGGAAAGTGATTTATGGTATCTTTCCTAATCGAGGTTGCCGGCAATTGCACCCGCTGAGTCTACTCTCGTTGCGCATCACGCCTCTGCGATTCCGCTTGGAGACGCTCGATCCGTTTCGCGTGCCGGAGTACAAGGGGGCGTTGTTTCGCGGCGGGTTCGGACAATTCTTTCGCGACCTAGTATGTATCACCAGAGCGCCCGTCTGTACGAAATGCCCGCATCTTCCGTCGTGCGCGTACTCCCTGGTTTTCGAGACGCCGGTCCAGCCCGACAAATTCACCGTCTTGCGTAAGTACCCGAATGCTCCGCATCCGTTTGTAATGACACCGCCGTTGGACGCGCGGACGGCAATGGCGGCGGGCGTGGAGATGGCTCTCGACGTAACGCTAATTGGGCGGGGCGTTGAATACCTGCCTCACTTTATTCACGTGATTGAGGCAATGGGCACCTCGGGGCGTTACGGGGGACGGTTCCGGCTGTGCAGCGTTGTGTCGCCCGTGAACGGCGCCGCGGTCTACGACGGAGCGACACGGCGGATACTGCGGCCACCGGCGGAGTGGCGCGACGACGGTGCCAAGCCAGCGCGAAGCATCCAGCTCGATTTCCAGACGCCCCTGCGGATGCGCACCGAAGGACAATACAACACTTCACCGAGTTTCACGCAGATTGCCCAAGCCCTGCTGCGGCGTCTGAGCCTGCTGGGTGCGATCTACGGAGCGCCCCCGGCCGAGGGCAATGACTGGCTGCACTACTTGATGGCGCAAGTGGACCAAGTGCGAACCGAATCGGCCGAGTTCCGTGTGTATCGCTGGGACCGTATGAGCGGACGACAGGGGCGCCGCGTGCAGATGGACGGAGTGGTCGGGTCGGTGCGCGCTACCGGGGACCTGACGGAGTTGGCGCCATGGTTTCGAGTAGGGGAGTGGGTGCATGTGGGGTCGGGGACGAGTATGGGGATGGGGAAGTACAGGATGGAGACGGCGGAGTGAAATGGACGACTACCTTGTGATGGCGGACGCGGACCGGGTACAGGAGTACGTGTTCACTCCGCATGAGCTGCGGCTGATCCGGGGCGGCAGTGCGCTACAGACGGAACTCAACCGGGAGTTTCTGCCGGCACTGGTGATGGGGCCAGGCCAGCGTACGATTTCGAAGAATGGAGGCACCGTGCTGGCGGCCTTCCCAAGCCTGGCGGAAGCGGAGACGTTTTGTGCAGGAGCGCGGAGCCGGTTTCGACAGAAAACCCAGATCGCAACGATTTCCACGGCGCTGACGGAATACCCCGCGGGCCGGTTCGAGCAGGCCCGGAGCGAAGTCCAACGGCTATTGGAGATGAAGAAGCAGGAACGCGCCGGCTCGCGATTCATTGGGGGAGGACCGCTGTGGGCGGTTTGTCCGGCATGTGGCCTCTATCCATCGGCCGGGTTCTCCTCCGCAAAACGGAGCATCGCGTATTGCGAGGCTTGCCGTAGGAGGGAAAGAGCGAGTGATCGAAGAAGGCTTCTTCCAGGCGGTGCGAAGCCAGCGGAGGATCTCGGATCGATCGGCCGGGCGGCGAGGCCGGAGAACTACATTGCCTTTCTCTATATCGACCTGGACCGAATGGGGGAATGGCTGCCGAAGCACGCCGGCAACGACGAAGAGAAGTTCACGAAGCTGAGTGAGACGGTCTTTCAAACCGTGACGGACGCTACCAAGGGCGCCTGCCAGGGGATGGTGAAAGATGGCATGGCAACGCACGAGATCTTTCTGATAGGCGGGGACGATGTGGCGTTGGCAATTCCAGCGGACCGGTGCTTTGCATTCCTCGCGAAGTTTCGGGAACTGTATGAGAAGCAGGATAAGCTGCCACCGTTCTCGGTTGGCATGACGATCGCCCATAGCCACTTTCCGATCGCCGAGTTCCGGCGGATCTCCCAGGAGTTGCTCAGGTCCGCGAAGGCGATCAAGGGTTCGCACTCGATCGACTACGAGATCGTGACCAACTCAATGGTGGAGCGAGTCGCGGCCACCCGGGGGGAGCGCGCCGCGCAGGACGGAAGGTTCCGGACGCGGAAGCCGTACTCCCTGGACGAGTTTGCCGATCTGGAGAGAGCGGTAAGAGAACTGAAGCAGGCCGCGCCGGCATCGAAGGTGCGATCGCTGTACCTGATCGCTCACCGGGAGCTCATGCAGGCGGAACTGGACTACCTGACGCTCCTGGGGCGGGTGGACAAGGAGGCCCGCGGGGAGTTGCTGAAGACCATCGGGCAGGGCCTCTTCCAGGCCGATGGCACTGGTAAGGAGAGCACGAAGGCGGCGGACCTTGCGGAGCTATGGGAGTTTGTACGGAATGGAACTGAAGCTGGCAATTGAGTTCGAGAACGCGGTTCACCACGGCAGCGGGTACGGCGCGGCCGGGATTATCGACCGGACGGTGTTGCGCGATAGCCGCGGGATGCCGTACCTGGCGGGGTCGGGGCTGAAAGGCAAGTTCCGCGCGGCGGCGGCGCAGTTGATTCGGGCGGACAAGGGCAAGCCGTGCGGCCCTCCAGGGAAGGGATGGTGCAAAGGCAAGACGGGATGCGCACTCTGCGAACTGTTCGGATCGCCGATGAGACAGGGCCTGGCGATCTTCCGCGATGGCTACCCGGCCGAACCGGAACGGCAAGTGATGCGTGAGCAGATGCGGGCCGCCGGTGCCAAGGAAGACGCCGCGGCCAGACCGCTGCAGGCCGCCGGGGTGGAACTACGATCGACGACGGCGATGTCCCGGTATTGGAAGCGGGCGGAATCGGAGCACTTGTTTGTTACTGAGGTGGTGTCGCGGGTTGTGAGATTCGAGGCGGCCATCGGCGGGGACTTGCGCCCGGAACACGTACGGATGCTGCGCGACTGCGGGACGCTGTTGACGCATTTCGGGGGGAGCGGGGCAAGGGGACTGGGGAGTTGCGTGTACCGGATCGAGGACGCGGCGGAGGCACAGCACCTATGAAGCGCTACCGAAGCGTGGTGGAGGTGATGTCGCCGGTGGCGATTTCATTGCGGCGGGCGACCGGTAACAGCCTGGAAACTCGGACCTACATACCCGGAACGGCGTTGCGGGGTGCGCTGGCACAGGCCTACCAGGAGGGTGCGGGAAAGACGTCGGACCCGGAGTTTGAAGCGTTGTTCCTGCAGCGGAAGGTTCGGGTAGGCGATCAGCGACCGTTCGGCGAGAGGCCCTGGCCGTGCTCCGCGCGGGAATGCGCGGACGAAAAGGACGGCCATTCACCCGTGGACTTGCTGCTGCAGAAAGGAGCGCATCAGCCAATGGCTCCGACGTGCGCCTTCCCAGGCCAGGGGCCGGATGACAAGTGCGGAGCCAAGCGTCGTCCCCTGGATGGCTTTTACCAGGCGACCACGAGAGGGTTCGCGAACGTGGATCTGAAACGGCGGCGGATCGCCCACACGCAGATCCACCCGGAGTTCTTGCGGGCCATGACCGGGCAGTTCCACACCTCGACGGTTCTCCCCGAAGAACTTCGGCTGGAGGGTTTCATCTGGGCGGAGGACGAAGCGGCGGCGTACCTGGAAGCCTTGGTGGGTGAGGAGAGAGTCCTCTACGTGGGACGCGGTCGGAGCCGCGGCCAGGGCCGCGTGAGCGTGCGTCTGCGCGAGGAAACCCCGGAGCCGGCTGAAAGGTCGACGAAGCGGATTCGGGATTTCAACTACGAGGCGCATACAATCTACCCGGCGCTGGGGAGCAAGGTGCTGTTTTCCTGCTCGCTGCTTTCGGGGGCGATTCTGCTGAACGAGTGGCTGATGGCGCGGAGCATGGTGGAGCCTTCCGACTTGAGGTGCGATTCCGCCGGGTATCGGCCAATGGCGGCGTTCCTGCGAACGGAGACGCTGGCGGGATGGAATGCGGGCGCCGGGTTTCCGCGCTCCGAGGTGGAGATGGTTGCTCCGGGCTCCTGTTTCCTCTTCGGCCACGAAATGGCGGGCGGCGAGCGGGAGTTGGAGTATGCACGCCTCGCCGGGACGTTGGCGGAGGTGGAGGCGCAAGGGATCGGCGAAGGGCGCGAGGAGGGGTTTGGCGAGGTGGCCTTCTGCGAGCCAATCCACTGGGAGAGAGCGGCGG
>PLEM01000474.1 GCA_003137035.1 Bryobacterales bacterium | reverse complement strand
GGGGCGGAGGCGGGCGCGGCGGGCCCGGACAGGGAGCGGGGGGCTCGCCGACGCACTCGGCCGGGACGGCGGAGATCGCCCGCGACTCCGGCGGCGACAGCGTGGCAGTGGACGACGCCTCGGCGCTCGAGAACACACTGTCTCGAATCCGGCAACGGTATGCGCTGCATTTCCACCTGCCGGACGGCGTGAAGCCCGGGCAGGAACGCAACATCGAGGTGGAACTGGCCGCCGCTGCCCGCCAGCGCTACCCCGGGGTCGAGGTGCGCTACCGGCGGGTGTACCTGACTCCGGACGCCCGCGGGCCCGCGGAAGCCAGCAGTCCGCCGGCCCAGATCCGGCAGGGCGCTACCGCGAGGCGGCGGCCGGCCGTCAACGAACCTCTCGGCGGGCCGGGCGCGACCTCANNCCGTCGATACGACGCCAAGCCCGGCCACTCCGGCCCCGCCACCTGCCGCGGACCCGGCGCCCGCGCAGGGCGGCTGGCCCCGCGTCAAGCCAGGCGAGCAGCCATAGTTCACATAAACCACTTGTACTGCCGGTAGACCGCGTCGCCGAACTCGCGCATGAATGCCATCTCGTCTTCCGGGAGCGGCCCCTGCCGCACCGCCGCGATGTTCTCCTCGAGTTGCTTCATGTTTCTCGGCGCAGTGAGGCAGACGTTCACCTGCGGGTTCGATAACACGAATCGGTAGCACATGCCCGCCGTGGGAACGCGCCCGTCCTTGGGCCATCCGCGCGGCCGTCGCAGAAGATAGGACCAGCGCGTGGCCGTGTAGCCGACCACCCCGGCTGGTTTCCCTTCCAGGTGGGGGAAGATGTCCTGCTCGGCCCCGCGGTGGGCTNNGCGGCGTTGTAGCGGATCATGATCGAGTCGAGAACGCCGTCGGCGGCAAACTGCGCCGCGAACTTGCGATCGTGGCAGGAGACGGCGACCGAACGGACGCGGCCGTCCTGGCGCAGCGCTTCGAGATCGTCCCGCACCCGGTTGGTGAATTCGCGCGGTTTCATGACGCCGAGGAAGTGGAATACGTCGATGTAGTCCGTGCGCAACTGGCGCAACCGCTTCTCGAGGGTCCGGCGGAGGTCCTGCTGCCACCAGATGTAGTTGTAGGCCCCGGTGGCCACGACGTAGCGCTCGCGCTCGCTCGGCAGCGCGTCCCGCAGCACCTTGACCATCTGGCGGTCGAAGCCGAACAGGAAGAAGTAATTCAGGCCTTCGTCGATCGCCTTGTGGACGGCCGCCTTGCCGGGCCAGTAGCTGGCGGAAAGCCCAAGGCGGTGCACGGGCGTCGCGATCTTGGGAAGCGTGGTCTCAAGAAAATCGGCCATTCCGCACCAGCATATCGAACCGCGCGCGGGCTGCGGCAATCCGTCCATCCCCGCCGGCCGGAGGGCGCCCGCATGTATACGTCCACCGTATACTAGTGGCGGAAGCTGATTCGCGTGATCTCGGTTCGGGACATGAATCGCAGAGAGCAGGAGTCCTATGGCAAGTACGAAGAAACAAATCCCTGAGTTTCGTTCCGAAGAAGAGGAGCGCAGCTTCTGGGCGGAACACGATTCCACTGAGTTCGTCGACTGGCAAGCCGCCCAGAGACGCCGGTTCCCGAACCTGAAGCCGTCGCTTCGCACGATCTCCTTGCGCCTGCCCGTGTCCATGATCGAAGATCTGAAAGTACTGGCCAACAAACGGGACGTTCCCTATCAGTCCCTGCTGAAGGTTTTTCTCGCGGAGCGCCTGGAAAGGGAACGACGGCGCGCGTAGGCGACGTGCTACCTCCCGTGGTAGATGTCGTGCAACCGCAGCAGGCCCAGGCAGCGGCGGGTCGCAGGATCAACTACCGGCAGCACGGAGATCTGCGAGGGGCGGTCTTCCATCAGGCGCAGGGCCTCGTGCAGGCGGGCGTCGGGCGCGATGGCGACAGGAGTGGCGGTCATGATGTCGGCGGCTTTGAGTGGGCGGATGTCGTCGTGCGCCTGGAGCGCGCGGCGGAGGTCGCCATCGGTCACGATGCCTAGCAGGCAGCCGTCTTCATCCACAACGCAGGCGGCGCCCAGCGGCCGCGCGCTCATGGCGATCACCACTTGCTTCACCGGGTCCAGCGGCCCGGCCCAGGCCGCCTGGTCGCCGGCGTGCATCACCTCCCGGACGGTCAGGGCCAAGTTCTGTCCAAGCTGACCCGCCGGGTGGTACATGGCGAACTCCTCGGGCGTGAAACGCCGCTCCCGCATCACGGTGACCGCCAGCGCATCACCGAGCGCCATCGCCACCGCCGCGCTCGAGGTCGGGGCGAGGTTGTGCGCGTCCGCCTCGGCCCGCACCGAGGCGTCCAGCAGGATGTCCACCTCGGCGGCCAGCGGCGAGCTGGGATTGCCCAGAATCCCGATCAGCGGGGACCGGAAATCCCGCAGCACGCGCACCAGGCGCAGCAACTCCGCCGTCGTGCCGCTCTTGGAGATCATGATGGTCGGGTCTTCCGGCGCATAGACCCCCAGATCGCCGTGTACGGCGTCGGCGGGATGCAGAAACACCGCCGGGGTGCCGGTCGAGGAAAAGGTCGAGACGATCTTCTGGCCCACGCGGCCGGACTTGCCGATCCCGGTCACCACAATCTTGCCACTGTGGCCCACGATGACTTCGACGGCGCGGGTGAACTGGGAATCCAGGCGGCGGGCCGCGGTGGAGATGGCCTCGGCCTCGGCCTCCATGGCTCCACGGCCGGTCGAGAGCCAGTCGGATTCGCTGGACTGCATTCTCCTAAGATACCCGCTGCCGGAGGCGGCTGTATTACCATAGTGGGCCGGGGGGAAGTTATGGGCGGCAAGAGTGCATCCATTCTGCGAGGCAAACTGGCGCAGCGGCGCGCGCTGGTGGTGCCCGGCTGTCACGACGCGCTGAGCGCCCGCGTCATCGAGGCCGCGGGATTCGAGGCGGTGCAAGTCAGCGGTTTCGGCCTGGCGGGCAGCCTGCTGGGCAAACCCGACGTCGGACTGGTGGAGATGAAGGACATCCTGGATCGCACCTGGGACATCGTGCATGCCTGCGGTATTCCGGTGATGGCCGATATCGATACCGGCGGCGGAAACGCGCTCAACGCCGCGGCGATCGCCGGGAAGCTGATCGGCATGGGGGTGGCGGGCGTTAACATCGAAGACCAGGTGTTCCCGAAGCGCTGCGGCCACATGGAGGGCAAGCAGGTGATCGGCGCCGAGGAGATGGCGGGGAAGGTACGCGCCATGGCGGCGACGCGAAAACGCCTGGGCATGGATCTGATCATCAACGCGCGCACGGACGCCTGCGCCATCTACGGCCTCAAGGAAGCCATTCGCCGCGCCAACGTGTACCTGCAAAACGGCGCGGACATCGCCTTCATCGACGGCATACGCACCCGCGCCGACATCGAGCGTGCGGTCCGCGAGGTCAAGGGGCTGCTCTCGGTGAACCTGATGGACGCGGTGAGCGGCGTCAAGACGGAACTGGTTCCGATTCCCGAGCTGGCCCAAATGGGAGTGGCGCGGGTCAGCATCCCAGTGGCCTCGATTCTGGTGGCGCATCGCGCGCTGAAGCGGTTCTTCGAGGCCATGCGCGCCTCGCCGACCGGATTGCTCGAAGGCCAGAACGACTGGCTTTCCTCCTTCGACGAATACACCGGGTTCGTCGGCCTGAAGGAATACCGGCGTCAGGAGGACGAGTTCCTGCCTCGCGCCACGATCGAAGAGAAATACGCCGTGTAGAACCGGGAGGCGCCCGATGGGAATGACCCTGGCCGAGAAGATCCTGGCTCGATCATCCGGGCGGGAAACGGTATCGCCGGACGAAATCGTGGTGGCGTCCATCGATCTGGCGATGTCGCACGAGAACGCCGACCTGGTTCGGAAGAGTTTCCAGGAGATCGGCGC
>PLEM01000305.1 GCA_003137035.1 Bryobacterales bacterium | reverse complement strand
CACCCCGAGTACATGCACGACTACCGGCGCGTGCACGGCCGGTCAAAAGCGAAGTCTCCACTGGCATGCTCAGAAGTACTTGCCCGGCTGCTGGAGCGTGTAAAGAACAACGTGGCCGTAGACCTAACGTCTTGTCGGGCAAGGGTTTGGCTCGTCTCGTCCGATGAGCAGGTAAAGAACATCCTGGCAGGCGCGAAACTGATTGTTGTACAAGGACTTGCAGATGATGAGTAGGCGCCACGGATGGCAAAGAACATCTCTTTGGGCCTTTCGTCCGTCCCATCGTATAAGGGAGAATGGCCCGGCAGGAACCACCTGCTCGTGACAATCATGAACCGGTGTATCGGCTGCCAAGAATCGTGGCCGCGATCATTATCTATATGGCGCTACGTGAACGTCGTGACCCCGCTCACAAATCGGGCTCCGCCATTCGAGCAGCGGAGTATGTGCGCATGTCGACTGATCACCAGCAGTACTCGACGGAGAACCAGCACGCCGCAATCGAGCGCTTCGCGGATGAACACGGCATGACCATCGTGCGCTCGTTCATTGATTCCGGCAAGAGTGGCGTTGGCATTCAAGGTCGGGAGGCACTCAAAGATCTCCTGCGCACAGTTGAGAGCGGCCAGGCGGACTTCAGTACGATCCTCGTGTACGACGTGAGCCGGTGGGGACGCTTCCAAGAACCCGACGAGGGGGCATACTACGAATTCCGCTGCATCCGCGCCAGCATTACTGTTCAATACTGTGCCGAACAGTTTCCCACTGACAACGGACCCATGAGCGCGGTCATGAAGAGCCTCAAACGCGCNNTCTTCGCGGGGCAGTGCCGGCTCATCACGCTCGGCTACCGGCAAGGCGGCGCACCAGGGTACGGATTACGACGGCAACTTCTTGACCAGCACGGCCACCCAAAGGCGATCCTCGCGCGTGGCGAGCGCAAGAGCTTCCAACTCGAGCGCGTCATCCTCACCCCAGGACCAGACCAGGAAGTCGCGACCGTACGCCGCATCTACCACCTATTCACGACGGAACAGCAGACAGAAGCAGAGATTGCCGCGATGCTCAACAACGAGGACGTGCCGGCAGAGGCAGGACGGAACTGGACGCGCGGCACCGTCCACGAACTCCTAACGAACGAGAAGTACGTCGGCAACAACCTGTACAACCGCACGAGTGCGAAACTCCAGCGACCCCGCGTCGTGAACAAGCCCACCGAGTGGGTCCGCTGCAACAACGCCTACCAACCCGTTGTCGACGCGGAGATCTTCGCTAAGGCACAGGCGATCATTAATGAGCGCGATCATCGCTACACCGACGACGAACTCTTGCAGCGCCTGCGGGATCTCCTCAGCCGCCACGGGATGCTCTCCGGCTTGATCATCAACGAAACCGAGGGCATGCCGTCAACCGCAACGTATGCCAACCGCTTCCACGGCCTGCGGCGCGCCTACGAACTCGTCGGCTACACACCAGCACGAGACTACTCGTATCTCGCCATCAACCGGGCACTCCGAGCACTCCACCGGGAGCAACTCACCCGCATCACGAACGAGCTCGCCGACGTCGGCGCAATCGTACACCGCGATACCACCACCGACCTCTTGACGGTCAACGAAGAATTCACTCTGGCCCTGAGCATTGCGCGGTGCCGGGAGCTTCAAGAGCACGAATACCGTTGGATCATCCGCTTCGACACCTCCCTCGACCCCGACATCACGATTGGCGCAAGAATGGCACCCGGCAATACCGCCGTCCTCGACTACTACCTTTTCCCGAGCATCGACATACTCTCGGACCAATGCCGCCTAGCCGAAAGCAACGGCTTCGTCCTCGACGTATACCGCGCTCCGGACCTGACACCGCTCTTCAACCTGGCACGACCAACTCTCCTCCCGGAGGCAGCATGACCAACCTAACGATCACGCTCATCCCAATCGCGGAAATCCGCATCGTCAACCCACGATCCCGCAACCGCGTCACGTTCCAATCGATCAAGGCGAACATCGCCAGCGTCGGCCTCAAAAAGCCCATCACTGTCCATCAGCGGGCGCTGGACGTTGATGGGACCCGGTTTGATCTCGTTTGCGGGCAAGGGCGTCTCGAATCCGTCCGTGACCTCGGTGACACGATGATCCCAGCCATAATCAACGACGCGCCCGAGGAAGAACGCTACCTCATGAGCCTCGTCGAGAACCTAGCCCGTCGCCAGCCATCAAACACGGAGCTTGTGCGCGAAGTAAGACGCCTTAGCGCACAACACGAGAAACCCGCGAGCATAGCCGAAAAGCTCGGACTCGACAGAACCTACATCTATGGCATCAGCAATCTCCTCCGACACGGCGAGGAAGATCTTATCGCTCGTGTGGAGGCAGGACGAATTCCCATCGACACGGCGATCAAGATCGCTACCGGCAAGGACCCGGACATCCAGCGAGCACTCTCCGAAGCGTACGAGAATGGAACGCTGCGCGGTGCCAAACTACGCGCCGTCCAGCAGCTTATCACCCACCGGAAGGGAGCCAAATCCCCACCCGCGACCAAGCGCTATGCGACTGGTGCGGACCTCGTGCGTGCATACGAGCACCATACGCAACAGCAGCGCGCACTCGTGCGCCGTTCTGCCGTCATCACGCAACGCCTCGCCATCCTCGCCTCCTCATTGCGTCGATTGCTTGCAGACGACCACTTCGTGACACTCCTGCGGGCCGAAGGCCTGCGGACCATACCAGGCCTTGTCGCTGCAAGGAACGAGGAAAACTCATGCCAGTGAAGCAAGCGTTCCAGCCCGAGATCGTGCCCATCAACATCACGGAGATTACGCCGATCAAGACGATGACTGCCGCATCTCGCAAAACCGACACGTATCAACGTATCGCAGCGTCGATGGCGCACGTCGGCCTCATCGAACCACTCGTCGTCTTCCCCACGACGAACAGGAACTATGTTTTGCTCGACGGCCACACAAGACTGGACATACTGGCAGCGACGAGCGTGCCCACCGCGAACTGCTTGATCGCCACGGACAATGAAAGCTACACGTACAACCGACGTGTCAACTACATCCCGCCCATCGCCCAACACCACATGATTCTGCGTGCGCTAGCGCACGTCAGCGAGGAAAGGATCGCAACCGCGCTCAACGTGACCGTCGCCACCATCAGGGAAAAACGCGACCTGCTCAAGGGAATATGCCCCGAAGCCGCGGACATTCTCCGCGATGAACGTGTCAGCGCGGACGCTTTCTGCGCATTACGCAGGATGAAGCCCGTGCGGCAGATCGACGTCGCTCGACTCATGATGAGCGCGAAGAAGTTCTCCGGGCGCTTCGCCAGAGCACTCCTCTGCGGCACCAACGAGGAATTGCTCCTCCCCGCTACGACGACACGCACGCGTAACGCCACCCCAGACCAGCAGTCAATCATGGAGCAAGAGACCGACGAGTTACTTAAGCACGTCGACAGCATCAAAGCAAACTACGGCGACGACGTGCTCAAGCTGACCGTCGCCTGCAAGTACATCGAACGACTCCTCGCCAACACCCGCATCCACCGGTATCTGGCGAAGCACCACGAAGACACGCTGGCAGCACTCAAACAACTCCTCACGGACGCCGCCGAGGACAAGCAGCGCCGACCGGCAAGACAACCCCGTCAGGGGATCGTCACGGCGGCAACAAGGGCGGCGGGGGAGCCTCCGCATTGTGAAGCGGGAGCATAGTGCTGGGTGTCGTCGGGAGGGGTCGCCCCTACCAGTCGCGAAATCATAAGGTTTTAGACCAGCGTCGTCTCCGGGAAATCCCGCCATCTCGGGATTTTTGCTTGATGTCCTCGCCACCCTGAGGTAAGGTCCACATGGCTACCGATATTGCCCAATATCGGTAGCTGTTCCTCTGCGCCACGCTGTGCAGCTGCGCCGTCGGCACCGAAACCCATGCCCGAATTGCCGCGCGTCGATGGCAGGGAGGGGAAGCGCCTTCGACCCCTCAACTCGGTCCCCTCGGTAGGTTCGCTCCGGTCGATTTCGAACGTATGACGTTGCCAGAGGGATTAGCAGCCGCTAGCTTTGATCGGGCGGAGCAAACCTTCTCTATCGGGCTTGGCGTCGTGCCTTTTCTGACAGAGGACGTTGCGTTTGGCTGTGCGAGCGGTGAGCCGACGGCCAAATCACTCGACTCGGTGAGACGGTGCACCGATCCCCATGGCACCGCCAGTTGGATTCTTAGCCGACCATTCGTGCGGAACCCTTCCGCCCGAAACCTTGCCGGAGCTCGAGTCGCTCGGACGGCGGGGCTGAATTTCTGAGACCTGGATTTCCTAATGGTATATATGTATAGGGATTCAGATACGTCGCCGGTCGTTCAGGCCCTAGTGAAGATGACGTTCTACGTGCTGGATGATCCCGAGTTCTTGGACTTCAACTTCTCGGCGTTTGTCGACCCGGAGTTGAAGCCTGGACATGGGCCGACGCAGACCGGCATGTATCAGCTGGCGATTGAATCCCGGCGGGGAGATCGGATTGCCGCGGCCGAATTCGCGAACACGCTCTGCTGGACGCTCAGGCCGGTGGCGTTCGAGTGCTTCCAGCGAGTGCACGGGCCACGGCCTCTCGAGCATAGGGATTGGTTCTACAGCAAGCTGTTCCAGTTCTTCGAGATCCTTCTGCACGATTCGGTGCAGGTGTTGGGCAACGGTCGTGAGGGCTCTTTCGGGCCGCCCCGGACGGATCGTCCCTGGGTGGAGGGCCGGCAGACCCTGCGTGGAGCCGGACCGTCGATTGAGCCCGATGAGCTCGAGGAGGCGTTCTCGCCCGGTGACCAGGAACGGATTGACTGGCTCGAGTTGGTGCAGTTCTGCGCCAGAGCGGCCCCTGAGACTCGCCTGCCGTATCTGCGAGCACGGCTCCAGCAGCTCGGGCAGGGGAAGCAGCGCAGCGGAAGAGGTTGGTCGAAGAACGCGCGGCGGAACCAGATCCTGGTAGCGTGTATCGAGGAAGGCAGATCGGCTCTGGAGATCTGTGAAGCGCTCGACAAACACCTCATTCCCACGACGGAGAACATGCAGAAACACGGTATTGCGACGTGGCTTGCCGCCTGGGAAGATGCCCAGTTCCGGCGCGATGTGCAGTCTCTGATTTCCAAGGTCAAGAAGCGAAATTCTGTCAAGCCTTGACCTGTTTCCAAATTGTGGCCGGATTCAGGCTCCTTTCCAGCGGGCGTTCCGATACGGGCTTTCTAGCGCGTTCCATGGCAGCCCTGTTGCCAGATTGTGGCCACGCCGTCAAACGCGGGCTTCGCCTCAAAAATCGGCCTTAAGATTGAGCTGTGCACGGGACGGAGCCACCACCGTCGGATGCTCGGTCAGGGCGACGCAAGGCGCCGCGGCGCTGTGCTATCTTGAAGCCCGAGCCAATCCTCGTCGAGCCAATCCAAGGAGATCGATTGGCCAAACGGGAGTTTCAGGATCCCGCCCTGCTGCGGCATGGCGGGAAGCGGCCCTACTGGTACATCCGGTACCGAATCAGGGTCATCGACGACGAAGGAAAGATCGTCCGGAAGGAGGTATGGCATCCACTCGGCAATTGCGACGAAGCAACCAAGCGCGAGGCGCTGCGCCAGCGTGCTCGCGTCCTCGAAGAAGTGAACCACCAGGTCTATACCGTCCGCGACCATATTCCGCTCGCGGATTTTGCCAGGATCTATGAAACCCAGCACCTGCCCACTCTGGCGCCCGGGGGACGAGAGCAGCAGCATTGCCTGCTCAAGAACCACGTTACGCCGGCGCTCGGGGCCAAACGGCTCTGCGATATCGGGACTCTGGAGGTCCAGGCCTTCCTCAACGCCAAGGCGGCCGAAGGGCTGTCCTGGTGGACCAGGAGGGCAATGAAAGCGGTGTTGTCCTCAATGTTCACCAAGGCCGTGGATTGGAATTACTGGGATCGGCGGAATCCGGTCACGCGGGTTCGGATCGGGAAGAAGCGGGTGAAGTACGAGAAGCGGATTCCGACTGACGAACAGCTGCGCTTGCTGCTCGACCGTTTGCCGGGCAGGGTTCGTTGGATCGTAGAGACCGCCGTGTCGACCGGAATGCGAATCTCGGAGATCCTCGGCCTGAAGTGGAGGAGTGTAGATCTGGACCGCGGGGTAGTGCACGTGGAAGAGCGCTACTACCGGGGCGACACGGGCGAGCCCAAGAGCGAGCGGGCGCAGCGCTCGCTGCCGCTGGGCGAGCTGGTGGCGGCCTACTGTGCACTGAAGCCAGCCGGCGCCAGTGCCGAAGACTACGTGTTTCACGAGCGGGGCAAACCGCTCGATGATCGGGAGTTGCTGCAGAAGGTGCTGCGGCCGGTTGCCGAGGAGCTCGGGATCTACTTTCCCGGGTTCGGATGGCACACCTTCCGGCGCATGCACCTGACGCTGGTGCAGGAAGCCGGGGCGACGACGTTCGAAGCCATGGCGCAGGCCGGCCATTCCCGGCCCTCGATGACGCGCGAGTACACCATCATCGGCCTGGACCGGCGGGAGCGGGCGGTGCGGCGGATGCAGCGCCGGCTGTTCGTGGTGGGGAAGGAGCCGGATCGAATTGCGGGCTAGATGCGGGATGAAAGGGTATGCGGCAAAGGGTTGAGGTCGTTAAGCCATTGAAAAGGCTGGTCGGGCCGCCGAGATTTGAACTCGGGACCTCTTGCACCCCAAGCAAGCGCGCTAGCCAGGCTGCGCCACGGCCCGAACTTTTTATTCTACCGCGATTCACTCCCCCGCTTTTTCCGCCGTGTTCGCCAAGACCCGCACGTGGTCTCCGCCGACCTCCACCCAGCCGCCGTCGATCTTGACCGCCCGGCGCCGGCCCTCCACCAGGTAGCTCAGTTCGCCCGCGCCCAGCTCAGCCAGCAGCGCCGCGTGGCCCGGCAGGATGCCCAGGTAGCCGTTGGCCGCCGGGATCTGCGCCTCGCTCACCTGCTCGTTCACCACCAGGCGCTCCGGCGTGGCCACCTCCAGCAGAAATGTGTCCGCCCTGGCGCTGCGAAGCGTCTCATTCACCTGCGCCGCGATCTTGACCACCGCTTCCAACTGAGACGTGTCCACCGCTACGCTCCCGTTACGCCGCTGCCTTCAACTGCTCGGCGCGCGCCAGCACGTCCTCGATGGTCCCCTGCATCCAGAACGCCTGCTCGGGGATCTCGTCGTGCTTGCCGTCCACGATCTCCTTGAACCCCTTGATCGTGTCGGCCAGTTTTACGTACTTGCCTTCCATGCCGGTGAACTGCTCGGCCACGTGGAAGGGTTGTGAAAGGAACCGTTGCAGCTTGCGCGCCCGCGACACCACCAGCTTGTCCTCGTCGGAAAGCTCGTCGATGCCCAGGATGGCGATGATGTCTTGCAAGTCCTTGTTGCGCTGCAAGACGCCCTTGACGCGTTGCGCGGTGGCGTAATGCTCCTCCCCGACGATGCGCGGGTCGAGAATGCGCGAGGTCGAGGTCAGCGGGTCCACCGCCGTGTAAATACCCATCTCGACGATCTGCCGGGAGAGCTGCGTGGTGGCGTCCAGATGCGCGAAGGTGGTGGCCGGCGCGGGATCGGTGTAGTCGTCGGCCGGCACGTAGATGGCCTGCACGGAGGTGATCGAGCCCTTCTTGGTCGAGGTGATGCGCTCCTGAAGCTCACCCATTTCGGTGGCCAGGTTGGGCTGGTAGCCCACCGCCGAGGGCATGCGGCCCAGCAGCGCCGACACCTCCGAGCCCGCCTGGGTGAACCGGAAAATGTTGTCGATGAACAGCAGCACGTCCTGCCCTTCTTCGTCGCGGAAATACTCCGCAACGGTGAGCGCGGTGAGGCCGACCCGCAAC
This sequence comes from Bryobacterales bacterium, assembly GCA_003137035.1. Lineage (GTDB taxonomy): Bacteria > Acidobacteriota > Terriglobia > Bryobacterales > Bryobacteraceae > Fen-330. Next base: position 283 of record PLEM01000305.1, on the reverse strand, counting down.
CGCGCGCCGGGCGGCTCGGTCATCTGCCCATAAATCAGGGCGCACTTGGATTTGCGCCAGTCCTTCGGGTCGATGACGCCGGATTCCTGCATCTCCAGCCACAGGTCGTTGCCCTCGCGCGTGCGCTCGCCCACACCGCCGAATACCGACACGCCGCCGTGCTTTTGGGCGATGTTGTTGATCAGCTCCATGATGATGACGGTCTTGCCCACCCCCGCCCCGCCGAACAACCCGATCTTGCCGCCGCGCAGGTAGGGCTCGAGCAGGTCCACCACCTTGATGC
>PLEM01000001.1 GCA_003137035.1 Bryobacterales bacterium | reverse complement strand
TCAATTGCCACTTGCCAGTCGGGAACCACATCCTCGGACGAGAGCCATGTTGGAACTGCACGATTCGGCGATGATGCACATACACGACAGCGGTTTGGGCGGTATCACCAGGAGCGCAGCCCATGCCGTATATCAGCCGCCGTCCTGGAGATGGTGAGAGATATGCCGCCCAGACCCTTGGTGTCCGAGGAGAGTACGGAACACCACGGTTCTTCGGACGTCCTTCTCGCCCTCATTGGACCCGAAGTTCTCCGGGCGCTCACAGCCAGCCATTGCGGATGCCATCAGCGTATAGGCGATGGGCATATTGCTCGGCTGACAACCCATGCCTGTTGCTGTTCCTGGGAACCAAGCCCTGGCGGTCGGCGGCGGCGTACTCACGGCAAACGGAGTCCTGGTTGTGGCCGAGTTTCCCAACAAGAAACCGCATCAGATCACGCTGGCTAGTAAACACCAGTCTGTCCGCTATGCACGACGAGAGAGATGACGACTCCGGCGACGGTCTCAACACTGCCTCTGCTTTGGGATCATGGATACCGCCGTCCATCAGGCACTTCGCTGCCAAACCAACTTCTGTTTGTTTTCCGTACAGTTTGTGGGCAGGATAATTCCATCCGACGAACCTGTGCGCTCCCGCCTCCAGCAGCAGCGTTCCAATGCAGACGGCCAGATTGCCCTCCAGTTGCTCGGTGTTCTCCGTCCGTCCTCCTACGTCGTCGATTGCTTGCAGGGCAGTTCTACCATCGCATAGAAGCCAAGAATCAGATGGCAGCAGCCGCAGGGTCGTCAGGAAGTGCTGACGGCAGCTTTCCAGCATGACCCGTCGCTCTTCTGCCGGAACGCCATTCGTCCACGTCGGGCGTGTGACACACGCAACCACGTCGATGTGGGACAGCGTGCCAGCCTCATAGCTCCACGTTGGATCTATGCTCGACACCACACTTGCAAGCGTATTGAAGAACCGGTGCTTGTCCCCGGCTGCAAAGTATTCGTCACTGCGACGTGCAACATTGGCCAGATCGTCGTCAGTCAGTGCGGAGCGGTCAGCAAAGCCGTACTCCTTACAGCGAGGCAGAGGCCGATACCCCTCTTGGTTCTCAGCAGGGTTGATGGAGATCGACACTGCTCGACATCTGGAAAGCACTCCGAACCGAAACGTCGGGATGTAGTCGCTGAGAATCGTGGTCACACTCGGCAAGCACCGCTTACAAGTCGAGACTGCCCTGGTTTGCTCCAGCACCGCCAGCACGAACGGATACTACCATAGCTGCGGCAGGACTGCTACCCTACCCTGACGCCGCCATTGACGACGCTCTTGTATATGCCACGCAGCGGGAACGCTTTCACCGGACGACGCAAGCGCTCCTCAGCTTCCTGCGGTTCCTGGTGCCGGGAGTGGCAGCATTCAAGAGTTCTCACTTCCAGCGCACACCGGACAATCGGGGCCGCAAGATTCCCACGGCAGCATTTTCGTGCGGTCGGCTGTGTGGCCGTTTACGTTTTCTTTGTGGACGGCCCCTTCAACATGAGTCTGATCTCCCGTTACCTGTTCCGCCTTCGTATCCTTGGCGTTGCCCGTTTCATGGTTCAAAAGGCGTCTCATGGAATCACAACTGCCCTTCGAGTTCCAGTGAAGACATATTCATCCCTACACACCAGCAAAATGGTTTCAACTGGAACCGGAACGGTGCGAAGCACTGTTTTCCAACCACTGTCTTGATATAGCGTCCTACGGACGCCCTTCGGGATCTTCTTGAATATCATCATCCCAAGCAACAGATGAGCACACGAATCCCATGTTGGGTCCGTGTGTCGTTCATCATCCCGAAGTTTCCAGATGGCGCTGTTCATTTTAGCCAGCGCAGCGTAGGTTTCCACTTCGCATCTTCGGCACAGGAGCCTGCGGCTACCGCCGTTTAGCTCTTGGGCTTGCGCCCATCCCTGTCAACTCAGGGTCTAACCCGACCATTTTGAGTCCTCTGACGCTATCGGCTCTCAATCAATGATTCAGCTTGCGCCTTTGATCGCCCGTTTTACCGTGACGATCCATCTTCCTGATTGCCCGTTCTCCTTTTACCGAGTTCTTTCCGCACCCTTCGGATGGCTCCTACCGGGGAATTGAACGAGACCTGCCGCCCATGTTCGGACTTGGCTTTCGCCTTCGGCTGGAACAGTCACAGACGCCATCGTGTTATCTCCACGCAGCGAAACCGCCCTTTTTCCAGTCTCACTACTATATAGACATCAGCAGATTTCACCTTTGTCGGCAAGCTCTGTGGCGTCCACCTTTATGATCGCATCAAAGTGGAATCTGTCAAGTCCGGGGCGCACAAGCATGTCGTACCAGCGAACACGCACACACGTTCTCTGCGTTTCGTGGATGTCTAAATACATCACAGAAGCGCCACCCATGACGGCTATCGGGATTGCCCGGATTGGGTAGTTGCCGTCAACGGAGACATACATGAAGAAAGCGAGAAAAGCAATCGTTCTGAGGCTCGATGAAAACACTTTACACAGAATAGACAGCGCCCGCCACCCAATGCGGATGAACCGCACAGTGTGGTTGCGGAAGGCCGTCGCCAGGAATTTGGCGTACAACGTGGAGCATGAGCTTCCCATCGTGGCTGGCCGGGATATACAAGCGGTGCTGATGCCGTAGGAGAAGGGATATGCACATCAAATTGACGGAGACGTTCTACATCGAGTCGAGGGTCGCTGTGCCGATTGGCGACACCTGCGAAGACGGAGCGCCAAAGCGCACTTTTCGGGCTCAGGGTGGTGTTCAATGAACAACGTCATTGACCAGCTTGCCCGCAGCGGCCTCTTGCCGGATGAATTGGCAGCGGAGATCCTGGCGGGCACCGTGCCGCCGACCGAAGAACTTGTGATGGCCCTCGTGATCGGGGCGATGGACGCCGACGCCGTAGTCCGGGGTGATCGGACAAGCACCTGGAGTGAGAAACGGATCGCACGACAATGCTTGGCGGTCGCATTTCTTTCTGCCATGGCAGCGCTGGGCGAGCGTGAGACATGAAGGAGGACACTTCGATGCCTGAGAACTACGAACAATATTTCGGAACATCTTTTGCGACTGTGGTTGAGGAGTTGCTAGCCGAAGATGGCCCGCCTAACGACAAACGGTTTGCTGTCCGCATCACACACGCTGGCGAACGCCCTTACACAATCGGCTCTTACGACACCGTGTTCCAAGCCATTGACGAAGCGGGACTACGCATAGATCGTTTCGAAAGACTTGGAGAGACCAAGGTAAAGGTTGAGATTCTAGATCGGCAACATGCGGAAGCAGAGTTGCGGACCACCGAGCGATGAAGAGGGCAGAGCCGAAGCTGCCAACCGTCGAGGCCGTCGAATGTAGGAAGCCAGCCCACAGCGGCCCCGGCACTTCCCACAGCGGAGCCGAAAATTGCGTGCTGGACTGCAAGTTCGGACACACAACAAGAAGATGGAAGCTCGGGCGAGGCAGAAACGAATCGGGTGCTCCTTGCCCCGTTGACGGCACGATGGAGAGAGCGGCGCACCAGCGAAATGTGAACGGCACGCCCGCCGTCGCTCACCGCAGATTTGCTGAGTGGTTTTCCCAACTGCCACGCTTCCGGCACGAAGCCCCTGCATAAAGTTGTCAGCGAGCGCTCCGACCACGCACTTCTCGTGCAAACCACGATTTCGATCCTGAAATGGAATGTCCGTGCGGTGCGCCTGGACCGTGTACTCCAGCGCATCGAATCGAAACTGGGAAAGCTCCATCTGCCTTGGAACCATACCAAGCGAGAGCGCCGAGAACTCCGGGAGGCTGAACGATCAGGCACCATCCTACCCGACAGCGCCAATCCTGCCGACCAACACGCCGCCGATTGAAGAATCGGTGACCCCCGAAGACCACGCCCGCCCTGTTGGAGTGCTGCGCCCTGACGTTGACCACAAATGAGATCCTCTTCTGCCACGCCGACGCCACGACAACGCTTCCACAGAACTGGCATAATCTCATCATGAAGGCATCGGACACGTTGGGCCACGCAACTCTGGCTGACAGCCTGAACGCAGTGTGCTACGCCATTAGCTACGCATACATCAAAGGAACCAAGGATCTTTTCGGCGTCTCAATTCCCGGTGAACCGAAGTCCGGGATCTTTGACGAATACATACCTGGAGAGGTGTTCGATGTTGCCGTCAACGCCGGGTGGATTCCACGGCCCTACGAACCGGAAGAGGATCATGGACTCCCTCTTGGGGCCTACTATGTGGAAGAACACTACCGGGACTGGTTCATCGGCCTGCTGGATGAGTCCCTGTCCAGACTGCGAGAGACGGTATCGAAGAACGATGATGATGATGAGGAAACGCAAAAGCTAAAGACCGAACTGTGGCAGATCCTCTTCTTGCGAGTTGGCGACTACACCATCAAACGGCTCACTCCCCACGAGCAGCCGGGAGCCGAAGTAGAATCCACAGCTCCCCAAGCGCCGACCGAACCGAGCACCACGGTCATGCCGGAATGGGGCGCAGCATTCAAGGCGGCGCAAATTCCAGAGACAACCGCTGATGAACGCAAGGCCCTTGAGAAGAAGTATCTTGCCACCCACAAGCATCCTGCATACGCAGATGCCTACGAGAAGCAGGAGCTTCAGTGGATGGCAAATGTCCATCGCAAGCAGTGGGAAAGATGGCGGCGGTGCCAGATTGCGAATGACTCTCATCCCGGTAGGCGCATCCTGGATCTGCTGGAGCGCAACACACCGACAAAGAGTCCACAGAAGCTCCCGCAGCGAAACAGACAGAAGCTGACGGTGTAACAGGCTCCTCATAGCGGGTTCCCATCATGCGTTCCCATCCCGAGTTCCCATCAGTCGTGTCCGCCCCTGAATAGTACCCACCAGGAAGTCCCACAGTTCCTTTGACCTGTCGCAACTCCTTGTTCATAGTAGAAGTATGAAGACATTAAGTGCGAACGACAGTAACACCAGAACAATCGCCTTTACGCCCGCAGTGGCCGTCGACTCCGAACAGCGACCTAAGCAAGGAAAGGACAAGACAATGCTTATCAACATCGATACCGCTAAAGCAACGAAGTCCATCTCCACCCTGGCCGTGGACTCCAACCAAGAACTCACCCAGAGAAAGGATAAGGCAATGCCTATCAAAGAGGATACAACTGAAACAACGGACTCCATGCCGACAACTCTCGCCGTGGATTCCACACCAACAACCCCAACTCTAAAGATCTTCAAGGTTCTCGTTCTTTTCAACCCGTCGCAATGGCCCAATCTCCGTGTTTTCAAGATTGCGGCTCACACCAAGACCGAGGCTAAGACGCTGGCGGTTGAGTTGATGCGACGGCTGAACGGCGAACAGATTGAAGCGATCAGCGCCGACGCTCGTGAAGCTTATGAAAAGACCACCCCTGTTGAACTGGTGGACGTCTCTGAAACGCACCATCACATTCCAGGTGTAGCTTGGACCAGTGCCGCAATCGAATCGGATGACCTTGCCGGATTGGTTGAGAAAGCAGAAGCGAAGAAGGACGCCGACAATTGCATTATCTGGTCGTTCGCCCGTATGAGACCGGACGAACACGCCGCAATGAAGCGCAAATTAGTACGCCTTGCAGAGGTAGGGGCCGACAAGCCTGACATTGACACACTGGAAGGATACGCACTGGCTCAGTACAGCGCACGATGTCCGAAAAGAGGTATGGTGACTAAACTACTGTAACCAAGTCCGCACGTTCCGGGCGCTGCATTCCGCAGACGCTAATCCCTGAAAAGGAAGCGTAAGGCAGCTCGGGTGGGCCGCAAGCCTAATCGAAGACGCCAGCGCCACGCCCGGGGTGCAAGGAATTCAAAGAAAGGGAAACTCATGAAAACTACATCACAGACAGATTTCCGGCAGGAAGTCACGAACGAAGTAATCAAGATGATTGAGGCTGGCACTGCGCCTTGGATTAGACCGTGGTCCGTTGGCGAGATTCCAGCCGCCTTCAATCCGACCACAAACAATCCGTACCGGGGCGGCAACATCATCGCCTTGATGGTTGCCTCGTTGCGAAAGGGATACACAGATCCACGCTGGTGCACGTATCGCCAAGCTGTTGCAACAAGCTGGCAAGTGCGCAAAGGTGAGAAATCCTCTCGAATCGAAGTCTTCAAGGATGAGCTGATAGAGGACGAAGAGACTGGCGACAAGAAGCGGAGAGTGGTCGCCCGTCACTATCCAGTCTTCAACGCACAGCAGATTGACGGTATTCCGAAGATCGTTCTCCCGAAGAAGGAGAAATGGGAAGCAATCCAAGCGGGCGAACGCATCATGAGGACGTCCGGTGCGGACATTCGTTATGGCGGCACCAGCGCATACTATTCACCGTTTCACGATTACATCCAACTGCCGAACAAGGAAGACTTCTTCAACGCTTCTTGGTTCTACTCCACGGCATCCCACGAACTTGGGCACTGGACCGGACATCCCAGCCGCCTGAATCGTCTGAGCCTGACTGCTGCGAATGGCAACAAGAACACAGAAGAGTACGCACGTGAAGAATTGGTGGCTGAACTCGCCAGCCTGTTTCTCTCGATGAAAACCGGACTTCCGCACAACCCTGAACGGCACGCCGCATACATCAGTTCGTGGCTGCGTGCTTTGAAGAAGGACAAGAACGAACTCTTCCGTGCGGCTTCGGCGGCATCGAAGGCGACGGATTATCTGCTGCAAGTGAAGAAGAAGAAGACCAACTCTGCTTTGACGGCGGCAGCGTAAACCACATAGGCGGATGCTGGCGACCTGGGCGGCCAGGATCGTGAGCGCCGTTGATTCTACGAGTCACTGTAGAGTTGACAGGTACACAATGATGAACATGAAGAAGATGTATTATATTATCGGCGTGCAAGATGGGACTTGGGGCGAGTACGACAAGGTTCATCGTCACTACCTGCGTGACGTGTTTATACGGACATGCGGACATGTTCATCGCAAGTTGTCGGCGGCAGAACAGTGCCTGAACGGTAAGCTGGACGTGAACTCAGTCGATTGGTTCAGGGCCACAGTATACTGCGCCGATGCAAATGGTGACCACACGTGTTTGGACCCGTATCTGGAATAGAGCGGCATCGCTGGCACCTGGATCGGCCAGGACCGCCAGCGCCGTAACGAGGAACTCTGCGTAGCCCGTAAAACGGCTACGCAACAGCCCGGAGGACCAGCGCCCCGGCCAGTGAAGTTGGCGCTGGAAGAGTTCAATTGAAAGGAGAGCAAGATGAGCCGCATCAGTCCAATTTGTTCGTACTGCGAACAACGTGAATGAGGAACAAGGCAACTGCCGCACGGATTCAGGCGGCGCTGGAGAGAGGGCAGGCACGGCAGAACGGCAGTTCCGTTCCGAATCGAGAGCCTGTCCAACATTTGGAGAGAGTGAGGTCAATCGTTGATAAGCGTATGCAGGGTGAACGCAATTGGAAGATCAATGAGATTGCGGAGCGGGAGAATCTTGGCTATATGACGGTGTACCGGGCGCTAAGAGGAAAACCCGGATGGTTCTGCTATGGTCGAACCCTGAGGGTCACTGACACTTTGTACCGGGCTTGGCTGACTTCCGTTGCTCTTGGAATGTCTTTGGCCGACTACCTCAGCTTGCCGGAAGCTGTTTAGCGGACTACGTGCAAGCTGCCACGTTGTTCGGCAGTTTGAACTTGTGTCAACTTCCTCATACCTTCCGCCAGCACTGCCGCCGCTTCCAACTGCTCCGCTTTACAGAATTTGGCGTAGTGCTTTCTGACGGTCTCCTCGGTGTCGCCAAGATACTGCGCCACGATTCGGAGCGGAACGCCGACCTGTAGGAGCGTGGCTGCAAACGTATGGCGGAATTTGTGTGGGTGTGGATGCTCCGCAAAGTGCGTGCCATTTCTGATGGGCAGACCGTCCCTTTCCATTATGGTTTCGGCGAGTCTAAAGACATCGTTGACCCTGGACCGCCATGAACTGATGTTCGTCCTGAGCGTTCCTTCCCCGCCCAAGAAGAAGTAGCGTCCCTGCTTCACAGGAAGCCCTTGGAGCGCCTTCACCAAGTTCGGATGGCCCGGAAGGTTGGCTGCTTGAATCGGAATGTGCACGAAGTTCACTTCTCTGTGTTCCTTAGTCTTCATCGGATGACACCAGAGTGCGTGGGAGTAGCCGTAAGCGTCGAATGGGACAAGCTGCCTTGTCGCAAGTTGTACCACGTCTGAAATTCTCAGGCCAGTATAGCGGAGCGTCCAGATGAACACGAGAACTTCCCAGGCGTTTTGCTGGCCTGTGCGCTTCACCTTGAAGCCGTGTCCGTCCGTCTTCGATTCGGTGGCTTTGTAAATGTATTCCAACTCCTGATGGCTGAATGGCTCTTTGGGTTCGATCACCTTCGACACCTTCATGCCATGTTCGGCGCTGGCCCAATTGTCGGCAAGCCATTCACGGCTGACGCAGAATCGAATGAACTCTCGAAGGGTGCCAACGTGCTTTGACACTGTGTTCTGTCCGAGCGCCGTGTCGGGTACCGCTTCTCCGGGTTTCGGTTTGCGGTTGTGGAGAGGGTTCAGGTTCTTCCACGAATCACGGAAGACGGCCCAAACGTCTGCGTTGTCCATTTCCTGGATGAAAGTGATCCGCTTCGATTCGGCAAACGGGATTAGCCGCAGTTCTACGAGGCGCTTTACATCGGCAAGCCGCTCGTCGCCAACTCCAGGTTGGTTCTTCTTTGTCGTGAGGAATTTTTGAACGGCGTTGGGAACAGTCACGAGTTCGTCAGCAGGGTTGACGTGCTCAACAGGCGCTTGAGCGCCGCCCCATGCAATCCAGTTCTCCCGAACCTTCCTGGCATCTTCCCACTTCCGGGTCGCTGTGCTTTTCGGTCGCACGTACAACTTCACACCTTTTTTGTACACGGTCCCTTCGGCGTAGATTGTGCATGAGCAATCGACCACGGAACGTCTGCGCTTCCGCTTGATGGCGTCTTCTTCGTAGATGCGGAACTCCTTCTTGTAGGGCCTCGGTTTCCCGGTTTGCGGGTCAATGGTTTTGCCGTCTCCGGTACAGGTGCTCTCGTGCCGTCGAAAGAGCTTGAGGTTGGCAGGGGTCACAGCGGTTATGTTACCTGATATGTCACCCAGAATCAAGGCACGATAGAAATGGCAGTGTTTTCAATTGCTTCTGGTTGGCGGAAGCTAGTGGGAGTCG
>PLEM01000500.1 GCA_003137035.1 Bryobacterales bacterium | reverse complement strand
TGGCAGCGTAGACGCGCTCATCCACCCACGCCCATGGGACTGCTGGCACTTGTGTCAGATCGACAACCCTGGGAACGCTACTCATAGCACCACCGCTATGCCGGCTTCAGCGTCCTGCCCCTGCTGGGAACAGACGGAGCAGCACTTCGAGCAAAACGTGCCCGCGACGTACATGAGGATGTGCGTTTCAATCCGCCCTTCGCCGCACTTCGAGCAGGGTGCCAGTGGGCGCATGGAGCGGAGGCAAGCAGCCTGCCGTGGGGGTCGCTTTATGATTTCCGCCCCCGGAGTGACAGATGGGACAGGNNAGGTTGCCCCATATAGACCGTACACACGCGCGCGCGTGTGACGGTATGATGGAGAGCTCCTGTCACATCTGTCACTGGCTCCCCCCTGTATCCGGCGCTCGAAGCCCGATCCCTTGAAAGGCGCGGGTCCCCCCAGAGATGCGCACGCGCTTAAACCCTCTTTCTTCAAGGTTTTGCGAGAATCGCTTCTGCGACCCTACGTATTCCCCGGCAGACTCGGCCCAAATCTTCCAGTCCGCGAATAGCCGTTCGGCCGTTCCGACCGCATTCGGAACCTGGGCACAGCGTGCATCCAGCCACTGAGCGAGTCCGTCTTCGGCTGCCATGTAAGCCTCGGTTGCGTCTCGAACGCTGGCGGGGGGCGTTAGGCCCCGAGCCTGCCACTCAATGCAGCCCCTCAGCGCCCAGCTGAGTATGCCTCCCCATTCCGCCCGGAGCTTGTGACTCATGGACAGGTCACGCTCTGCCGGTGGGATGGTAACCGTGAACGGAACCAGGTGCAGGCGCCGGCGGATCGCCTCGTCCACGGATCGCAGGCCGGGTTTGTGGTTCCCGGCGATCACCAACTTGAATACCGGGGTGAACTCGAAAAAGTCTTGACGCATGAACCGCGCGGCGATGCGGTCCCCGCCCGTTAGTGTCTTGATCTTGGACTCAGCCCACCGGCGGCCATCCTCTGTTTCCGTCGCCGTCACCAGGCGCGCGCCCTGAAGCCCCGCCAGGTCGGTCGGATGGTGCTCCGACGGCGACGCGATGAAAGTCTCAATGGCTGCGGACCTCGCGTAGTCGTTCAAGATGCCCCCGACCGTGGAGAGGAACACGCTCTTGCCGTTGGCCCCCGTCCCATACAAAAAGAACAGGGCGTGCTCGCGGGTGTCAGCCGTGAGGCAGTAACCGACCATGCGACTCAGGAACGCCTGAAGCTCGCGGTCGCCGTCCGTAATGCGATCCAGGAAAGTGTTCCACAGCGGACAGGCGCCGCCCGGAGAGGCCGCCGTCATCTTCGTGCAGTAGGCGTCGCGGCGATGTGCCTCGATATCACCGGTCCGCAAGTCGGCAATTCCGCCGGGTGTGTTGAGGAGCCACGGGTCCGAGTCCCATTGATCGACTACCGCCGCGTGCCGGCGATCGGCCCGGACAAGCCGTTCTATAGCGGCAACCGTCGCGGCCGATGCGACTCGGGCTACTTTGGTTGGCTTCGTCGCGCATTCGGCACTTGCCGCCCGGCAAATTCCCCGCGCACGATCAAAGACATGAAGTGTGTGGTCCTGAACCCAGCGCGTACTGTCCCATTGAAGCCACCGCCCCCATGCGGCCACATAGCGCAGGCTGTCCTCGTGCCGCTGGGTGAAGCGGGACGCGAGTGCATCTTCGGAGATCTCGTCCGGTCGGTCTCTCAGGTCGCGATCGGTGACGCCTATGCCGCGCCTGTCGCCCGGCGGGTACTGGCACACGCTCAACGCAATCCGCTTGATGTTGTCCTCCGGTGCGGATTCCTGAAGGCGGCTTCTGTTCATCTCAAGCAGTGCGGCCTCAATCTCGGGATACTCACATCCGCGAGCGCGCATCGTCCCGGCGATGCTGACCAAGGTGTCATGCTGGGAGCCGTTCGGGATCTTGCCCTCGTCGAGTGTAAATGGCACCTTCTTCTGGCCGTGGGGCGAGAGCGCGAGCAGGCAATCGAGATCGGCCTGGTGTTCCTCAATGTCGAGGATCTGGCCAGCCCAGTGGTTGCCCGTCACGGTAAAGTAGCGCGCCCGATCGTAGATCTCGACGCGGCCGTCGCCCATGGGAAACGCGGTGCCGCCGCCCGGCAGCCTTCCCTTGGCCCAGATCTTGATCCCCCGTCCGCTCGGGGAGACCTCGGCATAGGTGTCGAAAAACCGCTCCATGATCGGTTGTGCCCACGGCTTCAGTACGCCGGCGGCGTCAAGGCACAGGTCCAAGTCGATTCCGAAGTATGGATCAATGGCAGAGAAGACGAAGCCGACGCCGGACCAGCGTCCTGGATGCTCCAGCCAGGCCTTCAGCGCGTCGTCCCAGGAGCACCACGTCTTGGTGTCCGTGCTGCTGGCATGGCTGCCGTTGATCTGATAGGGCACCTTTGTAGGCTTGCCGCCGTCGCGCGATTCGTATAGCCACAGAACCCATTGGTCGAGTTCTGCCAGGCTCGCAGGGACGCGAATTGTCGCCCTCGGCGACTCCGTTATCATGGTTGTCCCTGCCCTTTACTGGGGTGCGACCGGCCGCTGGTTTTCGCGTAGCTAGTTTCGAGCCGGGCGAGGCCGTCAAACGCAAGGAACAGCTGCGGCCAGCGTCCCCACGCGGCATTCGAACACCGAAGCAATCGGTCGCCGCCGAAGGGCTCCTCTGGATCGATCGCAGGCACGGGTTACCTCCTCTGGTCCACCGACGAGTTGGCGAGCCCGCCCTGCACCTGTTTCTCGCCACCAGTTTGAGACTCAGCGAGCAGTCTGGCGATGGACTCCGGCGTATAGCGCACGCTGGCACCGATCTTCACCGGATGAGGTGCCTGGCGAAGCAGCCTGCGTCGGCGTATGGTGGCAACGGAAACCTTGAGAATCCGTGCCACGTCATTTTCGTTCAGTAGCTCCTGAAGTGGGTGTGACGTGAGTATCATCGCACCCAAAGTGTAACCGCCGAGAGTTGTTTCTGGAACTTTCTGTGGGCTGAGCCAATAACACCTGGGGTTCCGCGAGCACTCCAGAGAAATGGAAAGTGGCGAAAGTTAGGGGATAGTTTCCGCCGCGGCCTTATCGGCGTTTCTGAGGTGATGCCTGATCGCTTCAACAACCAGATGACGCGCCGCAATCAAACATTCGTACCAACTCCGGCACCCGTTGGGCTTCCATGTTTTTGGCCGCTTGACCTTCTGTTCGTCCAGTTCCGTGCAGATATCATCCAACTTTGACTGCCAGGGCGCGTCGGCCGCAATACGACGTACCACCTCAGCGACGCAAAAGGCCGTCTCATAGTCTGTCTTCGGGCCACGTTTTCGGGGTGCGCTCGGGCTGACCGCGCCGCAACCCGCTCCCTTCCCCACGTCTGCTGCGGTTGTTTGTGATGGTTCCAATGATGCTGCTTCTACCGGTCTCGATGTCGCGTCGCCGCAGGGTCCAGGTCTCAATATGCTGTCAGTCGCACCAGCATGGAGCTCAAGCTCGTATACCTTAAGGTCGAGCACCGCACAAAGCTCGCGCGGTGTGAGGTCCCAAAACTCCTCGGTAGAGAAGCCCACATAACGGGCGGCCGCCCACATTCGAAGCCAAAACTCGTCCTCATTCTCAAGGTTTGTACGGACACCGAGGCGCCGGAGCAGGTCCTTTTGGTACCTGTCCGACTGGGCCAAGATCTTGCCGGCTTCGACTAGCGAAGCTTCCCGCTGCGCTCGTGCCTCTGGAGAAAACAGTGCTTTCGCTCGGCTACGCAAGGCGTCCAGCCTAGCCGATTCTGAGTCGGATTCCATTGGGTCCTTCCGCGATCCCCAGGTGGTACTGCTTTCGACGGAGCAGGGTCCCGGGTTGTCGTTCGCCGAGTTCATGAGCGCTGGGCACCATTTAGCAGCGCTTAACTTCATATATTACAGCGTTTTGCGATCTGCTGAAGCTCCCTTATAATCGGGCTTGCAGTGAGCTGCAAGAAACGGCGCAGAATCCGATGATACGACCTGAAGACTCGTTCAACCTGCGGCTCTACTCCACCGCGAGGCACACCGCGTTGCGGCCCATCGGCGAGCGCAGAGTCCACCCGAGGAACACCAGAAATCATCCAGACGCGCGGGTTGCCCTGATAGCATCCAGCATTGTGATCTACGGGTTCAACTCGCCGCTTTTGATCGACGCCGGAAGTTGCATCAGCCGGTCGGCCAGCGGCCGGATCTCCTGCTCGACTGGGACAACCTGCAATCGGCCTGCTCCAGTGGTCGTTCGGACAGGGCTCTGCGAGAGGAGCGCGGATGAGGAGAGGAGCGAAGCCGGTGGGACGGTCAACTAGCTGGCGCACAAGGACTTACAGCGCGCGAGCCACGCACGAACGAACGCGCAGGTTTGGGGGGTATCCCCCGGGAGGGGTGCATGGGCCGTAAGAAGCCGACCGCAGTAGTGATTGCCGGCGAGCGGGAGATGGTCCGGCTGGACTCGATACAGCCGCACCCGCGCAACCCGCGCCAGGGCGACGTGAAGGCCATCGTCGAATCGATCAAGGCAAACGGATTCTACTGTCCGCTCGTTGTTCAGCGCTCCACCAGGTACATCCTGGCCGGCAACCACCGCTGGCTCGCCGCGCGTGAGTTGGGCATGGCCGAAATCCCGGTGATCTGGGTGGATTGCGACGACGCCCGGGCACTCCGAATCCTGCTGGCCGACAACCGGACCTCGGATTTGGCGTGCTACGACGACTCCAAACTGGCGGAACTGCTCGAGGGCGTGCTCGGGGATAGCGGGTCGCTGAGCGGGACGGGATTCGACGCGAACGCGCTCCAGGAGCTGCTGGAGGACCTGGGTCGTGGAGGAATGGGGGCGGTCGAGGGCGAGGACATTGTCCCCGAGCCACCGATTCGGCCAGCGTCGCGGCTGGGCGATCTGTGGCTGCTGGGGCCGCACCGGGTGTTGTGCGGCGATGCCACCAGCCCGGAGGCTGTGGGACGGCTCCTGGGCGACCGCAAACCGTTTCTGATGATCACCGACCCGCCATACGGAATCGGGCTCGACAGCGAATGGCGCGACCGCGCCGGCCTGAACAGCGCGCCGGGGAAACGCCGGTCGGCGGTGGCGAAGATGGCGGCAAAGGCGAATCCGATGTACCCCGCCGAGGCCAGCTACATGAAGCACCGTAGCGAGGGCCACACCGAAACGACGATCTCCGGCGACACGCGGGCCGACTGGTCGGAGGCCTTCGCGCTGGTGCCGAGCCTCGAGGTGGCTTACGTGTGGCACGCTTCCAAGTTCACGCGGGAAGTCCTCGACGGGCTCCTGCGGATTGGCTTCCTGCATCATCAGCAGCTCATTTGGAACAAGGGAAGAGCCGTTCTCACCAGGACGCACTACTGGTTCCAACATGAGCCGTGCTGGTATGTCCGGAAGAAGAACGCTCCCTGGTATGGGAAGGCAGGCGAGAACTCGACCGTCTGGGATTCAGCATCTCCGAAGTTCATCATGGGCGGATCGGATGAGCAGAAGTTCGATCACCCCACCCAGAAGCCCGTTGAACTGATACGGCGCCCCCTCCTGAACCACACCAAGCGCGGTGAAGGGGTTTATGACGCCTTCCTCGGCAGTGGCACCACCCTCGCCGCGGCTGAGTTAACCGAGCGCGTCTGCTACGGCCTGGAACTCGATCCGCGCTACGTGGACGTCACCGTCCGCCGCTGGCAGGAACTCACCGGCAAGCAGGCCACGCTGGACGGCGATGGCCGCACGTTCGACGACGTGGCGGCAGAGAGGCGGCCCGTGCCCGCCGGGAAGGTTGCCTGATGGAACAGCCCCAGGAAGCGGATCAGGCCCGCTGTCGGGCCGAAATCGCGCACATTGAGGAAGAGCTGCGGGCCGGGAACCCAGACGTGGAGGGGCTGCTGCTGGCGTTGCACGACTGGCGTCAGGAGCTTGAACTGGCACGGTCTGGGACGTGAGAAATGGGACTGCGGGGTCCACCACCGAAACCGACCGCCCTCGAGAAGGCCGAAGGCTGGCCAGGTCACCGGAAGGGAAAGCGGGCGGCCGAGCCGACGCCGACGGAATTGACGATCGCGGAGGCCAAGCGGCGGTGCCCGCCGGATCTCCAAAAGGACGAACGGAGATGGTGGCGGTACTACGCAGAGACTCTGGTTCCTCTGAACGTGGTCAGCGAAGCGGATCTGGTGGCACTAGCACGGCTGGCAAAAGCTACCGCGGAGCGCATCCGGTTCGAAGCCGTCATGAACAAGAGCGGCCCGATCCACTTTCACGAGAAATCCTGGAGGATCGGGAAGGACGAGAAAGGAAATCCGGTGATGGCGAGTTCGCGGGTTCCGATGCTCAGCCCGCTCTATTCCGTCGTCAGCGGGCTGCGCGATCAGGAGTTGAAGCTCCTGCGCGAGTTCGGCATGACGCCGGCCTCGCGGACCAACGTCCACGCCCTAGAAAACAAGGCTAGCGCCCACGACGAACTGATGAAGATCCTCTCGCAACCGCGCGTGCCGCGCGTGCCGCCACCGTCGTTTGCGACACAGTAACCCGGCGTTCGCGCAGCAACGCGCCGACGTACCCGGAAAGCCAGGGAATAGCCGCGATGCCGCAAAAAAAGCCCGCCGCGGCCGGAGCCGGGCGGGCCAGGAAGGAAGGGGGGCGTCCGATGCTACCGGTTGATGCGGTAGGTGCGCTCGCCGCCCTCCGGTTTGAAGGACTCGACGGTGTAGCCGGCCTTCTTCATCGCGCCGGCCATGAACCCGCGAACCGTGTGCTTCTGCCAGCCCATCTTGGCCATGATCTCGGCCAGGGTAGCGCCGTTCTTGCGCTGCAGCATGGCGACCACCTGGGCCGTTTTGCTGCCCTCGCGCGGCCCGGCGGCTTCCTTCGCCTTGGCGGCCTTTTTGGCCTTGGGCGCGTTCTTGGCGGCGGTGGCCTTCTTGGTCGCCTTGGGCTTGGCGGGCGCGCCCTTGGCCGCCTGTGCGCCACCCTTGGCCTTCTTGGTGGCCTTCGGCTTTGCAGGTTCCGCCTCGGGCTTGGCGGCGTCGCCGAGGCCCTGAATGTGATCCCAGATGCGGCTGGCGGCGGCTTTGCCGCTCTTGAAGCCCTTTACCGGCACAACGCCCGGCAGGCTGTTCCAGAGGGCTACCAGGCGCTCCGCAGGCCAGGCGGCGACCAGTTCCGCCAGCTCCTTCTGGCTGGCAAAGGTATCAAAGGGAGTAGTGGCTGCGGCGGCGGCTTCTTNNGCAATTGTGCAGCAGATCGACGATGGCGAAGAGCTAGCGACGCAGGTCCGCAGATTGCGTCAGGTTGCGTCAGATGAAGGGTCACGGCTCGAAATTCGGGCGGAAGAAGGAGGAGGCAATCGCCGCGCTGCTCACCCAGCGCAA
>PLEM01000139.1 GCA_003137035.1 Bryobacterales bacterium | reverse complement strand
GGCCCTCGATGACGCGCGAGTACACCATCATCGGCCTGGACCGGCGGGAGCGGGCGGTGCGGCAGATGCAGCGCCGACTGTTCGTAGTGGGGAAGGAGCCGGATCGAATTGCGGGAGAAACGGCTGGTCGGGCCGCCGAGATTTGAACTCGGGACCTCTTGCACCCCAAGTACGCACTGCCCCTTTCTCCCCGCTTCGGAGTGGAAAACAAATGACTTAGCGGTGTGACGTTTGCGGGCAAAGTGCGGGATCTTCGCTGTTTTGCGGGATTCTGCGGGAGATTTGCGGGAAGGAGATTCAGGGGCTCGACCTGGATTGGCTCCCTTCCCGAAGGGTGATCGTTCCAGCCAGCCCCATGTGACTGTGCAGGCCAGAATGCCCATGAAGAGGGTTTAAGTGAACGAACCGGTATTGGCAGGCCGGGCGGCGGAATGGGGCCGCCTGAAGGCGTTGGTGCTCGACAGCGTCTCTTCACCAATCACACGCCGACTGTACAATCTCGCGCTTAACCAGTTCATAGCCTGGTACGGTCAGGAGCCGCGGCCCGGATTCACGAAGGCCACCGTGAATGCATGGCGAGCAGAGCTGGAGGCCCGCGGCCTGGGATCGGTGTCAATCAACGTCCGGATCACAGTCGTTCGGAAACTGGCAGTCGAGGCGGCCGACAACGGTCTATTGGCGCCGGAACTGGCCGCTGGCATCACGCGCGTCAGGGGCGCGAAGTCCACGGGTGTGCGCGCCGGAAACTGGCTATCCGTCCAGCAGGCCCAAAAGCTCCTGGACGCGCCGGACGTGACAACCAAGAAGGGGTTGCGCGACCGGGCGGCGCTGGCCCTCCTTGTTGGCTGCGGTCTTCGGCGATCCGAGGTGGCGGCGCTCACACTCAGGCACATTCAACAGCGGGACAACCGTTGGTGCATCGTGGATCTTGTCGGGAAGCAGGGGCGGGTGCGCACAATTCCGGTGCCGACCTGGGTGAAGGTCGCCATCGACGCCTGGACTGCGACGGCTGGGTTGACCGAGGGCCACGTGCTGCGGCCGGTAAACCGAGGGGATCAGGTGCTGGGGGAACGGATGACGGACAAGGTCGTCTGGCAGCTGCTTCAGCCGTACGCCGTGGCTGCAGGTGTTCCCGGAATTGCGCCCCATGACCTGAGGCGCAGTTTCGCAAAGTTTTGCCGAGCCGCCGGTGGCGAACTTGAGCAGATCCAGTTGGTCCTTGGCCATGCGTCTGTGCAGACGACCGAGCGATACCTCGGTACGAAGCAGGATCTGGTTCACGCACCGAACGATGGGATCAAGCTGCGGGTAGCCGTTTAGAGAGCCCACCGAAGGCACGAGACTGTTGGAGACACGAAACTGAGCTACGGCGCGGAACAGAGCGCTCTTGTTCGTCCGTGATCTTTATAGCGCTGGGGTGCGTGAAGGCTTGCAGGCACGGTGTTAGCCTTCGACTTTGCCCTCGCCGTCGAGTGCATGTTGGCCTTGCGCACGGTCGCCGCCGTCGTTCGACCAGCATCTCGCCGTTGTCCCCGAGTGCGCAATCAGACTGGCTCAACGCGTAGCCGCTACTGGCGGCGGAGGCCATCCTCGATCACGCGCCCAAGGCCATTGGATCAAGGACACCGTAGCGCGCATGGCGGCGCTTGAAGCAGCCACAGAGAGCGGAGAGCAGCGAGCATGAGGAGCATCAATGGCCAGCTCCCGACCCTCGCACCCTTGGAGTTGGCACCCTTGACGCGCGTGATGCCGGCCGCCAGCTCCGGTGCCAGCAGCTCGTTGTCGGCCGCCTCGACCGCCAGTTCCCGAACGGCGGTGATCCGAATGTCAGTGGAGACAGACCCCAGGCCGCGGGCCTCCAGCGCTGCTCGCCAGCCGTTCGCAGTGGCCTTCCCAAAGCCGGACCGGGGCTCCTGGCCGTACCACGCGTTGAACTCGTCCGGCCCGGGATTGTAGACGCGGCGCGTGATCGGGGAGGAGACGCTATCCAGGACCAGGGCCTTTAGCCTTTGCCAGTCTGCGGCCCGGTTCGACAACGTTAACTCATCCATTTCACTCCTCTTAATGGGCAATATCGGGCCTCGGGACAGCCGGAGCCGTTGATGCAAAACGGCCTCGCGGACAGATCCACGTAGACGGAGAGCCGAACCTGCCGCGCGTCATGACGATCGCTCTGTCTGCTGACGTTGCCCGGGACGATAATGAGGTGGCTCGGCTGCTCGGGGACCCGGGGAACTGGTCTGCTCCTACGCACTACCTCGTGTGTGCCCTGCCCCCCCGGCCTGCACAAATGCCGGTGCCAAAGTCACCACCAGGAGGTCGTAAAGTGGTACAAGAAAGGGGCAACATGCTGACCGTGGTGAGCCGCTTTGAGAGTTCGGTTGAAGTTGCCGGAGCCGCATTGTCATCGACCGCAAGCCGGGACGAAGTTCTGATTTTGTTGACCCAAGGAGCCTAATTCGTTGCAGGATATTGAGAAGCTCGAAGACAGCCTGTGGGCCGCCGCCGACAACCTTCGCGCCAACTCGAAGCTGACATCGTCGGAATACTGCATGCCGGTGCTCGGCGTCATCTTCCTGCGGCACGCCACCAACCGCTATGACGCCGCCTACCAGCAGATCGCCGAAGACCAAGCCGCCGGCAAGATGCCGAAGCGCCCACTCGTCAAAGGTGATTTCATCAAGCGCCGCGCGCTCCTGCTGCCCAAGGAGGCCCGCTACGACGAACTGCTGAAGCTCCCCAAGGGTACGAACCTTGGCACCGCTCTCGTCGAGGCCATGAACGCCATTGAGCGGGATTTCGAGCCGCTCGCGGGCCAACTCCCCAAGGACTACGAGAAGTTCGGCAATGACCTGCTGGAAGATCTTTTGCGCGTCTTCGACAGCGCCACCCTCCGCAACGCGAGCGGCGATGTCTTCGGTCGCATCTACGAGTACTTCCTGATGAAGTTCGCCATGCAGGGCGCACAGGACAGCGGCGAGTTCTTCACCCCACCCTCGCTGGTGCAGACCATCGTGAACGTGATCGAACCCGACCACGGCATCGTCTTCGATCCCGCGTGCGGATCCGGCGGCATGTTCGTCCAGTCCAGCCATTTCATCGAACGGCACGGCAAGGACACCGCTCACCGGGTCACCTTCTTCGGCCAGGAGAAGACGGCTACCACCATCCGTCTTGCGAAGATGAACCTGGCCGTCCACGGCCTGGAAGGCGACATCCGCGAGGCGAACACCTTTTACGAGGACGTCCACACCCTCTATGACAAATGCGACTTTGTGATGGCAAATCCGCCCTTCAACGTCGACATGGTGGACGCCGAGAAGGTAAAGGATGATCGCCGCCTCCCGTTCGGCTTGCCCGGTGTGAACAAAGCCAAGAAGGTCTCGAACGGCAACTATCTCTGGATCTCCTACTTCTACAGCTACCTGGGACGGAAGGGCCGGGCCGGGTTCGTCATGTCTTCGCAGGCGTCCAGTGCCGGGCACGGTGAGGCCGAGGTGCGCCGCAAGCTCGTCGAGACCGGCGACGTGGACGTGATGGTTTCCATCCGCTCCAACTTCTTCTACACCCGGACCGTCCCCTGCGAACTTTGGCACTTTGACAAAGGCAAGCCGGACGATCGCCGCGAGCAGGTTCTCATGATCGATGCGCGCAATGTCTACCGCAAGGTCACGCGCAAGATCTACGACTTCACGCCGGAGCAGTCGGCCAATCTCACCGCGATCGTGTGGCTGTACCGCGGCCAGACCGATCGGTTCCTTGGTTTGGTGCAGAGCCACCTGGATCGTACGATTGCGGAGGCTGCCGCTATTGGCGAGCACGCCGCCGAATTCCGCAAGGCCTACACGGCCCTTGCCGAGGCCGCCGCGCCGTTTCTCCAGACCTTGCCCGTTCAATCAGAGGATACGGCGGAAGCCAACGCCCCAAACCTCCCGGGCCTGATCAAGGAGCGGGACGAAGCAGCCGAAGCCTGTTTCCGCTCCCTGGATGGGTGGACCGCACGCATCGCAAAGGACTGGAACAAGCCGTGCGCGGCCGATCTCGGTGCTCAGCAGACGCGCCTTGCGGACCTTGATGCGCTGGCCACCGCCTGCCGTGACCTGGTGAAGGATGTCGACCTCGTCACCAAACTCGCCACACGGTTGGTGGACGCCGCCGAAAAGGAGGTCAAGAAATCCAAGGAGAACGGCGACGGGAATCACGACAACTGGGATGGCCGTGCCGTCGGACGCCTCGAAAAGGAACTCGACGCCTGGCGCAAGGAACTGGTCGAGCAACTCAAGCGCACGGCTTACTTCCAGCGCCAGGCGCACTGGCTGCTGTCGCGATTCCCGGAGGCCAGATTCGTAGCCGTCCCCGGCCTCTGCCGCGTCGTCACGCGCGCCGAAATCCATGCTGCCGACTGGAGCCTTACGCCGGGCCGCTATGTAGGCGTCGCTCCTCCGGAGGTGGACGAGGACTTCGATTTCGAACAGGCGTTGCGCGACATCCACGTCGAGCTGGCGGACCTGAACCGGGAATCGTGCGCTCTGGCGGCTAAGATTCAGGAGAATTTCGAGGGGCTGGGGATATGAAGTGGCGTGCGTGTCGACTTGGTGACGTGCTCACGTTGAAGCGTGGTCATGATCTGCCCAGCGACTCCCGCCGTGATGGCGAAGTTCCTGTTGTCTCTTCATCTGGCATTACCGGGTACCACAGCGAGGCGAAGGCCGAGGCTCCCGGCGTCGTGACCGGTCGATATGGGACGCTGGGCGAGGTGTTCTATCTTGAACGGGATTACTGGCCTCTCAACACCGCCCTCTACGTGGTGGACTTCAAGGGGACTCATCCCAAGTTTGCGGCCTACCTCCTCAAGGTTGTATTGCGCGACTATCAGAGCGACAAGGCGGCGGTCCCAGGGGTCGACCGAAATGTACTGCACGAACTGAAAGTGCGCTGCCCCGAGCGAGAGTCCCAAGAAGCTATTGCTTCGATCCTCTCCGCGTATGACGACCTGATCGAGAACAACCGACGGCGGATGGCGTTGTTGGAGGAGTCGGCGCGACTGCTGTACCGCGAGTGGTTCGACCGCCTCCGCTTTCCCGGCCACGAACACGCCCGCATCGTCGGCGGCCTCCCGGAGGGGTGGCGCCGGATGCCGCTCGGTGAGATCACAACGAAGATCGGAAGCGGCGCGACACCTCGTGGTGGCGAAGCTTCCTACTTCAGCGAGGGAATCCCGCTAATCCGTAGCCTGAACGTGTACGACGACCGATTTGATGACGAGGGCTTGGCATTCATCGGCGAAGATCAGGCAGCAGCGTTGGCCAACGTCACCGTGGAGTCGCGGGACATCCTTTTGAACATCACCGGGGCCTCCGTGGCGCGATGCTGCATGGCACCGGAGCGCTATCTCCCGGCAAGGGTGAATCAGCACGTTATGATCATCCGCGTTGACGCTGCCGAGGCTAGCCCCTTCTTCGTTCACGCGGCTATAAACAGTGACGAGCGAAAACGACAACTCCTGAGCTACGCGCAGAAGGGCTCGACGCGGGAGGCCTTGACCAAGGAGATGATGGCTGCCTTCGAGATCACACTCCCATCAAGTACAATCATGCAGCAGTTCGGCGAGAGCGCGGCAACATCATTCCTCCAGCGCGAAAACCTTGCGCTACAAAATCAGAAGCTCAAAGCCGCTCGCGACCTGCTTCTACCGCGCCTGATGAGCGGGGAGATCACCGTATGACCACAAGGACAGTGCATCCATGAAAGCCGAAGAACGCACAATTTCGAACATCCTAACGGAGCAGATCTGCTACGAGATCCCTCCCTACCAGCGGCCCTACTCCTGGGAAAAGGAGAACGTCCAGCAACTCTTGGATGACGTCTGGGAATCGTATGCCGCAAACGATAGCGAATACTTCATCGGCTCTCTGATCACGATTGAGCGGGACCGGGACCGCCGCTACGACGTGGTGGATGGGCAGCAGCGGCTGACGACGTTGAACTTGATCCTCGCCCGGATGCGCGACCGGATCACCGATGACGCGGTAAAAGCTGACCTGGGCAAGCGCATATTGCCGCGCAACGTCTACACCGGCGAAGCCGAAACTCCCCGGCTGCTGCTCCGCAGGAAGGACCAGAGTTTCTTCTGGAAGCATGTGCTGGAGGCACAGCCCGTGCCCGCCCAGGACCGGGACGACCTGGAGGCGCCGCGCCGGCACCTGGTGGAGAACGGCGAGGTCGTGGACGCCTTCTGCCAGTCGAAGAGCCAGCAGGACCTG
The DNA here is from genome assembly GCA_003137035.1 of Bryobacterales bacterium. Classification (GTDB taxonomy): domain Bacteria; phylum Acidobacteriota; class Terriglobia; order Bryobacterales; family Bryobacteraceae; genus Fen-330. Next base: position 39,568 of record PLEM01000139.1, on the reverse strand, counting down.
AAGCTGTTCGCGAACTTCATGCTGAGCCGGGTGTATGTGGTCTTCGTCACCACGTACTCGTGGCAGTCCGCTTACCGTCTGTTCAATGTCCTGAACGCACGCGGCATTCCGCTTTCGAATGCCGATCTCATCAAGAACACGTTGTTTGGAATGCTCGGCGCACAGACAAACCGCAGTGATGAACTGGAGGAACGATGGCTTGAACTGGAAGAGGAACTGGGCCTTGAGCGGCTGGATTCCTTTTTCGGGCATCATCGAACCTCGGTCGCGGCCGCGAAGGCGCGTGGGTCTCTGCATGAAGAGATTGAGCCGCTGATCCGTGCCCACCCGGGCGGGCCTTTCCCGTTCCTGGACACCGTGGTCGCATCGGCGGAGAACTACATACGCATCGTGGAGGGTGACTTCACGGAAGCTGCCGCCATGCGCGCCCTCCTGTCCTTGCGGCGCGTCGAGTATGACGAGTGGATTCCGCCGCTGCTCGCATTTCTCAACCAGCCGGTATCCGGCCTCCCGGAGGCGGAGTTCGTTGAACTTCTGGAGAAGATCACGATGCAGAACTGGGTGCGAAGGCTGGGTCGCACGGCGCGCCTCACCGCGTACTATCAGCTCATCAGCGCGATTAAGGCCGGGAAGCTTGCCGAGGACGTGCGCCAAGTCTTTCGCAACAACGCGCAGAACACGGAGTTCATGGAGTTGTTGGGCCGCGAACTTTACGGAAAGGCGTTCGATGCCGCAGTTCTACTTCGTCTCGAAGAGGCCTCCCAAGACGAATCAGTCACCAAGAGCTACAACGGACGGCTGACCATCGAACACGTGCTGCCGCAGGCACTGAAAGACGACTACTGGAAGACCCGCTTCACAGAAGACGAGCACGGGCTTTGGCTGCATCGATTGGGGAATCTCGCGCTGCTCTGCGGCCATAAGAACTACAAGGCTCAGTACTACGACTTCGATCGCAAAAAGAAGATCTACAGCGACCGCAACAAGAAAGTGTCGTTCGACCTAACCAAAGAGGTATGTGATCAACCGGAGTGGACGGTCCAGGCGATCAAGACCCGGCATGAGCGGCTGCTCAAGTTGGCCGAGCAGACCTGGACCATCGCCTGACGATGTGCTATGGCCCACACAGACATCAACAGCGAAGACCGGCTGGTTCAGGCCACGATTGCCGAGTACCTCGAAACCCAACTCGGATGGGAGAGCATCTACGCCTGGAACCAGGAGACGTTTGGGCCGGATGGCACACTTGGCCGGGCTCATACGCGGGACGTGGTGCTCAAGCGCGACCTGCGAGCCGCATTGGTGCGTCTGAATCCGCAACTCCCGCTCGCAGCCATCGACGACGCCTTGGGCAAGCTCAGCCGGAACGACCTCTCTCGATCGCTGCTGCAGCACAATCAGGAGTTTCATCAGTTCATCTGCGACGGAGTGCCCGTCAGTTATCGCGATGCTCAAGGCCAACCTCGGGACGCACGCGCGCGTGTAATCGACTTTCAGAACGGATCATCGCGCGATAGCTCGGGGCATGTCCGGCCTAACAACCGCTTCCTTGCGGTACGTGAGTTGAAGATTACGGGGTTGCGCACGCCGGGCTACAATCGCCGCGCCGATCTGATCTGTTTCGTCAACGGCTTGCCCCTCGTGTTCATTGAGCTGAAAGCCGTGTACCGGAACATTCGCGCGGGCTTCGACGGCAACCTGCGGGACTACCTTGATGAGAACGTCATCGCCCACGCCTTTCACCACAACGCGTTCCTCATTGTCAGCAACGGACATCGCGCCCGCTACGGGTCGATTACCAGCCAGTGGGATCACTTTGGGGAGTGGAAGCGCTTGGATGAGCGAGACAAGGGCAGCCTGGAAGCGGAGGTGCTGCTCAACGGCATGCTCGCGCACGACAAGTTGCTCGACCTTGTCGAGAACTTCATCCTCTTCGATGACAGCAAGCCGGGTGCGACGCGGAAAGTGATCGCGCGGAATCACCAGGTGCTCGGCGTCAATAATGCGGTGGCGTCGGTCGCGCGACAGGAAGAGTTGAAGAGGGAGTTCCCGCCGGATAAGCGGCTTGCCTATCGGGTCGTGGAGCTACCGACAGAGGAGGCCGTCGACGCCGATCTGCTGCCAGTGGCACGGACCATTGAGGACCAGAGTGAGAAGCGCGTGCTCGAACTTGTGGAATCCGCGCATCCAGACCTCGGCAAGCTGGGAGTTTTCTGGCACACGCAGGGATCCGGCAAGTCGTACTCCATGGCCTTCTTTGCCGAAAAGGTGCGCCGGCGAATCTCGGCCAAGTTCACCTTTCTCCTGATGACGGACCGCAACGATCTGGACAGCCAGATCTACCGTACGTTCGTCGGCTGTGGCGTGGCCGATGAGAAGACTCCCCGCGCCAGTTCCGGGGAGGCGCTGAAGGGATTACTCCAGCAGAATCATCGCTTCATCTTCAGTTTGATCCACAAATTCAATCAGGACGTGAACCCGCACGAACCCTACAGCACGCGGGACGACATAATCGTGATCTCCGACGAGGCCCACCGGACGCAGGCCGGCAAACTCGCCCGCAACATGCGGCTGGCCCTGCCAAACGCCGCCTTCATCGGCTTTACCGGCACGCCCCTCTTCAAGCACGACAATCTGACGAAGCGCATCTTCGGCACATACGTTTCGCGATACGACTTCAAGCGCTCCGAAGAAGACGGCGCCACGGTGAAGCTCGTGTATGAAAACCGCGGCGAGAAACTCGGAATCGCCCGGCTGGACCTGAACGACCGAATCGCCGACGCTATCGCCAAGGCCGAGCTCGATCCTGACAAGGAGGCACTGCTCGAAAAGCTGCTCGGGCAGGACTACGAGGTCATCACGGCGGATGACCGTCTCGACAAGATCGCTGCCGATTTCGTGGAGCATTGCGCCGGCCGCTGGGAGTCGGGCAAAACCATGCTCGTGTGCATCGACAAGATCACCTGCGGGAGGATGTGGCAGCGGATCATTCCGCGCTGGCAGGCGAAGCTGGCCGAGGTGACTGCACTGATCCCGGTCAAAGAGGCCGAGATACCGACTCTGGCTGACGAACGCGAACGGGACGAGGAGACCAAGGAACTCAACTACCTGCGCGGCCAGGCCAGGTGGATGCAAGAGACGATCATCGAGATTATCATCAGCGAAGGCCAGAACGAAGTTGCCGACTTTCAGAAGTGGGGCGTCGATATCATCCCGCACCGCGCACGGATGAAGCAGGGATTCGAAGTGGGCGACAAGCGAGTAGATGTGGAGTCGGCATTCAAGAACCCCGAGCACCCGTTCCGGGTGGCAATCGTATGCGCCATGTGGCTGACAGGCTTCGACGTGGAATGCCTCTCCACGCTCTATATCGACAAGCCCATGAAGGCCCATACGCTGATGCAGGCCATCGCCAGGGCGAACCGGGTCTATCCGGGAAAGGATTTCGGCCTGATCGTCGACTACAACGGCATGCTGAAAAGTCTCCGGGAGGCATTGGCGCAATACGCCCTCGGAGAAGAGGGTGGCGGCGGGGAAGAGATCGTGGCCCCGATCGAGGAGAGGGTAAAAGCCCTCCTTGAGGCGATTGAGGAGACGGAAAAGCACCTGCGTGGGCTGGGTTTCGATCCCGCTCGATTGAGGGGCGCGAAGGGTTTTGCTCGAATTCAGGCGCTGGCAGACGCTGTGGATGCGGTTTACACGTCGGATGAATCGAAACGCCGATTTGAGATTCTGGCACGGCAGGTGTTCATCCGGTTCAAGGCGTTGATCATGGAGCCTTCGGCGTTCACCTACGCCGAGCGCCACGACAACATCGAGGCAATCTACAAAAAGCTCGAAGAACGCCGCGACACATCCGACGTCACCGACTTGCTGAAGGAACTTCACCGCATCGTCAATGAGGCAATTCGCGCGGCCGAACCGGGCGACGATCAGTCGGAAGCAAAATTCTACGACCTCAGCCAGATCGACCTGGAGAAGCTCCGCGACGAGTTCGCAAAGAAAGTACGGCGCAAAGCCTCAGCGTTGCAGGACATCCGGCAGGTGGTTGAAGACAAGCTGGCCCAGATGGTAGCCCAGAACCCTCTTCGCATGGACTACTACAGGAAGTACGCGGAGATCGTCGCCGACTACAATCGCGAGAAAGACCGCGTCACGATCGAGGAAACCTTCGCGAAGCTGGTGGACCTTGCCAACAGCCTCAGCGTCGAACAGCGCCGCGCCGCCGAGGAAGGCCTGAGCGAAGAGGAACTCGCCCTCTTCGACCTGCTGAAGAAGGACAACCTCAACAAGGCCGACCGCGAACGCGTGAAGCTGGCGAGCCAGAGCCTGCTCGACTCGGTACGCAGGCTCATCGCCCCGTTGGAACGCTGGACGGAGAAAGAGCAAACCCAGGCGGAAGTGGAGACGTTCATCCTCGATTACGTCTTCCAGGAATTGCCCACGCCTCCTTTCAGCGACGACGAAAAGCAGACGATAGCGAAGCTGGCCTATGAGCATGTCTGGCAGCAGAGCGTGGGCGGAAGTTTCAGTTCTGGGGTATTTGTCTGACCAGCGGCAAGGCTGCTTGGCTGCGGGAAGGTCGTCGCCGCGCACAAGCAGCGCCCGGGACTCGGGTACAGTTCGACGTCGCACCTCCAGTGCGTGTGAAACTGACTTTTGGTACGCTCGTGAATCCGTTTAAGCCGTTCCACCGCCTTGCTGTAGCTTGGACTGAGTTCCTGAGGCCCTCCGTAGTCCGGCAGCCGGTCCTGCTGCGCCGTGATGAGCGTGTTCGCGATCGGGGGCTCCAAATGCAGGATAACGGGAGCGCTTGGGCGTTTGAATGACGGGCTTCAACGACTTCAGGTGTAAAGCTCCCTTCGCCGGCTCGCCCCCACTAGGATTTGCGCCCACGTTACCGAGTCAGATGGCAACCCTGAGCTTGATTCCATCGTTCGGCGCGTGAACCAGATCCTGTTTGGTGCCAAGGTACCGCTCGGTAGTCTGGACCGACGCGTGGCCCAGCAGCAATTGGATCTGCTCCAACTCTCCGCCGGCAGCGCGGCACAACTTCGCGCAGGTGCGCCGACAGTCGTGGGGGGCAATTCCGGGAACACCCGCGGCCGTCGCGTATGGCTGGAGGATCTGCCACACGACCTTCTCCGTCATGCGCTCCCCCTGGACTTGGTCCCCTCGGCCGACCGGTCGCAATACATGGCCCTCGGTCAACCCCGCCGTCCCGGTCCACGCATCGATGGCGACCTTGACCCACGTCGGCATCGGGATCGTGCGCACCCGCCCGTGCTTGCCGACGAGGTCCACGATACACCACCGGTTGTCCCGTTGCTGAATGTGCTTCAGCGTGAGCGCGGCCACCTCGGAGCGACGCAGCCCGCAGCCCAGCAGGACCGCGAGCATCGCCCGGTCGCGCAGTCCCTTCTTGGTAGTCACGTCCGGGGCGTTCAGAAGCTTCTGGGCCTGCTGGACGGACAGCCAGTTCCCAACCCGCACGCCCGTTGACTTGGCCCCCTTGACGCGCGTGATGCCGGCCGCCAGTTCCGGCGCCAGCAACCCGTTGTCGGCCGCCTCGACGGCCAGTTTCCGGACGGCGGTGATCCGGACGTTGATGGAAACCGACCCCAGGCCGCGGGCCTCCAGCGCTGCTCGCCAGGCGTTCACGGTGGCCTTCGTAAAGCCGGAGCGGGGTTCCAGGCCGTACCAGGCGATGAACTCGTCCAGCCCGAGATTGTAGACCCGCCGGGTAATCGGGGAAGAAACGCTATCCNNTCTTAATGGGCAATATCGGTAGTCATGTAGACATTACCTCGGGGTGGCAGGGACATCAAGCCAAAATGCCGAAACGACGGGATTTTCTCGAACCAACATTAGTTGGAAAAGGGGGCGTAACAGCAAGCGAGCGGGGGCAAACCACGATCACAAGATAACGGCGATGTCTCGCATTCCAAAGACCGCACAGGTTGGGGCATCGTCGCCGCTCATCGCGGCCATCCTACGGCAGATGAGATTTCTGAAGACGACCGGAATGCGCGGAGCGGAATTGCGCTCCTGGAATGGCCACGACCTCGACTTCGGACTGAATGTGAAGCACTCCCCGCGCAACGCCATCGAACGAATTACACTTGGCCGCGGCCTTGCGGCGCGGGTCGCGGCCGCGCAGCGGAAAGTAGCCTGTCCCGCCAGACGGGACCAACCCGGTCGACGATTTCATCCGAACATTATGGATTTCTTAATCTCTCGGACCATTCCCGGTACTGTTCTTTGACAATCGCCACTTATTGCCAGAAACCTGGCGTGAACCACACAAAGTTGGTACTGGGTCAGGGATTCGCCCTTGACAGCTCCAGAACTGCAAATGCATAATTGTGATGCGTTACTCGGAGCAGAGCATACTAGAAGCACGCATCGGACCGCTGCACATTCAGCTCCGGGAACCTGTTTCCGATACTGAACGACGTGCTGAGTGGTACCGTTGGCATCCCCGCAGCCAGCGCCATTGTTCCAGAAAAAGACAGCATTGCTGACAAGGGTGATCCGAATCCCGGCATCCTCGACGGACCTAGAGGAATTGGGTCACAAGTTTTGGGCAAAACGGCAAAGTGGCCGTATCGGCGATAGCGGCCACATCGCCAATAGGTTCGTAGCTGCGCTGTTCGCGCACTTGATCGACGGTTGTTGGATCTACGACAAGTCAGGTGACTCTTATGCCGAACTCAAGCGACTCCCGCCGCTCCGCCGCACCCCGGCGCTTTGACTACTCCGTGCAGCAACTGCTTGCGCTCACGCTCATCCCGCTGGTGCTATCCTCAACCGCTCCGGCTTCCTTCGCGGCCCAGCCGATCCGCCCCGCAGCGGCGGTGTCGGCACCCACGTTCAGCCCAGTGGCTGGGACGTACGCCTCGGCGCAGAGCGTGACGATTAGCAGCACGACGTCGGGAGCGTCGATCCGCTACACTGCCGACGGCAGCACGCCCAGCCCGACCGTCGGCACGGTGTACAGCAGTCCCTTCGCCGTAAGCGTTACCACCACGATCAAGGCTATCGCCTACAAGAGCGGAATGACAAACAGCACCGTTACTCCCGCTGCTTATACGATCGCAGTGGCCGATCCCACGTTTAGTCCCGTGGCTGGAAGGTATACTTCGTCGCAGAATGTGGCTATCGCCACAACCACCGTGGGAGCTTCGATCCGTTACACCACGGACGGTAGCACACCCAGCCCGACCGTCGGCACGCTGTACAGCGCGCCGGTTGCTGTGAGCGGCGCCACCACGACGATCAAGGCCATCGCCTACAAGACCGGCCTGGCGAACAGCAACGTCGTTCCCGCGACGTACACCATCTTGACGCCCGCGGCTACGCCTACCTTCACTCCGGGGACCGGAACGTACAGTTCGCCGCAGACGGTCAAGATCGCCACCACCACCACGGGCGCGTCCATCAATTACACCACCAACGGCGACACGCCGACGGAGTCGGTGGGTACGCCGTACACCAGTCCGTTCCTGTTGACCCAGACAGCGACGGTCAAGGCGATCGCCTACAAGAGCGGGATGGCGAACAGTTCGGTAGGCACAGCGACGTACACCATTACGTCGCCGGACTTCACGCTGGGCGCCATTCCCAGCCGGCAGCAAGTGGCGCAGGGCGGAACCGCCAGCTTCACAATCACTACAACCGTGGTGAACGGGTTCAATCAGAGCGTCACCCTGAGTGCGGGCACTCCGCCGTCGGGCGTGACCATTGCCTTCAATCCACCGGCAATCACGGGCGCTGGCGGAGCGGCGATGAACCTCAGTGTGTCGGGATCCACAACGCCCGGGTCCTATCCCCTCGTGGTGACGGGCGTCGGCGGAGGCCTGACGCACACTACAACCGTCACCTTGGTAGTGCTGGCGCCGACATTCTACGAGGCGGAAGCGGCGGCGAACCAACTGGCTGGGGGCGCGGCCGTGGTGGCGTGTTCCTCGTGCTCCGGGGGCTCCCGGGTCGATAACATCGGCTATACCAGCCCATCCGCGAACGGGACGCTGACCTTCAACAGCGTCAACGCCGCCACCAGCGGGATCTACGCGCTGACGGTCTACTACACCAACGGGGATTTAGCCACGCGGACGGCCAATATCAGCGTGAATGGCAGCACCAGCACGCTCTCCATCAGCGGGAATACCACCGGAAGCTGGACCACCGTCAATACGGTATCGGTCAACGTGACGCTGGCGGCTGGCAACAACACCATCAAGTTCTTCAACAACAGCGCCCCGGCGCCCGCGATTGACCGAATCAGCCTGGTGAACACCGCCAGTTGTTCGGCGAGCACGGTGGATGTGGTGTTGGTAATCGACCGGTCCGGGTCGATGGGCGGTGTGCCAATAGCCGGCGTGAAGACGGCGGCCAAAGCGTTTGTCGACGACCTCCAACTGAGTTCCGATCAAATTGCGCTGGTCAGCTTCAACTCGACCGCGACCACCAATCAGACCCTGACTCACACCGGGTCTCTGGTAAAGACCGCGATCGACGCGCTCACTTCCACCGGCAGCACCGCGATCGCAACCGGAATCAACGCCGCCAGCACCGAGCTAGCCAGCGCACGGCATAACGCAGCCGCGCAGAAGGTCATCGTGTTGTTGTCGGACGGCGTCGACAATCCAGCCAGCGGCGCAACCGCGACGACTACGGCGGCCAACAACGCCAAAGCAGCAGGCATCCGCATCATTGCGATCGCGGAAGGAACCGCCAACACGACGTTCATGCAGTCGCTCGCCTCCTCGATCACGGACTACTACGCCGCCCCGACCTCGGCCCAAATGGCGGCGGTTTACAGCTCGATTGCAGTTTCCATGTGCCGCTCACCGAATCAGCCTCCCGTGGTCGATGCGGGTCCGGATCAGACGGTCGTGCTGCCTGCGGCGGCGACGCTGGCGGGAGCGATGAGCGACGATGGCGTTCCGCAAGGCAACCCGCTTACGGCGGCCTGGAGTGTGGTGAGCGGGCCGGGAACCGTCACTTTCGCGAACCCCAACGCCCCGGCGACCACGGCGACCTTCAACGCAGTGGGGACCTACGTCTTGAAGTTGAGCGCGAGCGACGGTCAGTTGACATCCACCGACACGGTGCCAGTCACAGTCGCCCCGCAGGTGGTTCCGGTGAGTGTTGCGCCGGTCACTGCCACGCTTTACGGTGGCCAAACGAAGCAGTTCACGGCCAACCAGGCCGTGAACTGGTCGGTGACGGGACCGGGCGCGGTCACCCAGACGGGCCTGTACACGGCGCCCGATCCATCCCTGATCACTTCCCAGCAGCAGGCGACCGTGACCGCCAAGAGTCAGGCCGATCAGACGAAGTTGGCCTCGGCCACCGTGACGCTGATGCCGGAGGTGTCGATCAGTATGGCGGCCGTGACCCTGTATGGCGGGCAGATGAAGCAGTTCACCTCGAACCAGCCCGTGACCTGGTCGGTGGCGGGACTGGGCGCGATCGACGCCAACGGTCTCTACACCGCGCCCGATCCATCCTTGATCACTTCCCAGCAGCAGGCGACCGTGACCGCCAAGAGTCAGGCGGACCAGACGAAATCGGCCTCCGCCGCGGTCACTCTCGCCCCGTGCGTCTGGAAACTCTCGAACGGATATAGTTACCAGCGAGCCATCGTAATCGACCACACCAAGGTCCCTAACACCGACCAGGCCAGTTTCCCGCTATTGTTCAGCAGTACGGACCCCCTGCTGAAGACCGTGGCGAACGGCGGCCACCTAAGCAGCGCCAGTGGTTTTGACATCATCTTCGCCGCGGACGCGGCCTGCGCCACGAAACTGAACCACGAGGTGGAAACGTGGAACGGCGCGACCGGGCAGTTCAGGGCCTGGGTGCAAATCCCAACGCTCTCGCACTCCGCCGACACAACCATCTACCTGTGTTACGGGAACCCGGGCGTCACCGCCGACCAGAGCAACAAGACCGGGGTGTGGGACGCCAACTATGTGGCGGTGTATCACCTGTCGGATGGCACGGCACTTTCGGCCGCCGACTCGACGGGCAAGAACAATGCCGTAGTCGTCGGCGCCACGGCGACCGCCGGACAGATCGACGGGGCCGGTCAGTTCGGGTACGGAACCGATCTGGGGACCGGGCTCAAGGCCGACTCCACGAATCTGACGGCGGAGGCATGGGTGAATCCGCAGTTCTCGTACTACGAATGGATTGTGGCTTATCCAACCATCGTGGGCGCCGTGGACAACAATGGCGTCGCGGGGTGGAGTCTTTTCTATCAGACCGACCACTGGAACTTCTATGCCGCCCGCACGGGAAGCGGGACCTACGCGTTCACCCCTCCTTTCAATAGCGATGCGGCAATGGGCAGAGGTACGTGGCAGCACTTGGCAGGCACCGTGTCCAATAACGCGGCCACGCTGTACCTGAATGGCAGCCCGATCGGCTCGGGTGCCAACTCGCGTGCCGGCTCGGGGAGTTCCGTCGGTTCGGCCAGCAACCTCCAGATCGGGAACAACCCGAACTTCACTGGGGTCGACCCCTATTGGTACGGTTCCCTCGACGAGGTGAGGATATCTTCGGTGGCCCGTTCCGCCGACTGGATCGCCACCGAGTACAACAACCAGAACTCGCCATCGACGTTCTACACGCTCTCTGGGGAAAACACCGGAGCGTTGAGCATCGCCCCGCCGGCTGCCACCCTGCACGCCTCCGAGACCCAGCAGTTCACCGTTACGGTGCCACCCGGCTGCAACACGCCGATCAACTGGGCGGCCCCCCTGGGCTCCTTCGGCCCCACCGGCCTCTATGCCGCCCCATCCAGCATCGCTACCCTGCAGACGGTGACCGTGACAGCCGCCAGCCAGGCCGACCCCACCGCCTCCGCTTCGGCCACCGTTACGCTGATGCCTCCTCCGGTGTCGGTGGTAGTCACCCCGGATCCTGTCACACTTCTCGGAGGACAAACTCAGCAATTCGCGGCCAGTGTGTCGAACACGAGCAACACCGCCGTGACGTGGAAGCTCGATCCGCCGAGTGCTGGGCCGATCGGCGCCAACGGCCTGTACACCGCGCCGCTAAACCCACCCCTGGTGCAGTGGGTACACTGGAACTCCTCGACGAACACCAACCCTGGCACGGTTTTGGGGATGATCGCCGTCGGTTCGGAGACGGTCAACGTAAGCTACTCCGGAGAGATACACCTAGCCGGTACCCAGCTAGGCGGCACGGGCCAGAACTGGTGGCTGCCGGTGTCGACGTTTACGAGCGCCTCAGTTCCGAACGCTCCGCCCGACGGCGATGTCATCGCACTTTATGGTACGCCAGCCGTACATACGATCTCGTTCTCGCGGCCGGTTACAAATCCCGTGCTTGCCATTCTCAGTCTTGGACGGCGCGGGAACCAATTGTCGTACACATTCGATGCGCCATTCACGGTTCTGAGCCAGGGACCGACGGACGCGTGGGGCGGGGGTTCGCTTGGTAAAACCGGCGACAACATTCTCTGGGGTGGGGAAGGCGACGGCGTCATCCAGTTCCACGGCAGCTTCTCATCGATCGGTTGGACTGTGCAGGGAAGCGAGGACTGGAATGGATTCAGGGTTGGCCTCGTCACCGCCTCCGAGTCGAAGGTCGCGGTGACAGCGACCAGCCAGGCGGACCCCACCAAATCCGGCAGTGCTACCGTCTATCTGGTTCCCAACCCCACCCTCACCGTGCTTGCCGGTTCGCCCGGCCCTTACCTCGCCGGGACCACGCAGAGCTTCACGGCGGCCTTGAAAGACCAGAGCGGAGCGCCGGTCTCCGGCGTCGCCGTGACCGTCGGCGTTACCGGCGCGAACACCGCCGGCGCTACCGCGACCACCGGTGCGGACGGTACCGCTTCGTTCACCTATACGGGAGCCCATAACGGAATCGACACCGTGCAAGCCACGGTCAGCCTGGGAGCGGTCCCTCTCTCCTCCAATAGCCTTCAAGCCTACTGGGTGGCCCCCCTGGCGTCGCTTTCGACGACACCCATTACCGGTTCCTTCTACGCCTCCGGCGGCAGCGGCGTCTTCGATGCTACCTCCGCCACTCCCGTCGTCTTCAAGCAGATCTTCTCCACGCTCGGCTTCCATGCCCCCGCAGCCGTGGTGGCGAACAACACCTCCGGCGTCACCGGCGCCACCCGCCCCTTCACGGACATCGCCACCGGCGTCGCGGGCGGCTACTCGGGAGTCATCCCCACGGCAGCCGCAAACCAGCCGCTGTCCGCCTTCCAAGCCGCCTTCACCGGTTCGCTGCTGGTGACTGCGCCCGGAGACATCGCCTTCACCGTCTACTCGGACAACGGCTTTGTCTTTGGCATCGGCAACGGCGCCGTCTGCGCCGGGGGCCCCAGCGTCAATCCTCCTGCCTCCGGCCTCACCTTGCTGGCCCAGTTGCCCGTGATGGGCGCCTACAACCAGGCCGGCGCGGCACCCACGGGCAGCGCCGTCACGGTCCATTTCCCCGCCGCGGGCTCCTATCCCTACGAGTTGGACTACGCCACCACCGGCGTCGGCAACCTGGTCCTCACGCTGGCCAGTTCCGCCAATTCCGGGCAAATCGTCCCGCCGACCGGCGCGGCGCTCCTGACTCCGGCGGCCCCCGTCAGCGCGTTGGTCGGAGACACGCAAACCCTGAGCGTGAATCTCACCGACAGCATGGGCCAGCCGGTCGCCAACCAGGACGTCATGCTGCTCGTCACGGGCGCTAACGAGTTCGCCTCCCTGAACGCCACCACCGACGCCAGCGGGAACCTCGCCTTCTCCTACCAAGGGCGCACCCCGGGCCTGGATTCGGTCCAGGCCACAGCCTCGATTGCCGGCCGGGCGACCGTCTCCAACGTGCTGACCGTGCAGTGGACCGCGCAGCCCGGGCCGCCCGGGCCCTCCTCCGGCCTGGAGGTCTCCATCTCCAGCCGCAGTTTCGTGACCCTTCCGGCCACCCTGCTCTTGACCGGAACGGTGGCCGGCTCGCCCAGCGGCGCCCCCATTCTCGACTGGTCCAAGGTCAGCGGTCCGGGTGAAGTCGCTTTCGACCAGCCACATCAGGCCGCGGCCAACGCATCCTTTTCCGTCCCTGGCATCTACGTGCTCCAACTCGCCGCCACCGATGGGCCGCGGGGGGGCGCGGCGTGGGTGACCATCGCGGTGGACCGCCAGCCGTCCGCGGAGTTCAGTTGGATCGGCGCTCCCTCCGATGGCAGCGCGGTTTCCGGCCTGGTGCCCATCACTGTCGCGCCCGATGTGGTGCTGGCCAGCGGAACCCTGAGCTACGCGCCGGCCTCCGATGCTGCCAACGTGCACCTGCTCAACTCCAACACCGTGGGCTGGGGCCAGATCGGGACCTTGGACACCAGCCAACTGCCCAACGGCGAATACTGGATTCAGCTCGCGGCCACGGACCGGGCCGGCCGCACCCAGACCAACCTCGCCCTGATCACCGTAGTGGGCGACTACAAGCCCGGCCGTGTCACCACCACGGTCACCGACCTGGTCGTTCCCGCTCCGGGCCTGCCCATTCAGATCTCGCGCACTTACGATTCGCTGGTCCGCGCCGCCTCCTCCGACTTCGGCTACGGCTGGTCGCTGGGAATCAAGGTCGATCTGGAGGTCTTGCCGAACCATGACGTCACGCTGACCATCAACGGCCAGCGGCGGACCTTCTACTTCACTCCGCTCACCGGAGTAGACCCCAACCTGGCGTGGGTGGGAGGCATTCTCAACGGCTTCGCCTTCGTGACCCATTACACGCCCGAGCCAGGCTTGTTCGGTTCCCTCGAAAGCGGCGATACCGGCTGCGCACTGGACTGGTTACAGCGGGCGGGCAACACCTTCTTCTGCTTCGCGGGAGCCGGCGTCTTCCAGCCCTTGAGCTACGTCTACACCGCCCCCTACGGCCGCAAGTACACCATCGGAGGCGACGGCGCCCTCAATTCCATCCGCGACCTCGCCGGCAACACGCTCACCGTGACCGCGGCGGGGATCACGGCGAGCAACGGCCTCTCGGTGCCTTTCGAGCGCGACACCGAAGGCCGCATCACCAAGATCACCGACCCGCTCGGGAACGAGTATCAATACACCTACACCGCGGGCGATCTGACCAGCGTCAAGTACCCCGGCGTGGCCACGGCCGCCAGATACACCTACACCGACCACTACTACACCGGAGGCACCGACCCCAGAGGCAAAGCCCTCCCCAGCACCGAGTATTACGCCGACGGGCGCCTGAAAAGCGTGACCGACGCGCGGGACCAGACCAGTCGATTCGCCTACGACCTGGCCACGTACACCACGACCATCACCAACCCCGACACCGGCACGGTAGTGCGCGTGGACAACGCCTACGGCCAGCCCCTCACCATCACCGACGCGCTCAGCCATACCACCACCAATGAGTACAACGCCGACCGCACATTGAAGTCGGTCACAGACCCGCTGGGCCACAAAACCAGCTACACCTACGACACCAACGGCAACCGCACCTCGGTCACCAACCCGCTGAACAAGACCAGCCACACCGCCTACAACGCCTACGGCGAACCCATCTCTACCACCGACGAGTTGGGCAACATCCGCAACTTCACCTACGACACCAACTTCTGGCCGCAGTCCGCTACCGACACCCTCGGTACCATCGTCAACTTCCACTTCAACGCCAACGGAACCATGCAGGCCAAAGCGGTCGGCCGCCCGCTGAGTCAAGCCACCACCTACACCTACGACGCCTACGGCAACCTGACCAGCGAGACCGACCCGCTCACCCGCCAAACGCAATACGTCTACGACAACCTGGGCCGCCGCACCTCGATGACCACCCCGGCAGGCGCCACGACCACCTACGAGTACGATCTTCTCAGCCACCTAAAGAAAACCACCGCCCCACTGGGCCGCGTGACCAATTACGAATACGACAACAACGGCAACAAGACCGCCGAGATCGACCCCAACAACCACCGCACCGAATTCGCCTACGACGAGTTGAACCGCCTGCGGCTGGTCACGTACCCAGATTCCACAACCAGCACCACCACCTACGATGTCCGCAACAACCCGATCGACGCAACCGACCAGTCCGGCCACGTCACGCACAACGAATACGATCTCGCCGGCCGTCTCACCGCCGTCACCGTCGCCGGTGAGCGCTGGACCTACACCTACTACGACGACGGCCGCAAGCACACCGAGACCGACCCACTCGGCCACTCCACGACGTATAATTACGACGAGGCAGGGCGCTTGACCAGCGTGATGGATGCGCAAGGGCACACCACCCAGTACGGCTACGACGACGCCGGAAACCAGACCTCGGTCACCGACGCCAACACCCACACCACGCAACAGCAGTACGATCCGCGTCGCCGCCTCCGCGTCACCACCTACCCCGATACCACCACCACACAGTACGTTTACGACCTGCCAGGCAATCTGACCAGCGTGACCGATCAAGCCGGCAACGTCGTGCAGTACACCTATGACGACGCCAATCAACTGCGCTCCGTGGTTCAGACCAATCATCCCGATCCCTCGCACAACACGACGGCCTACGCCTACGACAACGGCGGCAACCGCACCGCCACGACCGACGCCAACACTCACAACACACAAAGCACCTTCAACGTCCTGAATCAGATGACGACGGAGACCCTCGCCGGCGGCGCGCTCACCCAAACGCGCAACTACGATCTGGCGGGCAATCTCCTCTCGCTGGTGGACTTCAACGGCAACACGACCACTTACACCTACGACTCGCTGAACCGCTTACTGACAAAGTCATCTGGCGTGACGTTCACCTACACGCTAACCGGCAAGCGCGCGACGATGACCGACGCGAGCGGCACGACGAACTACACCTACGACAACCAGGACCGCCTAACGATCAAGCAGACGCCGCAAGGCACCCTGAATTACACCTACGATACCGCCGGCAACCTGGCCTCGATGAGCGCCAACGGCTACGCCGTCACCTACACGCACGACGAACTCAACCGGCTCAGCACCGTGGTTTCCGGGGCCAGCACGACGACCTACGCCTATGACTCAGCGAACAAACTGGCGACGGTGACCTATCCAAACGGACTGTCCTCCACCTTCCAGTACGACACCCTCAACCGCCTCCGGGCAGTGAACGGCTACACCTACCAGCTCGGCCCAACCGGCAACCGCCGTCAGGTGACCGAACCCGGCGGCCGCACGATCAACTGGAACTACGACGGCATCTACCGGCTGACCAATGAAACGATCACTCTCGATCCCAGGGCCGGCTCAGTTTCCTACACGCTCGATCCGGTGGGCAACCGCCTCTCGCAAACCTCGACCCTATCCGGCATCCCGTCCGCCACCTTCGCTTACGACAACAACGACCGGGTTTCAACCGACACCTACGACAACAACGGCAACACCCTGAGCTCGGGCGCCCACACGTACACGTACGATTCTGAGAACCGCCTGACCGGCATGAACAGCGGAGCCGTGACGCTCGTCTACGACGGCGACGGCAACCGCGTCGCGAAAACGGTGCGTGGCGTAACAACACGATACTTGGTGGCCGACCTGAACCCGACAGGCTATCCGCAGGTGGTCCAGGAACTGAACAGCGGTGCCGTGACAAGATCGTACGTCTACGGCCGTCGGCGCATCAGTCAAACGCAATCAGGAGTGACGAGCTACTACGGCTACGACGGCCTGGGCAGCGTCCGTACGCTGACCGATGCGAGCGGCACGGCGACGGACACCTACGACTACGACGCCTGGGGCAACATCTTCAGTTCGACCGGAAACACCCCAAACGTCTACCTCTACCGCGGCGAGCAGTACGACCCCGATCTTGGCCTCTACTATCTCCGCGCGCGCTACTACAACTCTCCAACGGGAAGGTTCCTGACTAGAGACCCGTACGCGTCGTGTAGATGTGCGAAGTGCCGATGTGCGGGGTGTGGCACGTATTCTACTGCATTGCAAAAGTACCTGTACGCCGCGGCTAACCCTGTCAATAGGATCGACCCGAACGGTCGCCAGGACATCGTTGACTACACCCTCCTGCTCGGCTACGTGACGCTCGCAACAGCAACAGTCGTTGTCGCCGTCAACCAGGAACAGCAGACTCACGCTGTGGGGAATCTCATCCAGGCGGTTGTAGAGGAAATTAAGGAAAACATCTGTTGGGGATTGTACATTGCCGAAACTGCGGATTGCGGTGGATTGTACCCCGATGATTGGAATTACGACGGCTGCATGGAAACCGCGTGGCTTAACCTGGAAAGATGTAAACACAACTTGGCGCCAATACCCTATGTACCGAGTACACCGAGGTGAGTGTGACCGACAGTGAGCTCAGATCGTGCATCGACCAGAGCTGCGCGCTTGCTGATCGCGGAGCCATAGAAGACGCTCTTGATGTTCTTGATCACGGATTGCAGGCTGCTACGTCGTCCGGAGATGCTCGGTGGGCCGTGCTCCTAGCCAGGCACGCGGCTGTCATTGCCGAGCATGCGGCAGATGTTGGCCGCGCGGTCCGGTACCTTGAGTTAGCACTCCAGTACAGGGCGGACGACATCATCGCGCTATACGCTGTCGCTGACCTCTATGGTCGCCTCGGCGACGGTGCTAGAGCAAGTGAATGCTTTCTGAAGTGCCTTGAGTTGAGTAATGCTCAGCACAATCTCGGCATGATCGAGCTGTTGGCGGCCCGAGGGTTCAGGATCGATTAGACTCTTATGTTGCCGGTCGGCACAACTACATCCAGGAGTCAATCGGGGCTGCCGCCGGACGGACACCCATATCGGAAGCCTACCCGGCATCAGCTGGGCCACTTCGACAGGGCGGGCATTGTCCGGCAACTCGATCTCGCATAGCCCAACTTCCGGATGGCGCGTCAGCTGTCGATGATTTCCAGAAAGCGGACTGTCGGGCCGCCTCATCCGCCAGCAGCGCGGCCTCGATCAGCTTTCAAACGAGCTCGCGCCTTCCTCCGTCCGCCATCATCTTGGAGTAAAGTGAGGACATGTTCGAGCGCTACACCGAAAAGGCCCGGCGAACCGTCTTCTTCGCCCGATATGAGGCCAGCCGGTTCGGCAGCCCCTATATCGAGACCGAGCACCTGCTGCTCGGCCTGCTGCGCGAGGACAAGGCGCTGGCGAACCGCTTCCTGCGGTCGGCCGCGCAGATCGATTCGATCCGCAAGCAGATCGAGGCGCACACCACGATCCGCGAGAAGGTCTCGACCTCGGTGGACCTTCCGCTTAGCCACGAGTGCAAGCGCGTGCTGGCATACGGCGCCGAGGAAGCCGAGCGCATGAAGCACAAAGACATCGGCACGCCGCATCTTTTCGTCGGCCTGCTTCGCGAGGAGGTATCCTTCGCCGCTCAACTGCTACGCGAACAAGGCCTCACTCTGGACTCGGTACGGGAGCAGGTGCAGCAATCGGAACCCCCGCTTGCGCACGGCGGATCTGCCTCCCTTGCCCGTCTCGACCAGTGGATTGCTGAGCGTGAAGCGCGCGGCGGCATCCGGACCGTTAAGCAAAAGCGAGTCGCGAATAGAACAACCCACTTCGCCATTTACGCAGACGATCAACCCAAAGAAAACGAAGAGGGCCAGGATACGACTCCCGCCGAGAAGCTCGCGCAGATTCAGAAGCGGATTGACTTCATCGTCGAGCGGATGGAGGGTGCCATCTTCAATCATGAATTCGAGAAAGCGCGCTTCTATTCGGACGAAGAGCGGAAAGAGCGCGAGAATCTGCGCTCGCTGCGCGAGCAGTTCAATTTGGAAGAACCACCGCCACGAGTCCCGCTCCTGTGCGTCGAGATCATCCGTGACGAACGTTTTTCCGAGGTTCAAAGACGCTGCGACGATTTCATTGCCGAAGGTGTTACCCAGGTCTGGCTTCTGGACCTCGATTTCAAACGCGCCTACACCGTCACCAAAAGCGACGGCCTCCGCGAGTTCAAAGGCGAAATCCTCCAGATCGCAAACCCGCAGCTGGAAATGGATCTGAGGAGGATCTTTGATTAGGGCCGCGCTGGTCTGTCTGGCGGCGCGCCCGGAGTGGTGATAAAGCTGGCAGAGTGAGTGATCCGTCTGCGACCGGTTTCGGAACGTATCGTCGGCCACCCGGAAAGTCGCCCCCCTCGGCCTTCTGTGCGCCGCGATTGGCTTCTTGGAGGGCGTTAAGTGGTGATATCGGTAGCTCCACGCGTAACCTCAGCTCCGGCCTACGCACATCCGCGGTTTGGGCGTTTCCCGCCCAGATGGTTACAGCTCGCGCGACCCAGCGCTAGCGGTCTCGGTCGTCTCACTGATAAAGGGGGCGAGAGAATTGGTTGATTGGTTATCGGATCAGTCCACAAAATGGGGCTCATCCTTGAGGCGTAACGGGGCTAGCCTTCGGCCAGGCATCAGCGGCCTTTTCGCCTAGCCTTCTTCTCGCGCCTCGGCAGGCGAGATTTGTTCTTCTTGGGCAATTTCGGTATCTTCGTGGACTTCATCCTGGGCGCGATCTGGGCCGCGGATTCCCCAGCGGCTTCCGAGACCACAGCCTTTTTCCCGGCTCCCTTGTCAGCTGCTTCTGTACCGCTCGCCGAGCCGCCTTCGGTGCCTTTCTTCTTGTCTGCCATACCGTCCTCTCGTCCGGCGAAATTCCCGGAGATCCGTATACGAGGGTAGCATCTTCACGCGATTCGCTCCGTTTGGGTCCGGCAATCCGCATGAGCGTGTCGCCAAGCCGTCGAATGACCAATGACCCAAACGAGACGGTGGTGACACCGGCCCCTTGCCGACGACCGAAATCGAGTAGATGTTGAGTGCGGATTGCCATCAGCGGTTCCGCCCGTGTTCTGTGCCTCTCGCAGCAATCTCGTGACCTCCCAAGCGACGGCTTATTTCAGAAGGCCTCGCGGCATTTTGCGCAGTCACTAGTGGCCGCCGTGCAGGCGCAGCAACTCCACCATTTCCTTCAATTTGTTTTGCGCCGCCAAACCCATCGGCGTCTGTTTCTGGCCATTCTTGGCATTAACGTCGGCACCGTGGGCCAGAAGCAACTCGGCCAACTGCTTATTTCCGTCGCTCGCCGGATAGTGCAACGGCGTGCGGCCAGAGCTATCTTTCGCGTTGACGTCGGCACCATGGGCCAGAAGCAGCTCAGCCTCTTTCCCGGTCCCCGCCTTGGCCGCGTGGTGCAAATATGTCTCGCCATCCTTGTCCCTGGCATTAACGTCGGCCCCATGGGCCAGAAGCAGTTCTGCTTCGGCTGCCGCCGCCTTCCGGGCGGACTCTTGCGCTGCCGCCGCTGCGCGTGCGACGTCGGCGCCGTGGGCCTCCGCTGCGCGGGCGATGTCGGCGACCAGCTTAGGATCGTATCGCCAAACGTTGCCCTCGCTGACTAGGGACTTTTCCTTCCTGGTGACCGGGACCTGCTCTGGTGGACCCCACTTCTTGCACGTTCCCTGTGTGCTGTAACTGGACGTGGTGGTATTGGAGCAATTGGTGAAACCATGAACATCGGTAGTACAACTGTGCGTGGTGGTTGGAGTGGATACAACTTGGATACCGCTCTCTAAGCACACCGGGATCCTTCTCGTCTTACCGGTCGGCACGTCTGTGGTCTCTATGTTGCCTTCTTTGCTGAAACGGACGACATCGCCGCCGGCCTCTGCCGCCTTCCGCAGGATGGCCGACTCCATCTGTTTCGTTACCTCTGCGGCGGTCTTCGTACCCGGCTGCGCGGCGCTAACCGTCCCAATCTTGACGTAGCCCTTGGTGGTTAGGGCGCTCTCCTCCTCGCCCGTTACTTTGGAGGGAGATGAGCGCGCATCGACTTTCTGCTCGATGGTTGGCTTGAACTCCGCTGGGACGCCGCCCTGGTTTTGCCCGTGCGCGAGATATGTCCCAAGAAGGACAGCCACTGCCACAAAAGACATTCCCCGAAGGATTCTCTGCTGCATGACGTTTCCGCCTTTCAATTCGCCGTTAACCAGGATTTCCACTTCGGACTCCCGGGTCCAGTTGAATTGTACACCCCGCCGGCATCCCTTGATCCTGCGACGAGTTGCATTATTTCCTCTCGGAGCCGTCATCGGTCCCGCAAGGCGGGGTTGTCACCCTGCCCGCAAAGTCCAAAACCGGGAAATCCTGTATTTTCAGTGCATTCCACAAACACTTCCCCTGCCCTCACGCCCTGGTCACCCTGATTTCGCTGTGCCCATCGCCTCCGTCTACCCCGTCGCCACCGCCAGGGTACCGATCCGCCGTACCATGCTCCCAAACAGACGCCTAGTCAGATGGCTCTCGACCAGCATCAGCCAGTAGTACCGCGCGTGTTTGATCTGACGACCGCCGGTCTTCACCAGCCCTTGCTGCAAGCTGGTCAGCAACCAGTTGTCGATCCTCTTTGGCAGCACCAGCCGCCGCCAAAGGTTCCCCAGGTTGTAGCCCATCACCCTCAACCGGACTGGTTTGGTCTGTACACGGCCAATCGAAGTGTCGGGGAGCGACCAGTTCGCCGTGAACGCTAAGTTCGAGGCTTCGTGTTGTCGGTAGCTATCCCGAGTTCGCTTTCTGCGGCCATGGTCGTTTTCGCCGGCCGCGGTTGTACCGGTCGTCGTCACACGTTACCGAGAATTGATTAACAATGCTCCCGTCCGCCGAGGAGATGATGCGGACGTTGATTACCTCCGGAGCACTGGTCGGCGCGAGGCTGGCTCCCAGCCTTTCCAACCGCCGGGAGAGCTTCCTACTGATCATCGTCGTGGTCTCCTTTATCAGCCACCGATGGGACTGCCGAACGGCGGTCAACGGATATCGTCGAGAACGCGGCAGCGGGACCGCGAGCGTTAACGCGCCATATCGGTAGCTACCTGGGGGCGCTCCCCATCTAGCTGTTCTTCCCTCGTGGCCGCAGGGAGGATGTCATCGGTGAACGCAAGTGACATGCCATTGAAAGCGGCCGGCAAGCCCGCGGAGTTGGCTACCGATATGGCGCGATAACGCTCCTCAGCGGGCCGGCGTCACCACCGTCTCGTTCGGGTCATTCGACGGTTTGCCGACTTTATCCGGCCAATCTCTGCCCGTTATCCGGGTGGGCTGAGTTTGCGGGCTTCTGAGAGGATCTTGGTCAGCCGGTTGGAGAGTCGGTCGAGGCAGTGTCGCGGAGGGCCATCGGGCAAGGATCGACGGAGCATCTCGATCGCGTGTTGGGCAAACAGCAGAGAGTCAACAACGCCATCAAGGCCGGCGCGGGGCGAAATCGTGGGTGCTTTCGGGTGTGAGCATCGCAGTGCGCGATCCCGACGTGCGCAAGATGCTGATGCTCTATTCGGAAGCCACGGGGCAGAAGGTGCCGCTCTCGGCCACGACTCCGCAGTCTGGAAGCCTGGCGGAGATGGGCGGCAAGCTCTACCAGCAGGCGACCTACGTGAACGGCACGCCGTACACGTTCCAGAGCAATCTGCCCGTGGCGGGTGGCTACTCGACGGGAACCTATCCGACTCCCGGTCCCATGACGCTGCAGGTCAACGTCTCCGGCCAGGGGGCCGCACAATTCGTGGCCGGCCAGGTCGTGACGCCGGAGTTCGTGCAAGTGCGGTGGCTGAGTGCGGCATCGGCGAGCAACGGACGCCTTCAGAACTCGGCGATTATCCAGCAGCCGGGGCTGGTGGTTTCGTGGAGTCGGGATCGAGTCAGTTTCATGAGTAGCGCTTTATGCGTCAGGTTGACGACAGGCGACATGGGGTAAACGGAGCGGCTTCGGAGTTGCGTAGCCTGTCCCCGAAGCCGTCCCGAAGCCTGTCCCCTGAAGCCTTGTCCCCGAAGCCTTTGGCGTAACAAGAGCAGTTCGCAGCCAGCTTCGTGAAATCCGCTGGAAACAGGCCGGGAGGACTGTCCCGCCGGTCCCGTGCTCCCGTCCTGGGCTCCCACGCACATCCATTCGGCGCGGCCCCGTGCGCTCTCAATGTTTCGCCAGTTGCTGGAGCCGAAGCATGGCCGCCTCCCGCATCTCCCTCCTCTTGTCCTCCTTGGCGATCCGGGCGAGCGCGGCGCGATCGGTCAGTTTCCTCACCGCCGCTAGTCGCACCGATTCATCGTTGTCGGTCCTGGCTATCTGGGCGAGCGTGGCCTGATCGGTGAGTCTCGCAACCGCTGGCGCTCGCAGCATGGGGGTGTCGGCGCTCGTGGCGACCTGAGTGAGCGCGGCCTGATCGGTGAGCTTCTCAAATGCGCCAAGCCGGGCATCCCAGAGGCCCGCTGCCATCACGATGCCCGCCAGCGCGGCCTGGTCGATGGCGCCCAGAGGGAGGCTGTGGTAGGCCACCTCCGCCAAAGTAAAGTCAGCGCTCTTGACCAATCGGATCTTCGCCTCTACTCCGTCGAGGTCCGCGCCCAACTCAACCATCGTCCTGGCGACCATCGCCTTCATGCCAGCTTCAAACGGCGCATGAACCAGGTCCTTGGGCTCCGGCGGCTCCGAACCGTAATAATTGATCACCGAGGGCCCGGTCGACCGCCAATCCAATATCCTTCGGTACGCGCACCCGTTGCGGATGAAGCTGATGGCGCCCTCCCATTGGGTTCCCTCGTAAGAGAACCCTATCCTGCCGTAGTTGGCGCCGATGGCCCTGCCGATCGCTTCGATCTCGACAACTAGCTCCGGCTTGTCGCCGCCCGCCATGCGGTACCCAAGAGCGCCCATAGCGCTCGCAATGATGCGCTGAGCCGCTTCCCGGACCTTAGCTTCGGTTTCGGCCGGAAGATCCTCCCCAAAGAACAGGCGGCTGGATACCGACGCTGTCACGTTTCGCGGTAACGCCTGCAGGTCCGCGATGCCAACGCTGCACGGGCGCAGCGACAAGGCGCGCCCGACTGCGCTCTCACGCACGGATGCGGCGCTGTGGGTCCTGGCGATGCCGGCCAGGGCGGCCTGGTCGGTCAGCCTCTTGATTGCCTTCTCGGCGAATTCGCAGCAGTCGCTGCGGCCCTTGACGATTTCTATAGTCGTGGCCGGATCGGTAATCTTCCCCAGCGCCGCCAGACGGACCGCGTCGCTGCTGTCCGTCCTGGCGATGGCCGTGAGCGTGGCCTGGTCGGTGAGTTTCCCCGCCGCCTCTGCGCGCACGCCTGGGCTCAGGGCGGTCCTGGCGATGGCCGTGAGCGTGGCCTGGTCGCCGAGTTTCCTCACCGCCTCCCGGCCAACTTCCGCTTCGTCGGCGGTCATGGCGATGTAGGTGAGCGTGGCTGGGTCAACCAGCCTGAGGACCGCCTCCTTCTGCGCGAAAGGGTTGCGGGCGGTCTTGGCGATGTCGGCCAGGGCAGCCTGGTCGGTGACCTTTTTCACTGCCTTGACCTCGACCGCGGTAATGTCCGCACTGGTGCTGGCTTTGGCGACTCGGACAAGAGTGGCTGGATCGGTGAGCTTCCCGAGCGCCGCCTCCTGCACAGGACTGTACGTCTTCAAGGCTATCTTGGCAAGCGCCGCCTGGTCGGTGAGCTTCTCCACGGCCGCCAGGCGCAGTGCGTCCCAATTCCTGGGCCGCCCAGGAACATAATTGTTGGCGATGGCAATTCTCGCGAGTTGGCGCTGATCGGTAAGCTTCTCAAGCGTCGCGGCGCGCACTTCCGGGCTGCCGTCGGTCCAAACGACGTTGGCGAGCTCATCGCACGCCTTCTGCTTGCCACTCCGGCAGTCCCGCGCCAACTTGTCCAGGTCAGCGGCCGGCAGCCATAGGACGGGGACCAGCCAGATTATCGCCAATCTCAGATGCAAACGCACTGTTCCCACAAGCAAGATCTCCTCTCTGGAGCGAAGGCTATCACGTCTCCCAATGCAGTGCAATATAACGTCGATTGTTCGGTACGGGCACGTTGCGTCCGGTCCAGTTCTGGAGAATCCGGCCGCGCGGCGCTGAGGAGTCGATTCCGATCAAATAACGGGCCACTCGGAAAGTGGGCGTGCAACTCCACTTGGCCGTATAGCGCCAAACCGCGGATGTGCGGATGCCGGAGCTGAGGCCAGCCGTAGAGCTACCGATATCACCACTTAACGCCCTGCAAACAACCATACCAGCGCACAGATGGCCGGGCCGGCGCCACTTTCCGAGTGGCCGGCGATTCCCACCAGCGGGAGCGCACGCTCTGGCAGAGACTGAGGGCGACGGCCGGGCGATAGAGTGTGCTCTGCCCGGCGTCATATTCCAGCGAAGACACAGGGTCAGCCGTCCCACTGTGATCGGTTTGAGTTGAGAATTCGGAGATTCCTGGGTGACAAAATGCGTTCACGGACGTATAAGTCTGTGATGGAGGCAAACGCGTGACGAGGAGACTCTTCGGTTCCGCGATCCTGCTGGCGTTGTGCAGCGCGGGGATGGCCGCGAGGCCAATCGAATTCGGCGAGGGCGCAATCGCGCTGACCGGGGCTACCGTGATCGATGGGACGGGGGCGCTGCCGCGCCGCGGCGCGGTGATCGTGATCGTGAAAGACCGGATCGCCTATCTGGGCGACCGAGGGGGCGTCCGGCTGCTGCCGCAGGCGAAGGTTTTGGATCTGACGGGGCGTTGGGTGGTTCCGGGCTTCATCGATGCGCACGCGCACCTGCCCCGCTCCGCCGCGGAGCCCTTCCTCACCCAACTCGTGGCGTTCGGCGTTACGGCGATTCGCGCAGCGGGTGAGTCGTATGTTGAGCAGAACGTCGAGCTCCGCGACCGCATCGAAGGCGGCGCATTGATCGCACCCAGAATTCGGACGGCGGGGGTGTTCATTGACGCCAGGGACACGGGCTTCGGAAACCCGACCCGGGTCGGCACGGAGGCTGAGATCCGGGAGGTCGTGCGGCGTGACGCGGCCCGGAAGGTCGACTTCATCAAGCTGTACGTCGGCCTGCCGCCGGCCCTCGTTCAAGCTGCGATCCAGGAGGCGCACCAGCACGGCCTCCGGGTGATCGGCCACCTGGGACAGACGACCTGGACGGAAGCGGCGGAGCTGGGGATCGATTCGCTCGCCCACAGTTGGTACTGCGGCCTGGCGCACAGCATTGTGCCGCCTCAATACCGAGAGGAATTCCGGGATTTCTACATCCCCAACCGCCGCTTCAACCCGATGCTGTTCCGAAAGTGGCGCGAGGTGGTGGACCCGAACGGACCGGAGGTGGCACAGCTCGCCTCGCTGCTGTGTAAGCGACGCGTCGAGGTGCATCCGAACCTGGTGCTGGGCGAAGCGGTGACCTGGGGAGACGATCCAGCGGTCCTGGAGCGGCTCGAGCCGGATTTCGCGCCTCCCGAAGACGCTGCGAGTTGGCGGCGCGGCCGGCACCTGTTCTCCTCGTACTGGCCGCCAGAAGCGATGGCGGAGGCTAAGCGCGCTTTTCCGGTGATGGTCCAGGTGATCGGGGCGTTCCACCGGCGGGGGGTGCTTCTGACGGCGGGGACCGACTACCTGAATCCCTGGATGACGCCGGGGGTGGCGTTCCACCGCGAGTTGGAGCTGCTGGCCTCCGCCGGCATTCCTCCCCTGGAGGTCCTGCGGATCGCGACGCGGAACGGCGCCGAGGCGCTGGGCATTCTCCAGGACGCCGGGACCATTGAAGCGGGCAAGCGGGCCGACCTGGTGACACTCACCGCCGACCCGCTGGCGAGCATCAGCAACACGCGCAAGATCGAGCGCGTCTTCCTGCGAGGCCAGCCCTTCGAACCGGCGCGGCTGCTGCCACGGCGTGAGAAGGCCGGCGGAAGCTAGCCGCTCGATCCACCAGCATCAAGGCCTGGGACAGACTCGATTTCCACGTGCCGTTCGCGCCCGCGATGAATTCGGAAATTCCTGTTGAGAGGTGTCGTGCCCGACAACGCAACGCGAAGTCCTTCTGGGAAGTCGTCTGCCGGCTCCGAGCGGATGAACGGCCGACTTGGAGACTCTCCGACGTCCGACAGGGAGCTACCGATATTGGGGGTTAACGCTCCCGAAAACGAGCGATGGGCTCCGGGCAACGCCATTCGACGCTTTGCAGTCGATGCGGCCAACTGGGGTAGGTTCGGATTCAATCTCGAGGTGAGCCAGACGCCCAACTACGCGTCCCGGGATGAATCAAACTGGCGAGTGAAGACATTCCACGGCAGATAGGTCAACCAATGCTCCTGTCCCTTTCCTGCACCCACCAGGACGCTCTCGATCAGGTCAGGGCGCCCCTCATGAACCGGCCTTGGATATAGACGGCATATAACCATGACAGGAACCCGTACGAACCATCGGTGCCAAGATTCCTCCATGGACTTGAGGATGTGGCGCGTACGAGCGTCCGCTATGGCCGGTCGCCCACCTTCTGGGTACGCAATGTACACGAAGCCGATCTCCCCGGCAGGAATCTGTTTGATCGCGCTGGTCCAGAGCGAAGCGATTCCACGCGATCGCTTCGTGAGCGCCTCCTCGCTCTCGCTCCTCCATTTTAGGCAAAACGGCATTCTGTACGATCTAACCATGGTTTGGCGTGGAGCTTCGACTTGACATAGGAGCCCGTCCCATTCATTTTCCAGTACCTCCCAACGGAAGACCTGCTGGATGAAACCCGGTGAGTAGAGTCTAGTCCTACGGACGCTGTCAGAATAGGGGAGACGTCGGATAGCGAGTGATCCCCAAGAGGTTGACTGTGAATCCTGGTCACGACTGTGGCTCGCGGCCCCGAGAACTGCCTTGGCAAAGTCAGCGGCGGAGACCAACCGCAAGGGAACCGAGAAAGTCGCCTCCACCGAGCAATGCATTCCTCGTTCCTGAAGGGGCTGCTGAATTATCCGATACAACGCTTCCACGTGGCGGGCCTCGTCCAGTTCATATACGCTCAGCCCAAGTCTGCGCTTGCATTCGATTGCGCCGGGTATAGCGCCGAGTCCAGTGACTCGGAAATCCGGCACCTTTTGCGCCCGATCCTCCGGCACCATGTTCACGCTCAGTCCTCGCCGAACACAGGCTGCTCCAACGAGCAATTCAAAGACTGTTGAAGTTACCGTGTTGTCCGGCATTAATGGGAGGTTCGCGAGCTTCTTCTGGGCCTCCGGCCCCAACTCGGCGATTTCGTTGAGGCTGTTTCCAAGTGCCGCGACTTCTGGGACGAACATCGCGGCACCAAAGAAATCGAGGTTCGATCTCTTGTTGAGGTGGTCCTGGCACAGGAGGAGCATTCTGGCGAACCGCTGCGGCCCCACGGCTTCCGGGGCTGTTCCAACCGGAATCCCGTTTACTAGGTGCAGAGGGCTACTGAGGAACGAAGAACCTAACCGGTATTCTTTCTCGGCTTCGCCTCTGAGCCATTCGGCATCCACCGTCGCGAGGAGCCGCTCAAGACCGGATTCTGCAAGTGCATCCAGGTCCTCGGTAGCGCGAGATTGCAGTACTTGGTCGTACCAAAGAGCATCACCACTCGGCAGGCGTTTTTCTTCTTCAGCGCGCTCAATCGCTCTGATCTGGGCTTCCGAGATTCCGCAGGCGCGCTGAAGTAGCCGTATTTGACGTAGGTAGTCGGCTTGCAGCTTACGCCCTTCACGTACTAGTTTCTTAACAAATTCGTTTGGCAGATCGGTGTCGCCGGTCGCGACCTGTGCCTTTATCGCTGCGGAGATTTCAAGAACTTTCGCTTCACTCGCAGCACGAAGGGCATCGAGCTTGTCCAGGATTTCGTTGAACGAGAACCTCCGGAATTCGAGTACTCATCCCAAGTCTACCCGATGCCCGGCTGCAAATCCAGGGGGCAGACTGCGCTCTCACCCTGTCTACGAGATCGGCTGGCATCTTGCTGCGTAATGCCCGAACCGCAGATCTGGCCCCTGGGACGGGAAGGACGCCCCGTCTTGCTTCCGATATCACGAAATAACGCCCAACCTCGGGGACGGTCGTCTGGCTTGCCGGGCCGTTCCTCAGAGTGCGGCGAGCCGAGCGGGCCGGCATGAGGAGTGGGAACCACGTCAACTTCCGGTTTGGCCGACGATCATTGAACTGACCCACAAGCCCCGTGATTGGCCACCTTGTTAGATTGAAGCTGGGTGCCGTTCTCTGGGGCTTCGACGATGGATACTATCGAAATGGAGGCCAGAGCATGAACAAGATCACACCGTTTCTGTGGTTCAACGACAACGCCGAAGACGCTGCGGAGTTTTATCTCTCGGTGTTTCCGAAAGCGAAGAAGGTGGGCGAGCTGCGTTCGAGTGGCGTGGGGCCTTGGCCCGCCGGAAAGATCGCGACCATCACCATCGAACTTATGGGCCAGCAAATGACGTTCCTCAACGGTGGCCCCGCGCAGGCGCTCACGCCGGCTTTCTC
Organism: Bryobacterales bacterium; assembly: GCA_003137035.1. Lineage (GTDB taxonomy): Bacteria > Acidobacteriota > Terriglobia > Bryobacterales > Bryobacteraceae > Fen-330. The sequence goes on along the minus strand of PLEM01000139.1, from coordinate 10,260 downwards.
GTACTCCGTCGCGTGCAAGGACCAGGCCGAGATCGACCGCTACTGGGACAAGCTGCTTGGGGGTGGCAAGCCCATGGCCTGCGGCTGGCTGACGGACAAGTTCGGCCTGTGCTGGCAGATCGTGCCGGAGAAGATTGGCGAGATCCTGAAGCATCCCAAAGCGATGGCTGCGATGATGAAGATGGTGAAGTTCGACATCGCCACGCTGGAGGCCGCGGCGAAGGAGTAACGGCGAGCGGCGAAGGAGCCAAAACGGCAAAGGCCCATTCCCACTAGCGACACCGCCCGCTGCGATCGCGAGATTATCGAAGCAGCGATGTTCAAAAATGTGTTCTGTCCGGATTGCCGACCATCCTGCCAGGACCCGCGGGGCACCAGTAGGCTACATTTTGGCTACGCATAGGCGCCGAGTAAGTCGCAGACCGTGAATGAAGCCATCTTACTGGATGCCACGGCGGAGGCAATGCTGTGAAAGAGGCCGCTGCCAAGAAGCGCCGTTCCTGGTCCTGGGCTGATGCTAGTTCGCGCCGTTGAGGAATCGGAGCTTCAGCTTCGCTGCCTGGCCGGCCGGCGATCCGGGGGCGCTCTCCGCGATTCGGCTGAGCGTTGCCCGGTCGTTGAGTTTCACAAACACCGCAGTCAGCACCGTCCAGTCCTTGGCCGCCAGCGCCACATCGGCTAGCAGCGCCTGATCTGTGAGCTTCGCCGTGGCCACCGCTCGCGCTTCTATCTCGTGCGCGCTTCTGGCGATCTTGGCCAGCAACGGCTGGTTGGTCAGGCCCGCCACGGCCCCGGCGCTGATATACCAGTTTGTCGGCGTGGCAAGTTCGGCGAGCAGGGATTGATTCTTCAGCTTGGCCACTGCAGCGTCGATCGTCTTGGAATCCTGGAGGTCACTTGCCGCTACTCGGGCCAGCGCGGCGTCCTCGGTTAGACGTGTGACCGCCCGCTGTCGCTCGTCCGGGTCTTTCACGAATACGGCGACGTTCACCAGTTCGAGTTGGTCCGTGAGCCGGGCCATCGCGATGCGCCGAAGACCTTCGTCCTTGTGACAACAAGCGAACTGAGCCAGGGCAGTCTGGTCAGTCAGTTTGTCGAACGCGGCCCTGCCCACGGGAGACCTGTACCTGTCTCGGGCGATCTGAGCCACAGCATTTTGATCGGACAGATTGTCCACTGCCAGCAAGCGCACTTCCCAAGGGTTGGAATCTAGGGCCAACTTCGTCAATGCGGCAGTGTCGGTTAGCTTGGCGACAGCAGGTTCGAGTAATAAGCAGCAAGGGCGGCCACTTCGGACGATCTGGGACAGCGCATTTTGGTCCGTGAGTCGCTCGATGAAGACTTTAAGCGGCAGTCTATCGTCTCTCGCGACGTCCAGCGCAAGCGGTACGGCTTGAGCCAGCGCCGGCTGGTCCCGAAGCCTGACCATCGCTTGCCACCGCAAGGGCAAGCCGGCATCTTCGTCGGTTGCGATCCGAGCCAACGTTGCCTGGCCGGCGGGTGTCGTGGCGTCCTTCTCAGAGGGAAAAAGAGGACCGGCGTTCTCAGCCAGCCTATCTAGTTCTCGAAGCCTGCTTGCCGCAGTAGATGCGGGGTCCTCGCCTTCCGAAATATCGATGATGTCTGGTGCTCGAGGGGGCCGGGGTGGGTTGGCCAGTTTGGTGAGGACGCGCGGATCGGTGAGCCTCAAGATTGCTCTCGTCCGCCCGCCGGACCGAGCGTTCGTCGCAACCTCGGTAAGAAGACGCTGATTCGTGAGCTTTGCTACCGCGGCACCGGCGAGCTGGGAGTCATTGGCCGTGATGGCGACCCTGGCGAAGGCGGCCTGATCGTTCAGCCTGACAAAGGCGGCTACTTGCACAAACGAAGACCGGCCGCTCGCTGCGAGGGCGGCGAGCTCGGACTGGCTGCTGAGTTTGGTCGCTGCGGCTTCTCCCAGATCCGCGCCTTCCTTCGTGGCGACTTCGGCGAGCGCAGTCTGATCGGTGAGGTTTGCGATAGCGGCCCATTGTACGTCCTGGTCGGAGTCGTGCGCTGCGACCTTGGCGAGGGCGGCCTGATCGGTGAGCCTGGCGGCAGCGGCCTCTCGCAGACGCGCGAGTTCGTCCCTCATGGCGATTTCGGCGAGCGCAGTCTGATCGGTGAGGTTCGCGATGGCGGCCAATCGTGCCTCCGTGTCGGAATTGTGAGCAGCTACTTTGGCCAGGACGGCCTGATCGGTGAGCCAGACGGCAGCGGCCTCTCGTGGGTCCCAGCGCTCGCCCGCGATGAGTCTGGCAAGCGCGGATTGGGGGAGCCTTGCCGTCGCAGCCAGCCGCACATCCTTATAATCGGCGCCGGCGGCGACTTCGGTCAGGGCCCTTTGGTCCGTGATCATGTCCAGTGCCGCGAGCCGCATGATCCACGTCGAATCCGTTTTGGCGGTCCGCATCAACTCGACGGGGTTACTCCGCTTCTGGACTGCCACCCAATGGGAGAGGGTCTTCGATAGCACCGCCAAAGCGTCTTGTTCCCGCAGGTTCGCAAACGCGGCGGAGCGCACTTCCAGTGCGCTATCGGTTTCCGCAACCTTGGCAAGCACAACGGGATCGGTAAGCTTTGCGGCGGCTCCGGCGCGCACCTCGTCGTAACGGGATCTCCCGGCGGCGCGGGCCAGAACCGCTTGATCGGTGAGGGCTCGCACAGCGGCTCTCGCTGCATCGATGCCATCGCCTAAGGCGTACTTCGCGAGCAGCGCCTGGTCGGTTAACCTCTCGATTGCCGCATAGGAGGCGTGACAACCGGACTCCTCGGCCACCCGGGCCAGTATAGCCTGGTCGGTGATCTTGCGCACCGCCGCTTCCTTGGTCCGCGGGTGTTTCTTGCAGTTGAGCACGGCTACCTTGGCCAGCATCGCGGGGTTGCAGATCTTACTCACCGCGGCCTGACCTACCCCATCCCAGTCTTTATCGCTGGTTAGCGCGAGGGCGAGCAGGCTTTCGCACGCCTGCCGGTTCCCGCCGCCGCACTGTTGACCAAGCTGCTCGATCAGCGCGAGGCGCCGCGCATTGGCCGACTCAACTATGTAACCGTTCACGTTGTGTGCGAGTTCCGCCAGCGCGGCCAAGTCCGTAATACGCTCCATTGCGGCCTTTTGATTCGCACCCGGGCCGTCGGGCCCGGCGGCCTTGGCCAGCACGGCCGGATCCGTCACCCGCTGGAGTGCCGCCGCGCTCACCTGCCACTCATCGTGGTGCAGGGCCAGATCGGCAAGGGCGGCCGGGTCCGTCAGACGCTCAACCGCCGCGACACACAGGCTGTTATCCCCACGGCACCTGCGGAGACTGCCTGTGCCCCGGGCGATCTCGACCAACATCGCCTGATCAGCGATCCGCCCGATCGCCAATCTACGCACCTCGTCAATGTCCGTCTTGCCGATCGTTCCGAGCTGGTCGCAGGCCTCGCGGCTCCCCGCCTGACACTGCGCGGCAAGGCGATCGATCTGGGGGAGCGCCAACTCGGCAATCCTGGCTCTCGCAGCCGAATTCTCCATTTCGAAGTATCGATCCCAGGATGCTCTAGCCTGGTCAGTGGTGTACTCTTGACGAAGCCGTTCCTGGTTGTCGACCTTCCGGATCGCGGCGGTTCGCACAAAGGGGTTAGGGTCGTTCCATGCGATCTTCTCGATCGCGGTCTGGTCGGCAAGCTTCTCCGCCGCTTCGACACCGGGAGGCGCCACCGCTCGAAGCCTCGCGTCCGCCGCGTCCCGCAAGTGCCAGTCGAAGCGAACGGGGCAACTGTTGAATCCATCCGCGGAACGATCGTCATTGACGATCTCGCGGAGCGCGCCCGCGTCGCTGAGCTTCAAGACTGCTGCCAAGCGCACGGCCGGACGGCGGCCATCCCGGGCGATCTGGAGCAGAGCTTTGGGGTCGTTGAGCTTGGCGATGGCGGCCTGGCGCACTTCCACGGAGTCGCGGCTTATTGCGATCTCAGTGAGCCCGGCGCACCCGGCCTGGTTGCCCGCGTCGCATTCCCGCCCGAGGGCATCTATGTCGGCTGCGGCCAAAGACCACGCGCAAGCGGCCCAAAGTGAAATGGCCAGCAACCTGCACTCTCGACTTCCTCGCATCTGCGTACCTCCTGAGTCTGCATCGCCGAGAAGTTCAAGCTTCAGAGAATCGCGCTCAGCGAGCTTCGGAAACACGCCTTCAGCGCCTTCCAGTCTCCGATGGCGATGCCGGCCGGATGACCCGGTCAACCATTGCGGCAATCGGTTCAGGGCCGGAGCGAATGGTCAACAGAGAGGCAACACCCCCCCACAACCATGGCGACCGTTCTGGCCGCCGTACTGGTTCTTGCCGCCGCCCTTCGCTTGTCGCTTTCAGCTTCGGAAATCCGCGACATCACCGAATCCGCCTCCATCTTCGCATACCGCCCGTACTGGCGCGGTTCACGAAAGCGCCACTGCGACCTTCACGCTGGTACTGGTGCGGTCCAGCCGGCCATTGCCAGACTCGTGTCCATGGCGTCCAGGCTCGTGCCCACCTCCGGCGAGCGCATCGTCCCCTGGCAGCAGACGCCGGATTCCGCGCAATTCCAGTACGGAGCCGTCTTCAACTCCGTTCCGGGGTCGGGGCGTTGGTTCTCGGGCAGCGCCCGCACCCACAGTTCGCGGCCGGCAACCTTGAACACCAGCGCCGGCTGGGGAAATCGCTTCCCATTGATCGCCTGGGTCTCTTCGACGTGTTCGGCGAAGAACGTCGTGCGCAAGCGCGCGGGCGACCACCACACCAGCACCTCCGGCGTTCGCACCAGGACGTTTTCCGGGAGGATCTCGACTGGGAGCCTGTGCCCCAGATCGCCAGTCAGTTGCTCCAGAAACGCGGTGGTAAGCGGCTGCGCCGCGCCCAGTTGCGGAGCTTCATCCTGTCGGCCTTCCCGCACCGGATGGTACGTCGCGAACGCCGTGTTGTGCCCCTGGTAGAGGAGGATCGCTCCCGACAGCTTGAACTCTGGCGTTCCGCCGAAATCGACGTAGGTCTTCATTTGCGCGCTCCCTCGGTTCGCTCGTTGCCGGGCATCATCTCGATCAAGGCACCCGCCGCTGCCAGTGTCTGCGTCATTGAGGCAAGCTTCCCAAAAGCGCTCGCGACGCTGGCTGAATCCATCCCGTTTAACGGCAAGATCACGTTCGGCTCGGGCGGCTCCTCCAACATCGTCTGCGCTTCCTCATCGAAACACGCTTCAATGGCATCGCTCCTCTCGAACACCGCCAGCAGCACCGGCACTGCCGGGTTGTTGTCTTGCAGTCGCTCGTAACCGGCGTCGCATCCGCTTCCTGCGGCCGCGCGTGTCCACGTCGATCCTTAACACCGGCAGCCATACCACGCAGCGAATGAACGATGGATTCGGCAGGATCATCGCTCCTCCTTTGATCAGGGAGCATCGGCCGATCCGAGGTGCAACAGAATGACGAAGCTGATCACCATCCCCAAGTTCGCTCAGATGACCGGCCTGCCGTACCGGCTCTGCCTCCAACTCGTAGGGACTGGACAAATCCCGTCGGTTCCGGTCGGCAGTCGCCGCCGGATCGATGTGCGATGGGTGGAGCAATGGCTTGCCGCCGGCGGTTACCGTAACGACAAGTAGCGGCGCAGATCTCAGGGGAAGCGATCCGGATTCCGGTTTGGCAGCGAGATGTCCTCCAAGCGATCGGTGATTCCGGACATGCGGTTCATAAACCGCCAGGTACCGATCATCCAGGTAGCCCGCGCCTTGGATCTCCGCATGGGCGGTGCCGGCAAGATTCATTGCTGGCATCCTGAACGACACAAGAACGGCGACCGAACCGCTTCGGTGGGGATTCGGATCGTGAACAACACCGTCAAGTGCTTCGGTTGCGACTCCAAACCCATGGGCCCCATCGACTTGGTGATGGATGTGCTGGGGATGACTTCGCCGGTCAACGCTGCATTGTGGATCGCCGAGAGGTTCGACGTTCCGACGATTCCGGCGGGCAAACGGCTCGCGGAGGCAGATCGGTGGCGAGGCCCGATCGGATACGAGCGCGGATTGGAGCTCCTGGTCCGGTCGGGGCTCTTTGGGATATTATCGGAGCCCGCGCGGGCGATTGCTCCGGTTCTTCTGGCGATGTCCGAGAAGAAGGCGCCAACGGCTCAAGAGTCCTCGATTTGCATAAGCTACGGCGGGATCACCCGGCAGAACACTTCCGATATCGGTCCATAGCGCTCGCGAGCAACGGGCGCCTGCCAGGGCAGGGGTCAGTGCGCGACTTGCCGACCGCGTCCGTGTCGATTGCAGTCGGTAAACCCTTCGGCGTCAGGGGAGATCTATTCGCCGATTGCACTACGATTGCACTACTCGAGCTTCAGCAGTGCCTGATAGGAACTTACCCAGAGCCCCCCGTCGACCGGAGTCACGAAGCCAAAAGGCCAGTTCGCTTGCGCTGTCTGGTGCGAGAACGACCATAGTATGCGGCGGGACTCCAGGTCGAGCGCGTGAAGAGTGCCGCCCGGCGCAGGCGCTGGTTTGACGCCGGGGCTCCCCTGGAAATAGAGGACATTGCCCGCAACCGCCATTGCCGGCGACGTGTCGCCGTATTGCCCTGCCATCTCCCACGCCGTCCGCCCGGAGTCCTTTTCGAAGGCGATGAGGAATCCGGAGGTCATGCCAATCAGCACGGAGCCCGCATCCACCAGACCGTGTACCTCTACGGCACGAACTTGTCCTTCCACTGACCGCCGGATCTCGACAGGCTGCCAGCGGTCGCGTCCTCCAGCACGCTGCACCGCATAGAGACGCGAGCCGCCCACCGCGAAGATCGTGTCCGCTGTNNCGCTCCTGTCCAGTCCGGGCATCCAGAGCGAACAGGTAATAGCCCGCCGGCCTTTGGGGATCGCCCGGAGTGGCAGCAGCAATGCCGGTCAGGTAAATGCTGCCATCTCTCACGATTGGCTGGGATGCGCAAGCAGCGCGATTTGTGGCGAACGCGACCTTCCACCGCTCACGGCCGGTGAGGACATCCAGCGCGGAGAATTGGCCGGTCTTGGCGAGAACATAGGCCAAATCGCCCTGAATGGCGACCGCAGCATGCTGGACAGGGTCCGGACCGCGCCAGAGTTCTTTTCCCGTTGCGAGCGAGACCGCCACCACCGCGCCCGGATAAGCTGCGGCAAAGGGAGTGATGACCACGTCGCCAGAAACGGCAGGGGCCGTCGATACGGATGCCGTTCCACTGCTGAACACAGGCCGGTAACTCCATCTCACCTTGCCCGTGAGCATGTCGATGGCGAACAGGCCTCCGCGGCCAGTCGGGTTGCCGGCCAGTATCGTCCTGCCGGCGACGGTCGCGGGGCCCCAATCGCGGAAGCCGGGGTTTACCGAGAGCTTTTCCGAAGGCTCTTTCCGCAGCGGCTGGATAGGTGCGGGATCTGACTGAGCGAATGCTGACATCGTGCAAAGCGCGGCGCCGATGATCGTGTGGCAGACGAACCATCGTTGAGGTGCCGCCATCATCGGCGGCTTCTTTCTTCTCTCGACATCCAGAGTGAAGAAGCGATCATGTGACTCATGATACTACCGGCGGAAGGGCTGCTGAGAACAGCCCAACGGATGAGTAGATCGTCCCTTGTCGCGAAGTGTTTACGAACCGTGGGGCATAGGCTGGAAACCACGTGGCTGGTGAACGCCGAGACCGCGAATGTGCGCGAGCTGGCGCCGGGGAACAAGCTTCCGATATCACCAGATAACGCCACACCTAAGGGATCTCTTCCGCGAGCTTTTCGGTGGACTGGGCGGCCAATTGCGCAAACCAGCCGCCGGCCGCAACCAACTCGGCCGGAGAGCCTTGGGCGAGAATGCGGCCCTGATCCAGGACGATCACGTGAGCGGCATCCTTGATCATGGAGTACCGATGGGCAATCACGAGAGTGGTGGGATGATAGCCCCGGCAGCGCAGCCGATCGAGCGCCGATTTGATTTCCGCCTCGGTCGCGTAGTCGAGATTGGCCGTGGCTTCGTCGAGAACGAGAATGCGCGGTTGATCCACCAGGATGCGGGCGATTTGCAGACGCTGCCGCTCGCCCACGGAGAGTCTCATCCCGCGCTCGCCGACTTCAGTGTCCAGCCCGTCGGGCAAGCGATCGAGCGCGTCCCCAAGACCGGCAGCCAGGGCGGCCTCGCGCACCTCAGCGTCCGTGGCATCCGGGCGCTTGTACCGGATGTTGTCCGCCAGCGTGCCCGGGAACACAGCGCCGTCTGTGGCCACCATCCCGATGGCGCGCCGAACGGAAGCCGGATCGACTTGCGAGAGCGGCTGGCCATCGACTCGAATCTCGCCGGAGTCCGGTTCCCAGAGCTTCAGCAGCAGGTCGGCCGCCGTGGTCTTGCCCGCACCCGAGGGACCGGTCAGAGCCGTCGTCTTAGCCGGCTCCATGGTGAAGCTCAACCCATGCAGGACTTCCCGCCGAGGAGTGTAGCCGAAGCGGACATCGCGGAATTCCACTTTGCCCGGCCCGTCCACTAAGGCAGCACCGCGAGGTTCCTCCGGGCCGGTCTCGAGAAGCTGGACGGCGCGGCTGAGCGAAACCAGATGCTGCTGCAGGTTCACCGCCATGCTGCTCAGCGATTCGATAGGCTCGAACAGGCCATCCAGGTACGCCACGAACATCACGACGTCTCCGGGGGTGAGCCGCTGCTCGAGTACCATCCAGCCGCCGTAGCCCAGCACGAGAGCCTTGCTGAGCTGGCTCAGCGCAGTCTGCGCCAAGAAGTAACGATTGCCGGCGCGGCTGCGGCCCACGTAGTCGTCGTAGGCAGTTTGCGTGGTCTTTTGCAGGCGTTCGGTCTCGCGTTTCTCCGCGCCGGAGAGCTTCACGGTCTTGATCGCCGCCAGGGCATCCTGGATTCCGGCCGAGACGTTCTCCCACATCTGGTAGTACTCGCTCATGCCGGTCTCAAGGCGCCGCGCCGCGCGCCGCGTGATCCAGAAGTACAAAGGGAGCACGCCGAGTGCGACCAGCGCGAGCTTCCAGCTCTGCGTCAGCATGATGGCGCAGACTCCGGCGATGCGGAGACTCTCGGGAACGATCTGCTGGGTGAAGGCCGCTACCACGGGAGCGACCTGGTCGCACTGGTCTATGCGCTTGGCCAGTCCTCCGCTAGCCCGTCGGCTGAAGAAGCCGAGCGGAAGGCGCAGGACATGGCCGAAGGTGGATTGAATCAACTGCGCCTCGATCCGGCTGCCCGCCACGGTGCTCTGATAATCCGCGGCGAGGGAGAGGAAGTAGCCGGTCACGCCGATGACGAACAGCAAGGCCACGGCTCTCAGCAGGGTGGAAAGCGCCTGCCGTCCGGTGCGTGGGGCTATGAAACCCGGGCGATGGGGTTCGAGTGTTTGCCCTGCCAAGACCCGGCCGCCTCCTTCTTCGTCGATGGGCGCACGACTGGTGGGCCGCCCCACGAACAGGCCCGCCACATCGTTGATGGCGACGCGGTAGACGAGCGGCTGAAGAAGATTCGCGCCGGTGGCGAGCACCGCGAGCAGCGCAATTACCGCAAACCGGGTCTTGTAAGGCTGCGCCAGCCGGAACAGTGCACGGAGCACGTCTCGGTAAGCAGCCGCGTTGGACGAGCGCATCCGGATCTCGACAATGATACCAGAGCGGCGCCGAAAGCCGAGGCTGCGCAGTCGGGCCCGAAGAAGGCCAATCCGATGCCCGCCCCGCCAGCGCAACCTGTCATCGGTTCTTCGGAGCCAAGCCGAAACCGTCCCGCTTCCGAATGAGCGCCGCGCTCGTCGATAACAGGCTCCAAGATCCGATCCAAGAACGCGGAGAAGGCGGGGACAGGGGTCGCCAGTCGCCGCCATGGCTTGCGGAGGACGGAGGCATCGTTCATACTCCGAGCATGACAGTCAAGAATGCGGCAATGCTGGCTCTGATCGGAACGATTCTCGTAACAGCGCTTCTGGCCTTTGATTTGATTCGCAACGTGCTGAACGTTGTGCGGGGGCTGGTTCCTGCCGTGACGCTGTTCTCATCGCTCATCTACGCGTTTGGCGCCTTTAGCGTGGCTGTGTTCTTTTTCGTTTTCCACAAAGCACAAAGTTGAGGCCTTCGGCTCCAGACCCATGTGCGATGGAGTGCCGAGTTCCCTTCATCCCTCGTGACGATCACCGGAGCGCCACGTTGCTGGCCAACGAACCACGGGCGCCCCGGGCAGGCTGGACGCTGCGAGGATAGCTTCCGATATTGCCGC